>NZ_JBIWLW010000028.1:0-121320 GCF_044766385.1 Streptomyces sp. NPDC102274 | reverse complement strand
GCCACCGGCTGTGCGACCACTCGGTGTCGCACAACACCGCCATGGACAAGGAGTCCGAGACCTACCAGTCGCAGCAGATACTCGACGCCGAACGCGTGATCACCAAAGCGTCCGGGGGCGTACGGCCGATGTACTACCGGGCGCCCGGCGGGGCCTTCACCCCCTACAGCCGCAACCTCGCCGCTTCCCGGGGCATGCGCCCGCTGGGCTGGAACGTGGACACCAAGGACTTCGAGCGCCCGGGCACGGACGCCATCGTCGCCACCGTCGAGCGGGAACTGCCCAACGGACCGACACTCCTCTTCCACGACGCGGGCGGTGACCGCACCCAGACCATCGAAGCCCTGCGCGGACTCCTCCCCCAGCTCAAGGCAGGGCCACTCATTCGGCTTCCCGGTGCGCTGAGCCCCGACCCCGGCCGGTACCCGCGTTCGCCGCACCAGGCCACGGTGCCGGATCGGGGCGCCGGGCCACGGTGCCGGGTCGGGGTGCCCCTCATCCGGATATGGATCGAGTCAGCAGCTCAGGCACCTCGTCCTCTACGGAACTCGTCCTTGACGTCCTGCCGCATCCCCAGGATCGCCGCACGCACGTCGAGGAAAGTCCCCTCGTACAGCTCGAATCCGTGTATGCGCACCTGCTCGTGATCGAACGCAAGCTCCTCAGACGTCATGCTCCTCCCCCGTAGCTTTGCCGACCAAAAAGCCTCTGTCTACCACGAGGCACCGACACCACTTGACGAGCACTCGGGCTGCTCCCGTCCCCCACCGAACCCATGCGGCCCGTCCGTTGGCCCGGCTCAGGAATCACCAGTCCACCCTTCACCGCGACGGACAGACAGCGGGCAGTGGGCAACCCCGCACCCCGTCCACAAGCTCGCCGCGCACCAGGCCACCTGGACCGGGCGCACTCTCGACCCGAAGGTCCAGGCGAAGATCGACCAGCAGAACGCCACCCGTGCGAGGGAGCCGGAGACCTTCTCCTGGCGCCGCTCCTGCTCCTTACGCTCGCGTTCGCCGGCTTCGGCCCGCTGCTGGGCTGCGACGGCCCGGCTCTGGCAGTCCTCGCACAGGTGCGGGTCCGACTGCCGCGGCCGGCTCCAGTCGGAGGGGTCCACGGCCTTCCACCGGTCATCGGTGAACTGACGCTCACAGTCTGCGCACACCGGCCGCCTCGCCTCCCGTGCCGCGGCTTCCTACTCCGCACTGCGCCGTTCCTGCTCGCGGGCGGTCTGGCTGCGGCGAGCGAGGGCGGCGTCCCGGCGGGAG
Source organism: Streptomyces sp. NPDC102274 (assembly GCF_044766385.1). Taxonomy (NCBI): domain Bacteria; kingdom Bacillati; phylum Actinomycetota; class Actinomycetes; order Kitasatosporales; family Streptomycetaceae; genus Streptomyces; species Streptomyces sp. NPDC102274. The sequence goes on along the minus strand of NZ_JBIWLW010000028.1, from coordinate 120,052 downwards.
TCGCCGATCGCCTCCACCAGCGGCTGACGCTCCATACGGTCGAGGCACCAGACCCCGAGCCCAGCGCGACCGACTCTCACCACCACCGACACCAAACGGAGAGATCGCACCCTGGCCGAGGTCGAGACCGATCGGCTCATCGAGAAGGTCGAGCATGAACGCCGGGGAATGAAGTGCCCCGCACCGCACGTCCTTTGACGACTCCACCACGCCCGACGGCGGCGTTCGCCCGGCCATCCAGGCTGCGCGACGACACTGCGGACCTGGTGAGCACGCCGGCGGACTGTTCCTCGGATTTCGAGCGTGACGTGTTGCGGCTGCTGACTTCACACGGCATCCGGACGCTGTCGCAGAGACAGTTGGCCGAGCCCGTCGATCTGGCTCTGCCCGACATCGAACGGCCCACGATCCGCCACGCTCCCTTCTTCCCGGAAGATCCGTAACCGTGAGCCACGCCCGCTGAGCGGGCTGAGGCGGCTCAGCCCGCGTCCTCGTCCAGCCCGGCCAGCACCAGCGCCAGGTCGAAATCACTGACGAGATACGCCAGGCCGTGGACGCGGCCCGGCGGCAGGGCCCGCAGAGGGACCTGCGCACCCTTGCTGCCAACATCCGAGCCGACGCAGAAGGCCGGTACACCCGGAGCGGAGCCCGGGTGGCAGGCCGGAGTGGAATGGACGCTGCTCTGGATCGAGAACACCGCCAGCCGGCTGACCGAAGGCAGGTCGTAGGGGTGTGACGTGGACGCCTCCTGAGCCGAGGCTCAGCACTCCCGCGCCCGAGTCTGATCTGCGGCCGGGCTGGGCGGGCGAGCCGAAGTGGGACGGGTTCCGGGCTCTGGTCTCCGTCGACGCATCCCGGCGCGCCCGCAGTCGTTGCCTACGGCTCGGTGGCGGAGGCCCACCGGAATAAGAGGCCAGGTGCTTCGGACACCCTGCCTTACGCTACGGGTCAGCTCGCCCGCACAGCAGGCGAACAGCCGCCTACGCCACAGGAATTGGGCACCGATGTTGCGCCGGCTCAGCCGACGGCGTGGAGGGTGCCGCAGTGTTTGGCCGCCCGCACGCGGCCTCAGCGGCGCGGTGGACACCTCGGAAGTAACTGTCGTGCTCGGTGAAGGCCAGGCCGAGGCGGTCGGCGAGCATCCTGGCCAGCTCTTCCGCGGTGTGCGCCTTGGTGCCGTAGGTGTATCCCGAGCGGCCGCCGGCTGACCGCCCCGCACTCGCGCCCCCATACCGAGAAGCGGGTGCCCGTTCGCCCGAGAGCCGTTCGACGCAGCCGTGGGGGGGGTGCCGCGCGGCTCGGGATGGCTCAGTGCGGCCAGGTGGCGGTGCCACCGTCGACGCCGAGGGTCATGCCGGTGACGTAGCCGGCGCGATCGCTGAGGAGCCAGGCAGCGGCTTCGGCTATCTCGTCCGGCCGGCCGGGGCGGCCGAGGGCGGCAAGGGAACTGAGGTGCTCGACGATGTCCGGGTCGCGCTGCTGCCAGGCGACCATCATCTCGGTCATCGTGGCGCCGGGCGCGATCGCGTTGACGCGGACACCTTCGCGGCCGTATTCGGCGGCGGCGGCGCGGCTCATGGCGGTGACGGCGGCCTTCGTCGCCCCGTACACACTCTGCCCGGCAGCGCCGAAGGTGCCGCCGACGCTGCTGATGTTGACGATCGAGCCACCAGCGGCGCCCTCCGCGGTCATCGCCTGCAGTTCGGCGCGCATCGCCAGCCACACGCCCTTGAAGTTGATCTCGATGAGGGAGTCGAACCTCTCGTCGGTGACCTCGGCGAGGCGGCCGCCGCCCTGGGTGCGGCCGGCGTTGTTCAGGGCGCCATCGAGACGCCCCCACTTCTCGACCGCGGCCCCGATGGCTCGCCGCAGCTGTCCGGCGTTCGTAGTGTCGGCCTGAACGGCGAGAACGTTGCCTCCTCCAGCGGTGATGTCGCCGGCGACACGGTCGAGTTCAGGTTTGCGGCGGGCGGTGATGACGACGTTCGCGCCTTCGCGGGCGAACAGGTGCGCGGCGGACTCGCCGATACCGGACGAGGCGCCGGTGATGAGGATGGTCTTGCCTGCGAGCAGGTCGGTCATGGTTGTCGCTCCATCGTGAGGGTTCTCGCCGGTCCGGGGCCGGACCGACAAGGGGTCAGCCACGTGCCCGGTCCGCGACGAGCGCGTTGATGAGCGCGTCGCGGACGACGGCGGACGTCATGTCGTTGTCGCCGCTGCCGGGGTCCGCGGCGACGGCGTGAGCGACGCCGCGGAGGGCTGCGCGGAGCGCGTTCGTCGCCAGCACCGCGGTGATCCCGGGCCGGAGGGCGCCTGCTTGCTCGAGCTCGTCGAACCCGGCGCGCAGCAGCGCACCGCTTCGTTCGACCTGGCTTGGTAGCGGGCCCGACGTCGGGTACATCGCCGGGTAGAGACCCGGGTAGGCAAGGGCGAACGCCACGTGCGCGTCCCAGCCAGCCGCCACGCGGGTGCGCGGGTCCGCGTCAACTGTCGCCGTACCGGCGTCCTTACGGTGGAAGTACTCCTCGAACGCGATATCGACGACAGCGCGGATCAGTCCCGCCCGGTCGCCGAAATGGTGGTACAGGGACGGAGCCTGTACGCCTGCGGCGGCGCAGACCGCGCGCGTAGAGACCGCGTCGACACCGTCGCGTGTGGCGATCTCGAACGCTGCGGCGAGCAGTCTTTTGCGGGCGTCACCGAATGTATTCTGTAGCATCGCTATAGACTGTAACGCCGCTATAGCCACTCAGCAACTGGCACGGTGGCGGCGAGGCCGGCGCTGCTGCGCGCGCTGTTGCTGCCGCAGCAGGACACGGACTACGTGCACCGCGTGCTGCGCATGCTCAGCCCGGAGCGCACACCGTCCGGACAGCGCCGCCACACCGAGGACACTGTCGACGTGGTCCGCCTGTTCCAGCACGCACGCCTCACAGCCCCACGCTGAAGACTGTGACCAGTACGGTCGCCTCATAGCGGACAGCGAACTTGTCGTATCTCGCCCACGGCAGGGTGGCGCTTGAAGTGGTTGAATGCCGCACTCGACAGCATGGCGCTCGCAGTCGTCCGCCTTGTCGGACTTCGACGGCCGACCGCCTCGGAAGGTGAGCTTCCGGCGATTACGGACTCCGTCCGGCGATACCGGGAAAAGCTCCAGCTCCCCACGACCTGGAGCTCGTCGTTGGTCTCGCGGCGCAGGTCGGCATCGGCGAGGTAGTCGCAGATGAACGCCGTACGTAGCGCGCGGCCCAGTTCCTCCAGCTGGCCGCGAGGCACGGCGGCCCAGATCGTCCCGCTGTTGAACTATCTAGTTCCTGTCGTATTCTGGCGGCATGAGCACCCCTCCCCCCACCCGTTCGGTCCGCGATCTCACGGGCATGCTGACGCACGCCGCGTATGTGATGGACACCCGCCTGACGGCCGCCCTGGCCGAGGTCGACAGCTCGCCCCGGGCGCACTGCGTCCTGCTTCACGCGATGGAGGGCGAGCAGACACAGGCCCGGTTGGCGGAGATCGCGGGCCTGGACAAGACCACGATGGTCGTGACCGTCGACGAACTGGAGCGGGAGGGCCTGGCGGAGCGGCATCCGTCCAGCACGGACCGGCGTGCCCGGATCATCAAGGTAACCCCGGCTGGAGCCGAGAAGGTGCGGCAGGGAGGGGAGATCGTGGACCGCGTGCACGCCGAGGTGCTGCACTTCCTGCCCGAAGGTGAACGGCAGGCGTTCGTCGGCGCCTTGACCCGGCTCACAGAGGGGGAGCTGGCCAAGCCGACCGTGTCGCACAAGCCTGTGCGTCGACGCCGCACCACTCAGAAGTAGTCCGAGAATAGATCGTCTATTAAAAAACCATCTGCTACGGTCTCTCTTGTAGTCCTCACACACCAGGAGAGACCCGTGTCCGACACGCCCCGTTCGCGTTGGCTGGCCCTTGCCATCCTCTGCGCCGGCATGCTGATGATCATCCTCGACGGGTCGATCACGACCGTCGCCCTGCCGTCCATCCAGCGCGACCTCGACTTCACGCCCTCCGGCCTGAGCTGGGTCGTCAACGCCTACGTGATCGCGTTCGGCGGTCTGCTGCTCCTGGCCGGCCGGGTCGGCGACCTGATCGGCCGCAAGAAGATGTTCACCACCGGACTGGGCGTGTTCACCGCCGCCTCCGCGGCCTGCGGCCTGGCCGCCACGCCCGCCATGTTCATCGCGGCCCGCTTCGCCCAGGGCGTAGGCGGGGCGATGGTCGCTTCCGTCAGCCTCGGCATGATCGCCACACTCTTCCCCCAGCCCGCCGAGCGGGCCAAGGCGTTCGGCGCGTTCAGCTTCGTCGGGGCCGGAGGCGCCTCCCTCGGCCAGGTGCTCGGCGGCACCCTCACCCAGGCCCTGAGCTGGAACTGGATCTTCTACATCAACCTGCCCATCGGCGCCGTCGCCCTCACGCTCGCGCTGCGGGTCTTGTCCCGCGAGAGCGGTCCCGGCCTGCGGGCCGGTGTTGACATCCTGGGCGCGATCCTGGTCACCAGCGGCCTGATGCTCGGCGTCTACGCCATCGTCTCCGCCGGCGCCCACGGCTTGGTCGGCACCCACACCCTCGGCTTCGCCGCCCTGGCCGCCTCGCTGTTGGCCGGCTTCGTGCTCCGCCAGGCCCGCGCCGCCCAACCCCTGCTGCCGCTACGGATGTTCACCTCCCGCACCATCGCCGGCGCGAACCTCGTACAGACCCTCCTGCTCGCCGGACTGTTCGCCTTCCAGGTCCTGATCGCGCTCTACATGCAGAACGTCCAGCACTACAGCGCCGCCCGGACCGGGTTGGCCATGCTCCCCGCCGCCCTCACCATCGGCGCCGTCTCGCTGTTCATCTCCGCCCGCGCCATCGCCCGCCTCGGCGAGCGCCACACCCTCCTGATCGGCCTGGCCCTCGTCGCCACCGGTATCGGCCTGCTCACCCGCCTGCCCGCAGGCAGCGCCCACTACGCCACCGACCTGCTGCCCACCATGCTCGCCGTCGGCGGCTTCGGACTGGCCATCACCGCCCTGACCACCCTGGCCATGTCCGATGCCCGACCCGAAGACGCGGGCCTGGCCTCCGGCCTCTTCAACACCACCCAGCAGGTCGGCGCCGCCGTCGGTGTCGCCGCCCTCACCACCCTCGCCACCTCGCACAGCACCGCCCTCACTGCCATCGGCACCAACCCGGCCACCGCACTCACCGCCGGCTTCCACCTCGCATTCGCGACCGGCGCGGCACTGACCCTGGCCGCCCTCATCGCCGCCGCCACGATCCTGCGCACCAAGCCCGCCACCACGACCACCAGCGCCGTCGAGATCCCTGCCGACGCCCCCGAGCACCACATCCACACCGGCGTCTAACCCGTGCTGCCGGGACGTGCCTCTTTTCCCGGCACCCGCGGGGTTCTCCTACGGGCCCCGGCGGCGTGCTGGTGGGCTCGGCAGGAGGTGGAGTCCACACTCACCACGGACCAGTCGATGCGGCCGAGGACGGCACGGCTCTCTTCGGCTCCTGTCGCTCAGCGCAGGAGCGCGCGCTCGCACTGGACCAGCAGCCACCGCTCCGCATCCGGGAGCGACCACCCGTTGTCGTCGGCGAGCGTGAGATAACCGGAGTAGCCGAAGTAGAACCACAGCACGTCGGTCGCGTGCCGGACGTCGATGCCTTCGGCGAGGCTCCCCAGTTCATGCAGGTGCTCGGCCGTCGCGGTCAGCGTGCCCCGGTAGCGCTCGGTCGATTCGCGCAGGCCCTCAGCGGCGGTCTCGTCGTGCGGCGCGGTGCTCAGCAGCACCCGCATGACGGCGCCGTGGTCCTCGCGGACCTTCCGGCTCGCCGAGGCCACGAGGGCCAGCACCTCACGGGGATCGCGCAGGCCGGGCAGGCGTTCCAGGCTCTCCTTCAGCTCCGGCGCGTCCGCCCACTCGTCGATCATGATCCGCAGCAGCCCCTGCTTGCCACCGCCGACCGCGTAGACGGTGCCCGGCGCGACATGGGCGAGCTCGGCGATCTCATCGATCTTGCTGCCGAAGAAGCCGCGCCGGACGAACAGCGTGCGGGCCGCGTCGATGATCGCCCGACGCGTCAGTTCCGCGTAGTCGGCGCGACGGCTGGGGGTACGGGGGCTCACGACCGACATCATACAAACTCATTCAAGATGACTCGAGGTAATTTCAGATGAGTTCGACTCAGATAAGATGAGTCGGACTGCGCGAGACACGACGGATCGTGCCTCGAACGCTCCACGGGGATGGATGGGACAAGAGCATGGGTGGAACAAGATGACGCAAGACGCAACATCGCTGCCGGCCGAGGCGGACTTCGTGGTCGTGGGGGCCGGCGCGGCCGGATGCGTACTGGCCGCGCGGTTGAGCGAGGACCGCGCCTGCCGGGTACTGCTGCTGGAAGCCGGAACGACCACCGGTGAGGAACCGGAGGCCCGGACCCCCGGAAACGCCTTCCAGCTCCTCGCCGGGCCTCAGGCCTGGGGCGACCTGACCACGCCGCAACGCGCCCTCGGTGGGCGCCGGATCGGGCTCCCGCAAGGGCGCGGGCTCGGCGGTGGCAGCAGCATGAACATGATGGCGTGGTTCACCGGGCGCCCGGAGGACTACGACACCTGGGAGGCCCGGGGCGCGGCGGGCTGGGGATGGCCGGACGTGCGCCCGGCCCTGCGCGCCGTCGAGGACAGCGACCGCGGTACCGACGACTGGCACGGGACCGGCGGCCCGATGGCGGTCAGCTCGATCCGGGACGCCGGCCCCCTGCCGCTCACCTTCGTCGCGGCCGGCGTGGAACACGGCCTGCCGCTGGTCGAGGACTTCAACGGCCCGTCCGGCGAAGGGGTGGGCCTGATCCAGAGCAACATCCGGGACGGCCGGCGGCACAGCGTCGTGGACGGCTACCTGACGCCGGCCCGCGGCCGGGACAACCTCACCGTCGCCACCGGGCACCAGGTCACGTCCGTGCTGTGGGACGGCGTGCGGGCCGTAGGCGTACGGGTGGGCGACACGGAGGTCCGCGCCCGGCGGGGCGTGGTGCTGTGCGCCGGCGCCCTGCGCAGCCCGCAGCTGCTGATGCTCTCCGGCGTCGGCCCGGCCGACCACCTGAGCGACCTCGGCGTGCCCGTGGTGCGCGACCTGCCCGGGGTGGGCGCACATCTGCAGGACCACCCGATGGTCACACCGGTGTGGCCGGTCCTCGACGGCAGCCCGCTCTGGAACTCCCTGACCGCGAACGACGTCCGCGACTACCAGCTGCTGCGCCGCGGGCCGCTCGCCTCGCTCACCCAGGCCGCGGCCACACTGCGCAGCGGCGCCGAACGCCCGGTGGCCGACCTCCAGTTCACCCTGACACTGCTGGGCATGACCGCCGAGATGACCCTCATCGAGGAGCCGGTCGTCACCTGCGCGATCAGTGTGCTGGACCCGGACAGCCACGGCACCGTACGACTGGCCGGCGCGGATCCCGCGCAGGCGCCGCTCGTCGATCCCGGCTACCTCCGGGACGAGGGCGACCGCGCCCGGCTGCGGTCCGGCCTCCGCCGGGCACGCGAACTCTTCAGGACCCCGACCCTGGCGAAAGCCACCGGGGGCGAGGCCCTCACCCCGCAGGACTGGTCCGACGCGGACCTCGACACGTGGATCGACGGCAACGTGGGCAGCGAATGGCATCCGGTCGGCACCTGCCGGATGGGCACCGACACCACCGCCGTGACCGACCCCCGCACCATGGCGGTGCACGGCACACAGGGGCTGTTCGTCGCCGACGCCTCCGTGATGCCCACCATCACCCGGGGCAACACCCAGGCCCCCACCATCATGATCGCCGAACGCGCGGCGGCACGCATCGCCCGCGCCGGCCTCGGCTGAGGCCGCGGGCGCGCCCGTCGGCGTACGGGGCGTCCACCGCCTCGTACGCCAACGGGCCCTCCGCTGCTGCGAACGACCCCTCCGACTCACCACATAGGACGCGGTCCAAGGGCCACCGGAAAGTCGGCGTGCTCCCGGGCTCAGATCCCGAATCCGGTCTCGGCAGTCGCCGTGTCACATACGAGGGGCCCCCGGGGCGGCGGCTTCGAGATCGGCGACGCTGCCCGACATGATCGTTCGTACATGCTCGGTGATGTGCCCCGCCGGCCAGTCCCACCAGGCCACTGACAGCAGCCGGGTCACGTCCTCGGCGCTGTAGCGGGTACGGATGAGCCGGGCCGGGTTTCCGCCGACGATCCCGTAGTCGGCCACGTCCGTGGTGACCACGGCGCCGGAGCCGATGATCGCGCCATGACCGATCCGTACGCCGGGCATCACCGTCGTGCGGTAACCGAACCAGACGTCGTTGCCGACGACGGTGTCACCGCGCCCCGGCAGGCCGGTGAGCAGGTCGAAATGTTCGGCCCACGAGCCGCCCATGGTGGGGAAGGGGAAGGTCGACGGGCCGTCCATGCGGTGGTTGGCACCGTTCATGATGAACCGGACGCCCGTGCCCAGCGCGCAGAACTTCCCGATGACCAGTTTCTCGGGGCCGTAGTGGTAGAGCACGTTGCGGGTCTCGAACGCCGTCGGGTCTCCCGGGTCGTCGTAGTAGGAGTACTCCCCGACCTCGATCAGAGGCGATTTCACCAGCGGTCTGAGCAGCACCACTCGCGGCTGATCGGGCATCGGATGCAGGACTGTCGCGTCGGCGGGCACAGGCATGGCGAACGTTTCCTCGTGGGGTGCGTATCGGTATCAGCGGGGATCGTATGTTCGTATCCGGCCCCATGATCGCACCCTGCCGGTCGGCCATGTCACGGCCGACGCCTGCCCGGACATCACGGCCGACGCGGTCAGTCCCGGGTACGAAAATCCTCTGGCCGGGGATCCGGTGGCGGGTTAGGGTCCCGGGCATGTACTTCCTCCATCAGATCTACGGCTGACACCGGGCGGGGCCGGGCCCCCGCTCCCGTCGCGCACACCCGTGTGCGTCACCACAACCGTCATCGTGCGGCGAGGGGTTGGCGCACCGGTTCGCCGTGTCCTTCCGCCGTAGACCTGAATATGAGAGTGATCGTCCATGTCCCGTCGCCGTGCCCAGTCCCGTCGCGGTGCCCATATCGCGATGGTCGGCATCCCCGCCGTCAGCCATGTCCTGCCGAGCCTTGAGATCATCCGTGAACTGGTGGCCCGTGGCCATCGGGTGACGTACGCCAACGATCCCGCGGTCGCCGACTTGATCGCGGCCACCGGCGCCGAGTTCGTCCCCTGTGGTTCCGTGCTGCCGGTGGCCGACAACAACTGGCCCGACGACCCCATCGCCGCGATGACTCTGTTCCTCGACGACGCGATCCGGGCCCTGCCGCGGTTGCGCGCCGTCTACGACCACGACCGTGCGGACCTCTACCTGTACGACATCGGCGCCTACGCCGCGCGCGCCCTCGCCGAGGCCCAGAACCGGCCCATGATGCAGCTGTCGCCGACCTTCGTGGCGTGGCAGGGCTACGACCAGGAGGTCGCGGCGCACGTATGGCAACTGCCGGGCGCCGACGTGTACCGGGCGAGGTTCGCGCGGTGGCTCGACGGGTGCGGGGCGTCCACCACCGACGTGGACGTCTTCTCCGGCCGTCCCGCGCGGGCACTGGCTCTGATCCCCCGGGCGATGCAACCGCACGCGGACCAGGTCGACACCGACACGGTGACGTTCGTCGGCCTCTGCCCCGGCGCGCGGACGGGCGAGGGCGTCTGGACGCGTCCGGCCGACGCGGAGAACGTGCTGCTGATCTCGCTGGGCTCGGCGTACACCCGTCGGCCGGAGTTCTACCGCCAGTGCCTGGCGGCGTTCGGCAACCTGCCCGGCTGGCACGTCGTCCTCCAGATCGGGAAGTACACCGACCCGCGGGACCTCGGCGACATCCCGCCCAACGTCGAAGTGCACTCCTGGGTGCCTCAATTGACGGTCCTGGAACAGGCCGACGCGTTTGTCACCCATGCGGGGATGGGCGGCAGCGGGGAGGGGCTGCTCACCGGCGTTCCGATGATCGCCGTCCCCCAGGGCGCCGAGCAGTTCATCAACGCCGACCGGCTCGTGGAACTGGGCGTGGCCCGCCGCGTCGACACCGCGGAAGCCACCGCCGAGATCCTGTTGACCGCTCTGCGCGAACTCGTCGCCGACCCGGAGGTCACCCGCCGTTCGGCGCTGCTCCGTGCCGAGGCGCGAGCCGAGGGGGGCACCTCACGGGCCGCCGATCTCATCGAGGAGACGCTGGGCTGATCTCCCCCCGCCACCGGTCGACGAAGAAGGCGAAGGAGGCGCCCGCGGTCAGCCCGCGAGGCGGTGCGCGAGATCGGTCAGCTGAGGCAGACGCAGCACGCGCCCAGCGGATCCCGGCAGGGGAACGTGCAGGGGCTCGGTCCAGCGGACAGGGTGGGTCAGCGCCGCGATGCGCCGCGCGGCGTCCATGGTGGCCCGCGGTCCGCCGCGTGCGAAGTGGACGGCGGACGTGGCCGCCCGCATCAGGGAGCCCTTGCCCGCGGCGCGCTGGTTGACCTGGAAGTGAAGGGCGGCGGCCAGATCCCAGGGCATGCCGTTGGTGAGAACGTCCCCGGGCCGGGGACCTCAGGGACAGGGTGGCCGGTAGGAGACGCCCGGCAGGTAGCGGTCCCACGCCGCCCGGCTGATCGTGGGGTGCGCGGCGGCACACGCGCGCGCGAGGAGAGGACGGAAGTCGACCGGCAGAACGCGAATCACACCGTCGTACGCGCCGGACACCACGGCCCGGCCGTTCGGATCGAAGCGCAGCGCGCCGAGGGCCGTGGTGTATCCCGTGAGGGTGGCTCGGGCTGCGGGCCGGAGCGGATCGGTGACGTCCCACAGCCGGAGGGTCCGGTCGTCGCTGCCGGTGGCGAGCGCGCGGCCGTCCGGACTGAACGCGACCTCGCCCACGACATCGCTGTGGCCGGTGAGAGCGGACAGCTCCCGGGGATGCCGGCGGTCCGCGATGTCCCACAGCCGTACCGAGGAGTCCCCGCCCCCGGCGGTGGCCAGGATGTCGCGGCGCGGGCTGAACGCCACCGAGAGCGCGGTGATGCGGTGCGCGCGCCATCGCGACAGTCTCGTGGGCCGCCCGAGATCGCGGGTGTCCCACAACTGCACCGTCTCGTCGTCGTCGGCCGTGGCCAGCGTACGGCCGTCGGGGCTGAAGGCCACGGAGCGGATCGTGTCCAGATGTCCGCCGAGCGTCGCCCGGCTCGTGGGGTGTTCCGGGTCGCCGGTGTTCCACAGTCGTACGGTCCGGTCGCCGCCGGAGCTGGCGAGGGTACGGCCGTCGGAGCTGAAGGCCAGGGAGCGTACCGCACCGGTGTGGCCGTCGAGAGTGGCCAGCAGCGCCGGACGCCTCCGGTCGGCCACATCCCAGAGCCGTACCTTCCGGTCGTCCCCGGCGGTCGCCAGGATCTTCCCGTCCCACCGCATCGCGACGGAGCGGACGAAGGCGCCGTGGCCGCCGAGGGTGGACAGCTGGACGGGGCTCCGGGGATCGCCGATGTCCCAGAGCCGTACCGTACGGTCACCTCCTGCCGTGGCCAGGAATGTCCCGTCCGGGCCGATCGCCACCGAGACCAGCTCGCCGTCGTGGCCCACCCATGAGGGCATGAGCGTGCTGACCAGGCTGTCGCGCGTGTGTCCGGTGGGGGCCAGCCGGTGTGCGGCCAGACCGATCTGCGCGGCCAGGGCGGGATCCCTGTGCAGGAGTTCGGTGGCTCTCTCCGCCGCGTTCGAGGCGATGGCGCTGTTGCGCTGCCGGGTGACCTCCTCGTTCGCGCGGACGGCGTAGACGGACATCGCGGTCGTCAGGGTCAGCAGGACCGCGAGCAGGGTGACCAGGAGCCGCAGCCGCCGGGCCCTGCGCAGGGCGGTGGTGGTTTCGGCGGCCTCCGCGGCCAGGCTGGCGTCCAGGAACGCGCGCTCCCGTACGGTGAGCCCGCTGTCGCCGCCGCGAGCCAGTTGCCCCGCCATGGCGAGCCGCGTGCCGCGATAGAGAGCGCCGGGATCGCGGTTGAGCGACTCCCACGTCCCGGCGGCATCGGTGAGCTGGCGGTGGGCGCGCAGGCGTTCCCGGTCCTGGGCCAGCCAGCGGCGCAGCCGGGGCCAGCCGCGGATCAGCGCCTCGTGCGTGACCTCCAGACGCCCGGCGTCGAGGGTGATCAGACGTACGGCCACGGCCCGTTCCAGCACCGCCGCGGTGTCCTCGTCAGGGTCCAGTTCCCCGCGTGTGATGCGGCGCTTGGTGTCTTCGGTGCCCTCACCGAGGGCGGTCAGGCGCAGGAAGAGATGGCGGGCGACCGCCTGCCTGCCGGGGTCGAGTGCGGCGTAGAACGCCTCGGCCGTCTGCGCGAGCGAGCCCTCGATGCCACCGGCCGCCTGGAACCCGGTCAGTGTCAGCACATTGCCCCGACGGCGGCGCCAGGTCTCCAGCAGTGCGTGCGACAGCAGGGGCAGGACGGCCACCTGCCCCTGGGCCTGCGCCGTCAGGGCGGTGAGCAGCGGACCCTCCACCCGGCATCCCGCCTGACCGGCCGGCCGCACGATGGCACGGTGCAACTCGTCGGCGCTCATGGGTCCGACGGTGATCTGCGCGTCGCGCAGTACCGCCACCAGGTCCGCGTACTCCGCGCAGTGCGGGTAGAAGTCGGTGCGTACCGCGATCACCACCCGGCAGCGGCTGCTGGGCGCACGCGCCGCCGCGATGAGCGCCGCGATGAACCCGGTCCGCTCCTCCTGGCCGCGGCAGACGGTGAAGACCTCTTCGAACTGGTCCACCACCAGCACGACTTCGCCGTCGCCGCCGCGCTGAAGGGCGATCTGACGCACTGTCCGGTGCAGATTGCCGGGGTCCGCGGTGAATTCCGCGTAGAGCCGGGCGGCGGTGGATCGCGCGGGATAGGCGAGCCGGATGGCCGTCTCCTCCAGGGGGTGCGGCCCCGGAGTGAGCGTGATCACCCAGCAGCGGTCGTTCTCGGCCCGTAAACGCGCGAGCAGGCCCGCGCCCAGCAGGGAGGACTTCCCCGACCCGGAGGCGCCGAAGACCGCCAGGAACCGCTGGGCGGCCAGTCGCGTCATCACCTCGCCGACCAGGGCCTCGCGGCCGAAGAACCACTTGGAGTCGTCGGGCCGGAAGGCCGCCAGCCCCACGTAGGGCGCTTCCGTACGCTCCGCGGCCGCGGCCTCGTCCGCGTCCGCGGCGCTCTCGGCCGCGAGTTCGGCGGCGACGTCGTGCCAGCGCCGCGCCCACTGCGTCTCGTCCCCACCGCAGGCGCGCGCGTAGGCCAGGGTCACCGCGAGAGTCGGCAGCCGCCGGCCCGCCGCGGCGCCGGAGAGCGTGGCGATGGAGTAGTGCGCGCGGGCCGACAGAATCCGGTAGGCCGGCTTCCCGGCCTCGTCGCGCAACCGGCGAAGGTCCGCCGCGAACCGCAGAAGTGCCCCGTCCCCCGCCGCGAGCGGCATTTCTCCCCGTGGCACCGTGGTCACCCCCTGTCGATCACCCACGATTGTTCAGTATCCGTTTATTCACCGCCACCTCGGTGAATCTGAACAAACTTCCGACTGTTACGTCTGCTCGGCGAGGTGGACTCCATGCCTCCACCGACTCGTGATCCCGAGTCGTGATCCCCAACTCGCGATCCCAACTCGACGTTCCGACAGCGCTGTCGGTGCGCGTACGGATCGAAAGTGACAGCGAGAGCCGCGAGGCCGTCGTCCCGCTCTCAACCCTTACCTCCTCATGTGGGTCTTTTCCCGGGACGGCGGTCCCCGGCGATGAGGAGAGCTGACATGGCGGCACGACGGCACAGGGCGCGTACGAGTGTGGTGGGCCTCGCGGTGGCGGCGCTGGCCGCCACCGCGTTCACGGTCCCCGCCCAGGCGTCATCGAGCGGTACCGGATACGCGGCGGACCGTACGGGGCACGAGGAGACCCGACGGGCGCTGGACGCCGTCGTGCGGGACGGCATCCCCGGCGTCGCGAGCCAGGCGCGGACCGGCAACACCGTCTGGAAGGGGGCGGCGGGCGTCGGCGACCTCAGAACCGGCGCGCCGCGCGGAGCCGACGACCGGTTCCGTATCGCCAGCATCACCAAGACGTTCGTGGCGACCGTCATGCTCCAACTGGAGTCGGAGAGACGGCTCGACCTCGACGACACGGTGGAGACCTGGCTCCCCGGGGTGGTACGGGGCCATGGCCACGACGGCCGGAAGATCACCGTACGGCAGCTGCTCAACCACACCAGCGGCGTCTTCGACTTCATCAACGACCCGGCGTACGAGGAGAAGTACCTCGTCCCCGGCTTCCTCAAGAACCGCTACAAGACCAGGACTCCGCAGGAGGCGGTGGACGCCGCCATGGCCCATGCGCCGACCTTCGTCCCCGGGAGCCGGTACGCGTACTCCAACACCAACTATGTGCTGGCCGCGCTGATCATGGAGAGGGTCACCGGCAACGCCTACGAACATGAGGTGCGCACGCGGATCATCGAGCCGCTCCGGCTGCGCGCCACCGTCATGCCGGGCAACAGCTCGCTGATGCCGAGGCCGAGCGGCAGGGCGTACTCGAAACTGGGCGAGGACTCCGCCGGGGCCAGGATCTATGACATCACCCACCAGAACGCCTCCCAGACCTGGGCCGAGGGCGACATGATCTCCAGCGCGGGCGATCTCAACCGGTTCTTCAGCGCCCTGATGCGCGGTGAGCTACTGGCGCCGGAGCAGTTGAAGGCGATGAAGACGACGGTCTTCGACTCCGATTACGGTCTCGGCATCGAACGGCTCACGGCGAGCTGCGGGGCTCGGGTATGGGGCCACACCGGCGGCTGGATCGGCTCGCTCTCCTACGCGGTGACGACCGAGGACGGCGGCCACTCGTTCGCCCTCAACCTGAACGGGGACTGGACCTCCGCCGGTATGGGGCCCGTGCTGGACGCCGAGTTCTGCGGCGCCACCGGCTGACGGGCGACGCGCCCGGGTGGCGGCGGGCGGGTGGCGGCGGCGGTGGCGGGCGAGTGCCTGTCCGATACTCGGGACCGGGATCCGGTCCGCGTGCAACCGTCTCGCAACGTCGCGGGGGGTTGACTGAGTCCCTGAAGGTGCGGACCGATGCCGGAGGTGCGGACCGATGACCGACGGCGGGCGAGAGACGATGGATGAGCAGACTTCCCCCCGGGAGACACGGAAGTCCGTGGAACCACCTGAGCCCACCAAACCGCTGGAGCCCCCCGAGCCGCTTGAGCCCACCGAGCCGCCGGAGCCGCGCGTCGAGGTGACCCCCGCGGCCGCCGAACTGATCCGGCGGCTGCGGGCGGACCACGGGCCGCTGATGTTCCACCAGTCGGGCGGCTGCTGCGACGGCAGCGCCCCGATGTGTTATCCGGACGGTGAGTTCCGTACCGGCAACTCCGACGTACTGCTCCAGTCCCTGGAGGTCGAGGGGGTCGCCGAGCCGGTGCCCTTCTGGATGTCGGTGAGCCAGTACGAGGCGTGGCGACACACCCGGCTCATCGTCGATGTGGTGAAGGGACGCGGCAGCGGCTTCTCCCTGGAGGCACCCGAGGGGGTGCGTTTCCTCATCAGGTCCCGGCTGGTGGGGACATAGTCCCCGGGAACGCGGGCGGTCGGTCAGGGGCGGAGGCCGCTGACCACGCCGGCCGTGGTGGAGATCCCGTTCGCGATGGTCGGCGCCACGCTCGTGCCCGCGAGAAAGAACCCGAGCAGGACGCAGACCGTCGCATGTGAGAACTTCAGTCCCCCGTTGCGCAGGAAGACCACCGCGAGAATCGCCAGAAGCAGAATCACTGAGATCGAAACAGCCATCGAGAACCTCCTCCGCCGCACCGGATCGCGGCTTTCGGCCGCCAGTGTGGCGGAGGAGGAGGCCGGGTATGCCGACTGGCGTGTCCGCCGTACGGGTGGTTGACCTCGGGGCCCTCCGCTACGCGCTACGGACGGTGCTGACGGAGGAAGCGTTCGAGGCCCGCGAGGTCATCCGTATTGAGGTGATCGACCCCGGCGGCCAGCAACTCGGTCCAGACGGCGTCCCGTGCGGGCCCCGGGAGATCGGGCGTGCTCCAGAAGCGCACCCGCTGGCCGTGGGAGTGGGCGGCGTCGACGATGCGTCGCAGCTCCGCGCTCTCGGCGGCGGGGAACGCGCCCACGCCCTGCCAGCTGAAGCTCTGGGTCCAATTCCCGCTGATGAGCGGGACGAAGGAGGCTGGGGCCGCCGTCCCGAGATCATCGAGCCGGCCGTCGTAGAAGGCGTACCGTACGCGCTGCGCCTCCATAGGAGCACGGGCCGCGCGGTCGCCGGAGATGACGGGGGTGACCGCGCCCGCGCGCACCTTCCCCTCGGTGTAGCGGCTCAGCATCGAGCGGTAGCGGGTCAGTTGGCGGTGCAGCTCCTCGTAGGCGGCTGCGCCGTCCGCCTTGATGTCGATGAGCAGCTGCACCGGCCGGTGGTAACCCCGGTATACGGAGCCGTGGTTGGCCCGCACCCGTGCCAGGAGGGGATCGAGGTAGAGCCCGCGGAGAGTCCGGGCCGGGTCGAGTTCGGTGGCCTCGTGGGCGACCAGCAGCTCGCCGTCGACCAGGAAGACATCGGCTTCCACGCTGGTGAAGCCGTGCGACAGGGCGTCGAGCAGGGGACGGGGGTGCAGATAGTCGTTGTGGGCGTGAGCCTGGCGCAGCGGCCGGGGGCCGTCGTCGCCGCGCTCCGTCCGCGAGGCCGCCTGTGCGTACGCGGGTGCCGCGATGGCTCCCGCGAGCGCGGCGGCGAGCGTACTGACAGCTCCGCGGCGGGTGGTGAGGGCCATGATGCCTCCGGGGGGACGCGTTGGGGCGCGAAGGTGCGGTGGTGCGGTGGTGCGCGAGGGTGCTCGGGTGGGCTCGGGTGGGCTCGGCCCTGGCGAGTATCCGCCCTGTCATGGCCCGGCCGATATCGTCGTACGCAGAGTTCGCCCACCCGCCATCCGCGCTTCAGCCGGTCCCGGTGATCTCCGCCCAGCGGACCGTACGGTCGCACCAGCGCTCCAGCAGGACACGGTCGTGGCCGACGGCGAGCAGGCCGGCGCCGTGCTCGCGCCGGTACTCCTCGACGACGGCGACCAGCGCGGCCGTGGTGGAGGCGTCGAGCATCGCGGTCATCTCATCACAGACCAGCCAGCGCGGGCGCAGCACCAACGCGCGGGCCAGGCAGGCGCGTTGCAGCTGACCGTCGCTGACCTCGTGCGGACGGCGGCCCAGCAGCTCACCGGTGAGCCCGACCGTGCGGGCCAACTCGCCGACGCGCGCGGCGAGGTCCGTCCTACGGCCGGTGGCGCGCAACGGCTCGGCGATCAATTCGCTGAGCCGCAGCCGGGGATCCGCCGACAGCCGGGGCTGCTGGAAGACCACGCCGATCGCGGTCCGCTGTGCCCGCGGTGCCCGGTGGCGCCAGCCGGCCACGCGTTGGCCGTCGACCATGACCATCCCCGCGTCGGGATGGTGCAGCAGCGCCGCGACCCTGGCGAGGGTGGACTTGCCGCAGCCGCTGGGTCCGAGCAGCCCGAGCGACGCGCCGGGCGTGAGGGTGAGGGAGGCGTCCCGTACGAGGGGGGCGCGCCGCTCGTATCCGGCGGTGATGGAGCGGAGTTCAAGCACGGACGGTCTCCTCGGCGCTCTCGTCGGGTCTCTCGTCGGCGCCTTCCCGGGCGTGGTGGCAGGCGAGTCCGCCCGTGAAATGCGGTGGTGTGGCGCAGAGATCGGTGGCGCGTTCGCAGCGGGGCGCGAAGGCGCAGCCCGGGGGCAGCTCGCCCAGTTCCGGCGGGAGCCCGGGGATGGGGATGAAGGCGCGTTCGGGCAGGGCGTTCAGCAGTCCGCGCGCATAGGGGTGACGCGGCCCCCGTTCCCCGAAGAAGCTTCGCGCGTCGGTGAGTTCGACGATCCGGCCGGCGTACATCACGGCGACACGGTCGGCGATCCGCTCGGCCGCGGCCAGATCGTGGGTGATCATCAGCAGGGCGCGGCCCTCGTCGGCGTGCCGCCGCAGTTCGTCGGCCGTACGGTCCACGAGATCCCGGTCGAGTCCGGTGGTCGGCTCGTCGGCCAGCAGCAGCGGGGCGTCACCGATCAGGGCGAGCGCGGTCGCGGCGCGCTGGGCGAGACCGCCGGAGAGTTCGTGCGGATAGCGGTCGAGATGGCCGGCGGGGAAGGCCGCTCGGTCGGCGGCGGCCTCGGCTGCCCGGTGGAGTTCCCGGCCGCGTGTGCCGGTCAGTTCCCTGACGGTTTCCTCCAGTTGGGCCCGTACCGTACGCACGGGGGTGAGATGGGCGGCCGGGCTCTGCGGTACGAGGCCGACACGCCGTCCCCGTACCGTCCGCGCGAGCGTGGGCTCGTCGGCGGCGAGCAGATCGATGCCGTCGAGCACGGCGGAGCCGGTGGTCTGCGCGTTGCCGGGCAGGAGTCCGAGCAGGGCGGAGGCGAGGACGGACTTTCCGCAGCCGCTCTCACCGACGAGGGCGAGGCACTCCCCCGCCGCGAGATCGAATCCGGCGTCGGTGACGGCGGCGATGTGCCGGCCTCCGCGCATCCGGAAGCGGACGCCGAGCCCCCGTACGGAGAGCACGGGCGGCGCGGCCTCGGCGGGCCCGGCCTGAGCGACGGCCCCGGCGGCAGTTGCGGGCCCGGCAGGAGCGGTCGGCGGGACCGCCGGGGACGGCGTGTTCACAGCATCAGCTCCGATCGGCGGCGCGGATTGATCCGTTCCCGCCAGGCGCCCGCGAGACCCGCGAGGGCGAGAGTCGGGACGATCAGGAACAGCCCGGGAAAGAGGGTCGGCCACCAGTCACCCGCCAGGAGCGAACCACGCGCCGTCTGCACCAGATTGCCGAGGCTCGCCTGATGGCTGGGCAGGCCGAGCCCGAGGAACGAGAGCGCGGATTCGTGCCACATCGCGTGCGGCACCATCAGTACGGCGGCCAGTCCGGCCTGCGGCATGACGCCCGGCAGGAGATGCCGGCCGATGACGCGCCGGCGTGACGCGCCGCCCGAGATGGCCGCGTCGATATACGGACGCGCGCGCAGCGAGAGCACTTCCGAGCGGACGATACGGGCGGTGGAGAGCCAGTGGGTGAGCGCCACGGACACGATCACCGGCCAGACGCCGGGCCGGAACATGGCGACGATGAAGATGCCGAGCAGCAGATGGGGTACAGACGAGAAGGTGTCCACGAGCCGCATGACGATCCGGTCCGTCCAGCCGCCGAAGGCCGCGGCCGCCGCACCGACCGCCGTACCGATCACGGTGGCGACGAGCGCCGCGACGAGTCCGACGAGCAGCGAGACGCGCAGTCCGTAGACGCAGCGCAGCAGCAGATCGCGGCCGACGTCGTCCGTGCCGAACGGGTGCGCCAGAGAGGGCGCCTGGAGCTTTCCGGCCAGGTCCACGGCCTGCTGGTCGAGGGGGACCAGCAGCGGGACGACGAGTACGGCGAGCGCCACGGCCGCCACGATGCCGGCGGAGGTGCGGACGCGGACCGTGCGGGTCGAGCGGCGGGTGCGCCCGTGCGAGCGCCAGACCGGCTTGGTGGCGAGCGTTTTGGTGGCGACCGGTTTGGTGGCGACCGGTTTGGTGGCGACCGGCTCCGTCGCGACCGGGCCGGTGGTGACGGGCGCGCCGGTGTCCGGCCCGGTGGTGCTGTCAGCCATCGAAGCCCACTCTCGGGTCGGCGAGTCCGTAGAGCAGATCGGAGAGAAGGTTTCCGATCAGCACGGCTGCGGTGGCGAGCACCGTGAGGGCGGCGAGCAGCGCGAAGTCCACGGAGGTGGCCGCCTGCACGGTGGCGGCGGCGATTCCGGGCCAGCTGAAGACCGTCTCGACGAGCAGCGCGCCGGTGATGAGTTCGGGCACCCGGGAGCCGATGAGGGTGAGCATCGGCAGCATGCCGGAGCGCAGCGCGTGGCCGAGCAGTACGCTGCGTTCGCTCAGGCCGCGGGCGCGGGCGCCGCGTACGGGGTCCTCGGCGAGCGCGTCGGTGACCCCCTGGCGTACGTAGAGGAAGAACCAGGGCAGTTGGGAGATGCCCAGCACGGTGGCGGGCAGCACCAGATGCGAGGTGACCTGTCCGAAGGTGACGGTGTCGCTCGCCGCGTCGGTGAGCCCGCCCGCCGGGAGCACGCCGAGCGTGACCGCGAAGAACCAGATCGCGAGGAGCCCGAGCCAGAAGGAGGGCGCGGCCTCCAGGATGTACGCGGCCGAGCCGGCGCAGCGGTCGAGCGGTCCACCGGGCCTGCGCGCGGCGAGTACACCGAGCGAGGTGCCGAGCAGGACGGCGACGGCGAAGGCGGTGACGGCGAGCAGCGCGGACCAGCCGATCCGTTCGCCGATCACGGCGGAGACGGGCGCGCGCAGTACGGAGGAGTCCCCGAGGTCGCCGCCGAGCGCGTGGGTCAGCCAGTTCCACCAGCGGTGGACCAGTGGCTGATCCACTCCGAGGTTGACCCGGAGATGGTCGAGGTTCTCCTGCGTGGCGGTGAGACCGGTGGTGCCCGCGTACGCCTTCACGGGGTCGAAGGGCGAGGCCGCGGCGACGGCGAACACACCGAAGGTCACCATGAGGAGGACCGGGGCGGCGAACAGCAGCCGCCGACCCGCCATCCGCCCCATCGCCCCCCAGGGGAGGCGGCGGCTCATTTCTTGGGCGTCCAGTCCTCGACGTTCCACCAGGGGCCGGACGCCAGACCGTGGTCGTGCGGCTCGGTCTGTGTGGAGAGCCCGTCCCAGCGGTCGTTCACCACATAGAGGTGGTCGATATGGGTGAGGAAGGTGTACCCGGGGATCTTCACCAGTTCCCGCTGGACCGTGTCGTACGCGGCCTTGCGCGCGGCCGGTTCACCGCTCTCGCGGCCCGCGTCGAGGGCCCGGTCGACGGCCGGGTTGTCGTACCACGCCATGTTGTTGAAGCCGTTACCCGCGAGGGAGGACATGAGCAGGGAGTACTGGTCGAAGTCCGGGTCGCCCGGCGAGCCGCCGCCGGCCAGGACCGCGTCCTACCTCATCCGCGGTTCGATGACCTCCCAGGTGCCCGCCTGGGTCGTGATGTCGATGCCCGCCTTCTTGGCGTCGGAGGCGTAGGCGAGGGCGTGTTCCTGGCGGAGCTTGTCGCCGGTGAGGTACCAGAGCGGGAAGGCGGCGCGCACGCCGTCCTTGACGCGGACGCCGTCCTCGCCGGGCTTCCAGCCCGCGTCGTCGAGGATGCGCCGCGCCCCTTCGAGGTCGTGGCGGCGCTCGGTGCCTTGGGCGAACCATTCGCTGCCGGTGGGGACCGGCCCGTAGGCCGGCTTGCCCGCGCCTTCGAGGATCCGGTCGACCATGGTCTCGCGGTCGATGGCGATGTCGAGGGCCCTGCGGACGGCGGTGTCGCCGGTGACCTTGTGGTGGGTCGGCAGGGTGACGGTGCGGTAGTCGTAGCTCGTGGCGTCGTAGGTCGTGCGGCCGCTGTCCTCGGCGAAGCCCTTGGCGAGGTTGGGCGGCAGGATCGCGCCGTCGAGTTCGCCGGCGCGCAGCCGGGTGGCGCGGACATCGTCGTCCTTGATGATCGCCATGGTGAACTTCTTCACCTCGGGCGCGCCGCCCCAGTAGTCCGGGTTGGCCTTGAAGCTGATCTTCTCGCCCTTGGACCAGCCGGTGAGGAGATAGGGGCCGGTGCCGACGGGCTTTGTGGTGAACGGGCCGGTGTTGACGTCCTGTTCGCCCGCGATGTGCGCGGGCACGATGGGCAGCACGGTCCGCCGGTCGAACGGCGCGTAGGGGTACTTCAGGGTGAAGACGACGGTGTGCTCGCCCCGGGCGGTGATGTCCTTGACGGCGTCCAGTTCGGTCCTGGACGCGTTGTTGGTCTTCTCGTCCAGGACGGTGCGGTACGTGAAGACGACGTCCTTGGCCCCGAAGGGCTTGCCGTCGCTGAACTTCACGCCCTCGCGCAGCCGGTAGGTGTAGGTCAGCCCGTCGTCGCTCACCGTCGGCAGCGCGGTGGCGAGCGCGGGCCTGAGCCGCATCTCGCCGTCGTAGGCGAGCAGTCCGTCGAAGATCTTGGAGTTGCCGTCCTTGCCGTAGCCGAGGAGCGGGCTGAGGCTGTCGGGTTCGTAGGCGATACCAACGACCACCGAGTCCTTCGCCCCGCCACCCGTGCCCGAGCCGCCCGGGTTCGAGCAGGCCGCCGCGGTGAGGGCCAGTGCTCCGGCCAGCACCGCGGCGGCCGTGCCGCGTATCGATCGGGCCGCCATGCGTCCCCCCTATTGAAGATCGTCTGTTATTGCGAGCAGTTCGCAATTAAACAGCACGCAAAGGGGTGCTTGTCCAGACGGCTGTGGCCGCGGCCCGCCACGGGTCCGGGCGGATCGACTACCGGGGTTCGGGCAGATCGACGAGCGCGGCCAGCGTCTCCTGGTGCGCACCCCGCGAACCGAAGGCGATCTCATCCGACTTGGCACGCTTGAGATACAGATGCGCGGGGTGTTCCCAGGTCATCCCGATCCCGCCGTGCAGCTGGACGCACTCCTCGGCCGCGTGAACCGCGACCCGTCCGCAGTACGCCTGCGCGAGAGCCACGGCGAGCGGAGCCTCCGGGCTGCCGGTGGCCAGCGCGTCGGCGGCGTTGCGGGCCGCCGCGCGAGCCGAGACCACCTCCAGCCACAGCTGCGCCATACGGTGCTTGAGCGCCTGGAAGGACCCGATCGGCCGGTTGAACTGCTTGCGCTCCCGGGTGTGCCGGACGGTCTCCTCCAGACACCACTCGGCGATTCCGAGCTGCTCGGAGGCGAGCAGCCCCGCCCCGGCCAAAAGACCACGGCGTACGGCGGCCTGCGCCGCGGGCGCCCCCGCGATCCGGATCCCGGCGGCGGGGTCGACGGTGACCGCGGCGAGTGGCCGGGTCAGATCGAGCGGGGTGAGCGGTTCGACGGTGACCCCGGGCGAGGCCGTCTCGACCGCGTACAGCCCGTCGTGCCGCACCACGAGCAGGACATCGGCGCGTACGGCGTCGGCGACCCCGCTCACCGTTCCCGCACCGCCGGGGAGCGGTCCGTCCGGGGCGGTGGACAGCGGCACCGCGAGCACCGCCACCCGGTGGCCGTGGGCGAGCGCGGTGAGCAGGCCCGCGACGTCCGTGCTCTCGGTGCTCTCCCCGTCGCAGGCGAGCAGCGTCTCGGTCGCCACCACGGAACTGGTGAGATACGGCGCGGCGGTGACACCGCGGCCCAGCTCTTCCAGTACGACCGCGGCCTCGCGATGACTCGCGCCCTGGCCGCCGAGCTTCTCCGGAACGAGCAGCCCCGACGAGCCGATTCCGGCGGCGAGCGAGGTCCACAGCTCCGGATCGTACGGATCTCCCGCCTCGGCGCGGACGAGCGCCGCCGGTACATCGGCGCGGTCGGTGAGCAACGACCGTACGGCCGCGCGCAGATCGTCCTCGATGTCCGAGTAGAGCAGATCGGGGGAAGCGTCGGTCATCGGGCCAGGTCCTTCCAGGCGACGTCCTTGTCGTTGCGCGGCTCCGAGGGCAGGCCGAGCACACGTTCCGCGACGATGTTCAGCAGCACCTCGCTGGTACCGCCCTCGATGGAGTTGCCCTTGGCCCGCAGATACCGGTAGCCGGCGTCCCGTCCGGTGAAGTCGACCAGCTCCGGCCTGCGCATGGTCCAGTCGGAGTACAACAGGCCCTCCTCCCCGAGGAGTTCGACCTCCAGGCCGCTGATCTCCTGGTTGAGCCGGGCGAAGGAGAGCTTCATCCCGCTGCCCTCGGGGCCCGGTTGTCCGGCGACGAGCTGCTGACGCAGCCGCTCCGCGGTCAGCCGCGCGACCTCCGCTTCCACCCAGAGGGTGAGCAGCCGCCGGTGCAGCTCATGGGTGCGCAGCTCGGGCCGTTCGCGCCAGGTGCGGGCGACCGTACCGATCATGCCGCCCTCGCGGGGCAGGCGGGCACCGCCGATGGAGACGCGCTCGTTCATCAGGGTGGTCTGGGCGACCTTCCAGCCCTCGCCGATCCCGCCGAGGCGGTGCGCGTCGGGGATGCGTACGTCGGTCAGGAAGACCTCGTTGAACTCGGCCTCGCCGGTGATCTGGCGCAGCGGCCGTACCTCGACACCGGGGGCGGTCATGTCGCAGAGGAAGTAGCTGATGCCCTGGTGCTTGGGCAGGTCCGGATCGGTACGGGCGATGAGAATGGCCCAGCGGGCGACATGGGCGCTGGAGGTCCACACCTTCTGCCCGTTGACGATCCAGTCGCCGGAGACGGAGTCGCCGTCGCGTACCGCGCGGGTGCCGAGCGCGGCCAGGTCGGAGCCGGCGCCGGGCTCGCTGAACAGCTGGCACCACACCTCCTCACCGACCCACAGGGGCCGCAGGAAGCGTTCCTTCTGCTCCTGGGTGCCGTAGCGGAGGATGGTCGGCGCGGCCATGCCGAGGCCGATGCCGATCCGGCGCGGGTCGTTGTCGGGTGCGCCCGCCGCGGCCAACTCGGCGTCCACGACGGCCTGGAGGGAGCGTGGTGCGTCGAGCCCGCCGAGGCCGACCGGGTAGTGCACCCAGGCGAGTCCCGCGTCGAAGCGGGCCGTGAGGAAGTCGGTGCGGTCGGTGGTGGCCGGTGGATGGCCGGCCAGCAACTGCCTGGTGAGGGAGCGCAGTTCGGCGGCGTGAGTCATCGGGCACCGCCCTCCGGGAGGACGACCACGCGTCCGGTGGTGATGCCGTCGGCGACCCGCTGGACCGCGTCGGCGGCGTCCTTCATGGGGACCCGCTCGCTGATGAGCGGCTTGATCGCGCCCCGGGCGGCGAGCGTGGTCAGCTCCTGGTGGCAACGGGCCACCGCCGCCGGGTCCTTGGTGTTGTAGAGACCCCAGTGCAGCCCCATGATCGAGTAGTTCTTCACCAGCGCGTGGTTGAGGGCCGCGGTGGAGATCGCGCCGCTCGCGAAGCCCACGACCACGATCCGGCCCTCGAAGGCCACGCATTTGGTGGACTTGGCGAAGGCGTCGCCGCCCACCGGGTCGTAGACGACATCCGCGCCCTTGCCGCCGGTGGCTTCCTTGACCGCGCCGACGAGGTCGTCCGCACGGCGGTCGATCACCAGGTCGCAGCCCAGCTCCCGGGCCACCCGCGCCTTGTCCTGGCCTCCGACGACACCGATGACGGTGGCCCCGGCCGCCTTCCCGAGCTGTACGGCCGCGCTGCCTACGCCGCCGGCCGCCGCGTGGACGAGCAGGGTCTCCTCCGGCTGGAGCCGCGCCCGCCGGTGCAGTCCGAACCAGCCGCTCTGGTAGCCGACGTGCAGGGCCGCCGCCTCGGCGTCGTCCAGCGCCTCGGGCGCGGGCAGCAGCGCGGCGGCGTCGGCGACCACATACTCCGCCAGTCCGCCGTGCGGCAGCGCGGGCGTGGCGATGACCCTGCGTCCGTCCTCCGTCTCGCCGCAGATCTCCACACCCGGGGTGAAGGGCAGCGACGGCCGGACCTGGTACTGACCCCGGCAGAGCAGGGCATCCGGGAAGTTGATGTTCGCCGCCAGGACCCGCAGCGGGATCTGTCCCTCGCCGGGCACGGGACGCGCCACCTCTTCGAGCCGCATCACCTCGCCCGGCTCGCCGTTCCGGTGCACTCGCCATGCCTGCATTCGGGGCCTCCACACACGATGGGCAGTACCGCACTCGTCCGGATACTAAGCGGTCGCTTGCCTCGCTGGGAATATCCCGCCCGGGAGCGACCCGCTCGGAATCCGCCCCTCAGGACGCCTTCGGCCGTGCCCTCACGTGTATCCGCTCGCCCTGCGGACCGAACAGGCTCAGGACCTCCACCGGCCCGTCCACGGCCGGCCCGAACCAGTGCGGTACGTGCGTGTCGAACTCGGCCGCCTCCCCCGCGCCGAGCACCACATCGTGCTCACCGAGCCGCAGCCGCAGCCGGCCCGCCAGCACATAGAGCCACTCGTACCCCTCATGGGTCCGCTGTTCGCGGTCGTCGTCCGGCGAGGGCTGGATGATGATCTTGAAGGCGTGCAGCCCGCCCGGCTGGCGGGTGAGCGGCAGCATCGTCCGGTTGCCCTGCACGATCGGCTTGGCGCGTACCCGGGGATCACCGACATGGGGCGCGCCGACCAGCTCGTCGAGCGGGACCTGATGGGCGCGGGCGATGGGCAGCAGAAGTTCGAGGCTGGGGCGGCGGCGGCCCGCCTCCAGCCGCGAGAGGGTGCTCACGGAGATACCGGTGGCCTCGGAGAGCGCGCTCAGTGTGGCGCCGCGACCCTGCCGGATCCTGCGCAGCCGGGGCCCTACTTCGTTCAGTACTTCTTCGAGCCGGGCGTCGTCGTCATCCATGGACCCATTGCATCATCGGTTGCCGGGTCGGCAACGCGATGTGCCGGGCGGGCCGGGCGGAGATCGGGGTGACGACAGGTCCTACGGCTTGACCCCCGGCGCGATGGGCTTCGTTCCGTCCGGGAAGAGCGGAACCGGCCTGATCCGGCGCAGATATGCCTCCGCCTGCCATATCGCCTCACGTGCGGTGCGCTGTCCCATCAGCACACAGAGGGTGTACGCCACATCCTCGAACCGTCCGCGTGTGTCCTCGTCGAGCGGATCGGCGAGCACCAGCCGTTCCCAGGCCCGGTACCGGGCCAGCAGATCGGCCACCAGATGTCTGTCCGGCAGCAGCATGCCAACCACCTCCCGCGTTCGGGATCCACCCGCTCGCTCCGGCTTCGCACACGCCAGGGCACCGGACCCCTACGGGATATTCTCCACCTGGCGCCCGTCATCCGCTCGGTGAGTCCGGTGGGACCCGCCGTGACCTGGTACGACGGGCGCCGGCGGCGGGCCCCGGCCTCAGTCCTCGTCCCGTACGAGCGCGAGCAGCCGGTCCAGGACGTGCGGACCGCCCGCCCGTACTCCGTCGTGCTCGTACTCGTCGGTCACCCAGGTCCGCAGCCCGCGGATCACGCGCGCGGTGCGCAGGGAGTGTTCCGTGTCGACATACATGTCGTCGTGGTAGATGGCGGC
The DNA here is from genome assembly GCF_044766385.1 of Streptomyces sp. NPDC102274. Classification (NCBI taxonomy): domain Bacteria; kingdom Bacillati; phylum Actinomycetota; class Actinomycetes; order Kitasatosporales; family Streptomycetaceae; genus Streptomyces; species Streptomyces sp. NPDC102274. Next base: position 93,007 of record NZ_JBIWLW010000028.1, on the reverse strand, counting down.
GGCGACCGGAACCTCGTTGGCGGCCAGCCGGGCGGGGTCGTAGAGCGGGCTCCAGTCGGTACGGGCCGCGATCAGTTCGGCGACCTCGCGCAGTGGGCGCAGCGCGGGGTCGGAGTCGAAGTGCCAGGGGTGGATGGACTCACCCGTGAAGTACAACGGCCCTTCCCCCGCGAGGGTCTTGGCCGCGTCGAACCGCGCGAACTCGCCGCGCACCCGCTCGGCGGCCCACTGGGGCGGCCGGCTGTCCTGGCCGTAGATCGCCTCGTGCAGCACGGCGTACAGCGGATGAGCCGCGTACGAGAGGGCGGTGGCGACGCTCTCCTGGAACGCGTCGGAGAGCACCGGGCCCTTCGGCGTACGGACGAAGGCGTTCTCCAGCAGATAGTGAAGCTGATGGCTGCCGTCCCCGCCGCCGAGCATGATTCCCAGGGACTGGAACGCCTCGGGCGTGAGGAGGTAGCCGGTGGGCAGTACGGGCCGGTGCTCGGCGAGGTACTTCGCGATCCGGCGGGCCGCGCCGATGTCCTGCGGATAGCGGGCGTAGAACGCCTCCACCTTGCGCGCGATGCGCGGGTACGCGGCGCGGTAGACCTCGTCGGCCGTAGCGTCCAGCGCGGGCAGTCCGCCGGTGATCAGCACGGTCTCCAGGCCCTCGGGGGCGGTGGAGAGATAGTGGGTGGCGCAGAAACCGCCGAAGCTCTGGCCGAGCACGGTCCACGGGGCGCCGCCGGTCAGCAGTGGACGTATCGTCTCGCAGTCCCGCACGATCGAGTCGGCGCGGAAGTGAGCGAGATAATCGGCCTGCTGCCGCGGATCGCCGTGCTGGGGCAGGGTCTGCCGGTTGACGGGGGTGGAGAGGCCGGTGCCGCGCTGGTCGAGGAGGAGCACCCGGAACTCCTTCAGGGCGCGGCCGAGCCACGCCTGCCGGCCGATGAACCGGCGCGCGCCGAAACCGGGGCCGCCCTCCAGGTACACCAGCCAGGGCAGATCCGCCTCCGCCCGTGCGCTCGCGACGACTTCACGGGCGAACAGCTCGATCTGCTCCCCCGACGGATCGCCGTGGTCCAGCGGGACCGTGAAGCGGTGGTCGGTGAGGACGACGCCGGGCTGGCGGTAGCTGGTCAAGGGTGCTCCTGTTCTCGCTGGCCCCTTCCGGGGGCCGGTCACGCGCCCCTTCCGGGGCAGTCACGCCGGACAGTTCAGCACACGGGCCGCGGCCCGGCGGAGGCCGCCCTACTCGGGACCGCCCCGCTGGGGGCCGCGCCGCTCAGGACGGCCCCGCTCCGCGACGATGTGTGACGGCCGGTACGGCCACGGGACGGTCCGCGTTCAGGGCGTACGCGGTTCCCCGGACAGTCCCGGCCCGCGCGCGCGGCGGCCCGCCCGCTCCTAGCGTGAGGCCATGATCCGGTTCGAGCAGGTCAGCAAGGTCTACCCGGATGGAACGGCCGCCGTCGACGGGCTGTCCTTCGACGTCGACGAGGGCGAACTGGTGACGCTGGTGGGGCCTTCCGGCTGTGGCAAGACGACCACGATGATGATGGTGAACCGGCTGATCGAGCCCACTTCGGGGCGCGTCTTCGTCGAGGGCCGGGACATCTCGGGGGTCGACCCGGTCCAGTTGCGCCGCCGGATCGGCTATGTCATCCAGCAGGTGGGGCTTTTCCCGCACCGGACGGTCCTCGACAACACCGCGACCGTGCCCGCCCTGGTCGGCTGGAAGAAGGCGAAGGCGCGCGAACGGGCGGCGGAGCTGCTCGATCTGGTGGGGCTCGACCCGGCGACGTACGGTCCGCGCTATCCGGCGCAGTTGTCGGGCGGGCAGCGCCAGCGGGTGGGCGTGGCGCGCGCTCTGGCCGCCGATCCCCCGGTGCTGCTGATGGACGAGCCGTTCGGCGCGGTGGACCCGGTGGTGCGCGAACGGCTGCAGAACGAGTTCCTGAAGCTCCAGGCGACGGTGCGCAAGACGGTGCTGATGGTGACGCACGACATCGAGGAGGCGGTCCGGATGGGGGACCGAATCGGGGTGTACGGAGAGGGCCGTATCGAGCAGTACGACACCCCGGGGGCGGTCCTCGGCACCCCCGCCACGCCGTATGTGGCCCGGTTCGTGGGCGCGGACAGGGGGTTGAAACGGCTCTCGGTGACCGCCGTCGAGCCGGCCGACCTGGAAGAGCCGCCGGTCGCGAGGACCGACGAGCCGGCCCGGGACGCGGCGGCGCGGATGCGCGCCCAGCGGGCCCGCTGGGCGGTGGTGCTGAACGGGGACGGCGAACTGCACGGCTGGGTCTCCGCCGACGCGCTGGCGCACGCCGGGGAGCGAGGCTCGGTCGGTGACCTCGCCCGCCGGATGGAGGCGTGGGTACCGCTCGGGTCCCCGCTGAAACAGGCGTTCAGCGAGATGCTCCAGCATGACGCGGGATGGGTGGCCGTACTGGAAGGAGCGCGCTTCGCCGGGGTGCTGACCCCTGCGAAGCTGCACGAGGCGCTGCGCCGCTCGGTCGACGCGGACGCCCAGGGCATCGGGCGCGACGAGGTCGACTTCGACTCGGTCTCGGACGCGTGAGGGGGGCAGTCCCCGCGCCGGTGATTCAGTGCGACGCCGTGATCAGCCTCTTCGATTCCAGATAGGTCCGTGCGACGTCCTCGGCGAGCCGGCGCCAGCTGTCCACCTGCTGGTTCAGCGAGGCCAGGTCCTTGGTGGTGAGCACGGTGTTCAGCTTGTCCAGCGCCGTGGTGACACCCTTGCTCCCGGCCCGCGCGCGGTTGACGACGGGCACGATGTAGTCGGCGTTCTGAAGATGTCTGTCGTCGGCGAGGAGCACCAGTCCGAACTGGTCGAGCGTCGCGTCGGTGGTCGTGGTCAGAACCATCTGGTCCTGACCGTTCTGCACGGCCCGCTTCGCCGGTGTCGTCCCCACGCCTTTGGGGTCGATGCCGGTGATATCGATGCCGTACGTCTTCTTCAGCCCGGGTTCGCAGTACGGGCGCCGTACGCACTCGTCACCCGCGGCGAGCCTGACGGGCAGCCGGGATCTGCCCAGGTCGCTCAGTGTCCTGAGCCGGTGTTCGCGGGCGTAGGAGGCGGCGACGGCGAAGGCGTTCTGGTCGACGGCGCGGCCCGGATCGAGGACGGTCAGCCCGCGCGGCGCGGCGAGCGCGCGCAGCGCCTTCATCGTCGCGGCCAGGTCGGGTGAGCCGACGGGTTTCGCGTCGGGGCCGTGGGCCCTGGCGTTCAGCCAGTCGGCGAAGGTCGCCGCGTACTCCGGTACGACATCGATCTGGCCGCTCTCCAGGGCCGGTTCGTAGATCTCCCGGTTGGTGACGGAGAGGATCCGGGTGTGGTATCCCGCGCGGTTCAGCAGGAGCGCGTACATCTGGGCGAGCAGATCGCTCTCGGTGAAACCGGCCGAGCCGATGGTCAGATGCCTGCTGTCGCCGGGCGGTGCGGTGACAGCACCCCGGTTCTCCAGGGACGGTCCGATGGCACAGCCGGTGGCCAGGAGGAACGAGGTGCCCAGGGCCGCGGCGGTACGCGCCGCTCTCATCCCCCGCCCCTCACCCACCGCGGCCCCAGCCGCCGCACCAGCTCGAACGCCCCCTCCACCAGCAGCGCGAACACGGCGACGAGCACCGCGCCCGCGACCACCTGGGGGGTGTCGGCGAGATTGAAGCCGGCGGTGATGATCCGGCCGAGACCGCCGCCGCCCACCAGGGCCGCGATGGTCGCGGTCGCCACCAGCTGGACGGCGGCGATCCGTACGCCGGTGAGGATCAGCGGCAGGGCGAGCGGCACCTCGACCCGCCGCAGCAGCTGGCTGCCCGTCATCCCCATCCCGCGGGCGGCCTGGACGACATCACGGTCCACCCCGCGCATCCCCACATAGGCGTTGGTGAGCAGCGGTGGGATCGCGAACAGCACCAGCGCGGTGATCGTCGGCCACTGACCGTACGTGCCGATCGGGGTGAGCAGCAGCAGGACGAGAACGGCGAAGGTCGGCACGGCCCGGCCGACATTGGAGATATTGACGGCCAGCGCGCCTCCCCTGCCCAGATGACCGAGCACCAGCGCGACGGGCAGCGCGATCGCGCAGCTGATGACCAGACAGACGGCGGTGAGGAAGAGATGCTCGCCGAGCCGGTTCCGGACCCCGCCGGACCCCGACCAGTTCGAGGCGGTGGTGAGCCAGGACCAGGCCGCAGGGAGGGTGTTCACGCGCGGCGCTCCCTCGCCCAGGGGGTGAGCAGCCGCTGGAGTCCGAGCAGCAGGAGATCGGCGGCGACGGCGATGACCACGCAGAGGACGGAGGCGGTGAGCACCTGCGCCTTGAAGAAGGTGTTCATCCCGGCGTAGATGAGATTTCCGAGCCCTCCATAGCCGACGATCGCGCCGATGGTGACGAGGGAGACGGCGGAGACGGTCGCGATCCGCAGCCCGGCCATGGCGGCGGGGAGGGCGAGCGGCAGCTCGACGGTGAGCAGCAGCCGGACCGGCCTGTACCCCATCCCGCGGGCGGCCTGCCTGGTCTCCTCGGGTACGGCGTGCAGTCCGGCCAGGATGTTCCGTACGAGCAGGGTCAGCGAGTAGAGGACCAGCCCGGCGACGACGAGCGAGGCCGCCAGTCCGTACACCGGCAGCAGCAGGGAGAACATCGCGAGCGAGGGAATGGTGTAGAGGACCGTCGTGATCCCGAGCACGGGCCCGACCGCCCAGTTCCAGCGGCGGGCCGCCAGGGCCAGGGGGACGGCGATGACCAGCGCGAGCAGGATGGCGAGGAAGGTCAGGTGGAGATGCTGGAGCACCGCGTCCCACAGGATCGTGCGGCGGCTGGAGAGGTAGTCGCCGCAGATCCATTCGTTGCGCGCGAGGCAGTCGTCCGGAGGCGCGGTCACCTGTCCATTGCACGCCCGCGTCCGGCCGGCCGCGCGCGGTGATGGACCGTACGGATGGCGGACCCGCCGGGCGCGCCGCGCGGGAGAGTCGCCGGGCCCGGCACGCGCTCGGGGTCGCGCGGACGCGCGGCAGCGCGCGCCGCGTGCGGTCCACACCGCTCGCGGCGCGCGCTGATCGGCGTCAGGGGAAGGACACCACCGTCGAGGGGACCGTCGTCGTGCCCGAGGTGGCGGCGCCGATGGCGTTGATGACGTGGTCGTACTGCCCGTTGCCGCTGAGCGAGACGACGAGCAGGCCGTGGAACTTCACGCCCGGGACCGCGGGCGCGGCGAAGCCGTGGGCCTGACGGATGGTCGGGTCGACGTTGTAGTAGCAGTAGCTGCCCAGGCCCCAGCCCTCGTGCGTGGTGACGGTGTCGGCGACCTTGTAGGCGGCGTAGCCCCGGGTGGCGCCGTTCTGGATGGCGGCCTGGTTGGGGGCGTCGTACGCCTTCTCGTTCTGGAAGAAGATGGTGCGGCCCCGCTGGCCGTTCCACTGGACGTCGTACTTGTTGAAGTGCTCGACGAACAGCCCGGTCGCCAGCACGTCGTCACCGTTGACGATCACGCCGTAGTCGGCCCGGTTGGTCTCCCAGCCCACGCCCTCCCCGTGGTCGGCGCGCCAGACCCAGGTGTGGTCGATGATGGTGTGCCGGCTGTTGACGACTATGCTGGTGGTGGCCTTGCCGGGGCCGGCGCCGCCGATCCTGATGAAGACGTCCTGCACGGTGGTGGGGTTGGCGGAGTGATTCGCGGCCGCGCCCTGGGGGCCGACCTCCAGCAGCGTCGGTGAGTTCACCGGACCGGCGTCGATCAGGAAGCCCGCGAGCCGTACCCCGTCGACATCGGCGACCCTCATCGCCGTCACCCCGTTGTCCGGCACAAGTGTGGCGTAGCCGAGGCCGAGGACCACCGCGTTCGCGCGCTCGACGCGTACGGTCTGGTCGAGGTGGTAGATGCCGGGTGTGAACAGCAGGTTGAGCCCCTGCGTGAGCGCCTCGTTGAGGGTGGCCGCGGAGACGCCGGGCTTGGCGACGTAGAACTGGGTGAGCGGCTGGGACGTACCCCGGGGCGTGCCGCTTCCCCACGTGGTGCCGCGCGCGTTGGTGCGCAGCTCCGGCAGGAAGACCTTGTAGTCGGCGCCGTCGAGATAGAGGAAGGGCTTCTCGCGCGAGACGGGGGTGTTGTCGAGGGTGGTGTAGGGCGGGTTGGGGAAGCTCTGGGCGGGGGCGCCTTCGACGCCGGAGAAGGTCATGTTCCAGACGGCGTTGGTCCAGCCTCCGACGCTGCTGTCGCGGGTGTACCACTGCTGCTGGGAGTAGGGGCCGACGGTGCCGTCGACGCGGCTGTCGGCGATGTAGCCGCCGCTGGCCCAGCCGTAGCCGTTGGGGGCGAGGTTGAGGCCGCCTTTGACGTGCATACGGCGGAAGGGCGCGGCCTGGGCGACGGCCCAGCGGTTGGTGCCGTTGACGGGGTTGAGGGCGAGGTTCTCGGCGGAGCGCCAGAAGTTCTGGGTGGCGTTGCCGTTGAACCAGCCCGCGTCCACCGTCACATCACCGTTGAAAGTGGTGTCGTCGGGCGAGAGTCCGAGGCCGGAGATCGAGGTGTAGAAGCCGAGCTGGGCGTTGATGTTGTTGTAGGTGCCGGGCTTGAACAACAGCTGGTAGCGGCCCGACCCGAACTGCGCCGTCTCCTGCTGGCGGAAGATCTCGTCCAGCCTGCCCTGGATATTGGGCGTCGACGGATCGAAGACCACCACGTTCGGCCCGAGATCACCACCGCCGGGCAGGGCCGCGGCGCCGGTACGCGCGGACGCGGGTGAGGACAGGGCGAGCACGCTCGGAGCGGACGCGGCGGCTGCCATGACACCGAGAACGGTACGGCGTGTGGGGGGAGTAGGCATGGCGGCTCTCCTTGTTCAGAATGTGAACGGTGGGGGTGGCAGGGAGCGCTCTCTCACTCAGGCATGTTCACGGCATGTGAACAGCGCGTCAAGGGAGATGACCGGTTCCGCAATCCGCCGATGCCCGATCGGCCGCCCAACCACCCCTGAGATAAAGGGATATGTGGAGTTATCCGGGCTGATCGAGCGCGCTTCCCGGCGTGCGAGGTTGCATTCACGAAGTGTCGATTCCGCCGGACGGCAATCTGTGCGCCACACGTGTCTTGACACCCTCTGGGACTGCTTCTACGTTCCATGAGAGCGCTCTCTCGCCGTGGTCTCCTCAGCCTCGCTCCTCCGTACGGGCTGTGTCCGAGCTCCCCCACCCCTCTCGAAGGAGAGCCGCCATGCGCCCACGTCTTCTCTTCGCCTCCGCCGCCGCCGTCGTCGCCGCGTTGACGGCGGCAGCGGCTCCGAGCGCGACCGGCGCCCCCCGAGCCGCGGCCGCGGCCTGGGACAGTGACCTCGCGGCCGCGGCCCAGAGCGCGAACCCGGCCGCCGCCACCGCGTCCGGCAGCCAGAGCGCCGAGCTGGGGCCCGGCGCCGCCTTCGACGGCAACGGCGCCACCCGCTGGTCGAGCAACGCTGCCGACGACGCCTGGCTCCGGGTCGATCTGGGCCAGACCCTCCGTATCGACCGGGTCACCCTCGACTGGGAGGCCGCCTACGGCAAGAAGTACGTGCTGGAGGTGTCGGGCGACGGCACCAGCTGGCGGCCCTTCTACACCGAGGACGCGGGCACCGGCGGGACCGTCACCGCGCACACCTACCCGCAGGAGATCAGGGGCCGGTACGTACGTCTGCGCGGTGTCGAACGCGGCACGCCCTACGGCTACTCGCTCTACTCCTTCAAGATCTACGGCGGCACCCCGGCCCCCGCCTCCACCACCCGCACCAATCTCGCGCTCCACCACCCGGCCTACAGCAACCTCTACCAGCACGCGGGGAACTCGCCGGCGTTCGTCACCGACGGCGGCTGGCCCGCCGCCCTCAAGGGCGACCAGACACGGTGGGCGAGCGACTGGAACGCCGACCGCTGGGTCTCCGTCGACCTCGGCGCGTCCTCCACCATCAACAGTGTGGACCTGTACTGGGAAGCCGCGTACGCCGTCGACTTCGAGATCCAGGTCTCCGACGACAACAGGACCTGGCGCACCGTCCATCGCCCGTCCGCCGCCGAGGTCGCCGCGCGCCGCGCCGACATCAAGTCCCCTGCCGAGGCGACCGGACGCCATGACACCGTCACCCTCTCCGCACCCGCCACCGGGCGCTATGTGCGCATGCTCGGCAAGGAGCGGCGCTCCTTCTACAACCCCGCGCCCGCCACGGCCCAATTCGGCTACTCACTCTACGAGTTCCAGGTGTGGGGCACCGGCGGCAGCGCGGCGGCCGCCTATCCCGCGCTCCCCGGCGAGCAGGGGGGCACGTACCGCACGACGTTCTTCGACGACTTCACGGGAGCCTCGCTCGACCGCTCCAAGTGGCGGGTCGTCAGAACGGGCCAGGAGATGGGATCGGTCAACGGTGAGGCCCAGGCGTATGTGGACTCCCCCGACAACATCCGTACCGCGAACGGCAGTCTGATCCTGACCCCGAAGTACTGCAAGGGCTGCACCCAGGCGGGCGGCGGTACGTACGACTTCACCTCGGGGCGTATCGACACCAACACCAAGTTCGACTTCACGTACGGCAAGGTCAGCGCCCGGCTGAGGCTTCCGGTGGGCGACGGCTACTGGCCCGCCTTCTGGCTGCTCGGCAGCAATGTCGACGATCCGGCCGTGTCCTGGCCCGCCTCGGGCGAGACGGACATCATGGAGAACATCGGCTACGGCAACTGGACCAGCACCGCCCTGCACGGGCCGGGTTACTCCGCCGACGGCAACATCGGCGCGCAGCAGTACTACCCCGCCGGGGGAAGCGCGGACCAGTGGCACACCTACGCGGTCGAGTGGACGCCCACCACCATGCGGTTCACCGTGGACGACCGGATCGTCCAGGAGACGACCCGCAACAAGCTGGAGTCCACCCGCGGCCAGTGGGTCTTCGACCACAACCAGTACGTGATTCTCAACCTCGCTCTCGGCGGCGCCTATCCGGCCGGCTGGAACAAGGTCACCACGCCCTACTGGGGTCTGCCGCAGTCCAGCGTCGACCGCATAGCCCTGGGCGGCATCCAGGCCGAGATCGACTGGGTGAGGGTCGAGCAGAAGGGCTGATACGGACGGCCGCTGCCCGCCCCATCCCCCACCGCGCGACGTCGGCCCGTCACCTCTGTCCTGCCCAACACATCACCACCGACCCATGGATTGGACCCCCTGTGAGAAGGATCCTCGCTCCCCCCACCGCGCCCTCCCCGCCCCGTTGGCGCCGTCTGTCAGGACTCGTCGCGGCGTCCGTGGCCGCCCTGCTCATCGCCGGCTTCAGCTACCCGGGAGAGCGTGCGCAGGCCTCGCCCGCCCAGGCGGAAGAGGTGGTGCGCGTCGCCGAGTTCCTGGCGGACTGCCCCTACAGCCACCGGGCCACCGACGACCCCATCGTGTTCCCGGGCCTTCCCGGCGCGTCCCACATGCACAGCTTCTTCGGGAACACCTCCACGAACGCCCACTCGGACCTGACCAGTCTGGAACGGTCGCCCAGCAACTGCAGCCCCGCCACCGACCTCTCGTCCTACTGGGTGCCGACCCTGTACGACCGCGACACCGCGGTGGAGCCGACCGGAACGACCTTCTACTACCTCGGTGAAGGCGTACGCGACGACATCATCGCGAAGATCCAGCCGATGCCCCGGGGCCTGCGCATCGTGGCCGGCAACGCCAAGGCCACCGGCCCCAACGACAACACCATCTCCCGCTGGTCGTGTCTGCACCATGGCGAGGTCGGGTCCTCCACCGACTTCGTGAACTGCCCGGCCGGTTCGATGCTGGAGTCCTATCTCGACTTCCCGCAGTGCTGGAACGGCAAGGACCTCGACTCCGCGGACCACAAGAGCCATATGTCCTATCCGGTGGCGGGGGCATGCCCCTCCACGCACCCGGTCCCCGTGCCCAAACTCCGGCAGGTGCTCCGCTATCCCGTCAACGGAGATCCCGCGCGGTTCCGGCTGGCGTCGGGGCCCGGGTACACCATGCACGGCGACTTCTTCAACGTCTGGCCCGCCGCCGAGATGGAGCGCCGCGTCCGCGACTGCATCAACCCCATCATCAAGTGCGGTGCGGACGGCCGTCCCTGATCTCTCGGCACCTGATCGATCGCCCGTCATCTACCCCCATATGCCCGCCCGAGTCTCCCCGGGCGGGCCCTCCACGGGAAACGCCACCATGAAGCGACGCCTCGTCATGCCCCTGCCGGCCCTGCTTCTGCTCCCTCTTCTGTTGCTGTCTCCGAGCGGCTGCTCCACACCGCCCGATCGGCCGGCCGCCGCCGACAGGACCTCCGCTCCCGCCGCCTCGTCCGGAGCGCCGTTCACCGCGACCGACTCCGGCTGGATCCAGCTGATGACTCCGATGAGCGAGCAGGCCGGGCGGCTTCTCGCGATGGCCTCCACCCACGAGTCCGCACCGCCGGTGGCAACGTGGGCCGCCGCCCTCGCGAAGGAACACCGTACGGAGCTGGCCCAACTCCGGCAGTTGCTCGGCCGTATGGGCCTGCCCGACACCAATGTGCACGCGGGCCACGACATGCCGGGCATGGTCACGGACGCGGATCTCGACCGGGCCCGCCGGCTCACGGGTGCCGAATTCGACGGCTTCGTACGCCAGGAGATCCGCGCGCACCTCGAACAGTCACAGCGCGTCTCCCGCTCCGAGTCCCACGCGGGCGGTGGCCAGGAGGCGAAGCGGCTCGCCGCAGACATCGCCGACTCGCGCGCCGTGCAACTGAAGAAGCTGTCCTCGCTGGGCCGGTGACCGTACGGTACGGCGAGGGCGCACCGTACGGCGAGGCCGCCCGTGTGCCGACGGGGAGCGCGCGGATATAAAAGACTTCATGGATGCCGACTCCCCGCCCCCCTCCCGCCCGGTGACCCTGGAGGACGTGGCCCGCGTCGCCGGTGTGTCCCGTGCCACGGTGTCCCGGGTCATCAACGAGACACCCACGGTGGACCTGGCGCTCCGGCACGCCGTGGAGAACGCGGTGGCCGCCACGGGGTACGTGCCCAACCGCGCGGCCCGCTCACTCGTGACCCGGCGGACGGGGTCGGTGGCGCTCGTGGTCTCCGAGCAGGAGAAGCGCCACGCCGCGGCACCCTTCCTCGGCCGGGTGTTCACGGACCCGCACTTCGGGCGCGTCGTCAGCGGGCTCGTCGATGTGCTGCGGCCGGCGGGCGTCCATCTCGTTCTGATGCTGGTGGACGACGAGGCCTCGCGCCTCCAGACCCTCTCGTATCTGCGTCAAGGACATGTGGACGGAGTTGTGTTGATCTCCTCGCATGTGGACGACCCGCTGCCGCGGCTGCTCGCCGACACCCGGCTGCCCGCGGTCCTGTCGGGGCGTCCGCGGCGCGACTCCTCGCTCGCGTTCGTGGAGGCCGACCAGCGGGAGGGAGCCCGGCTGGCCGCCTGCCATCTGGTGTCCCTGGGCCGGACCCGGATCGGGTCGGTGGCCGGACCTCAGGACATGCCCGCGGCACGGGAACGCCTGGAGGGTTTCCGCACGGCCCTGGCGGAGCGCGGTATCCACGATGTCCCTTGGGCGGAGGGCGACTTCACCCACACCGGGGGCGCCTCGGCCGTACGGGAGCTGCTCGCGCGGCGGCCGGATCTGGACGGACTGTTCGTGGCCTCCGACCTCATGGCCCTGGGCGCGCTGCCGGTCCTGCAACGCGCGGGCAGAGAGGTGCCGCGGGACGTGGCGGTGGTGGGCTTCGACGACAGCCATGCCGCCCAGTCCTGCGACCCGCCGCTGACCACCGTACGGCAGCCGGTCGAGGAGATGGCCTCCGCGACGGCCCAGCTCCTGCTGCGCCGCATCGCCCGGCCGGGCCAGGCCGTACGGTCGGAGCTGTTCGCCCCCGTGCTCGTGGTCAGGGCGTCCGCCTGAACGGGCGGGCGGATCAGGGCCCGGACGGCGCTTCGCCCTCACGCTGATCGGCCGCCTGCTCTCCGGTGGTCAGCCGGGGGACGTTCGACCGCGCGCCGTAGGCGAAGGCGCGGACCCGGTACGCGGCCCGTTTCTCGGTGGGGAGAGTGATCAGACCGCAGGAGTTGATGTCGGGGTCGAGGACGGCGACCGGCGCGTAAGCGGAACTGCCCCGGGTGCGCGCCTCCAGCAGGAACCCCTCCTCGTCCGAGGCCCGATCGGTCCAGGTGAAGAGAATGCCGTTCGCATGCTTGACCACGGCCTTGAGCCCGGAGGGCGCGGCGGCTCCCCCGTCCCGGACCGGACGACCGGTCGCGGACCGTCCGGGATCCCTGCGCGGAGGCAGCCAGTCGTGGTTGGACTCCTGGTCCTCCGTGGTCAGTTCGCCCGGTGGCAAGGAGACGTCGACCGGCGCCGACGCCGGGCCGTCAAAGGTCCGCAGGCGGTAGAAGAAGGTCGTACGCGGCATCAGATCGGGGTGACGGTACGTCGTCACGCCGGGTGGCAGGTACTGGAGGACGGTGTACGGCCCCGCCTCCTCCGTGGCGAACTCAAGGACATGGCCGGAGGCGCCGGAGTCGCCGCCCCGCCAGCTGAGATCGATATCGGTGGGCGTGGTGAGGACCGCGCGGAGCGTGGCGGCCGCTCCGTCGCCGGTCCACGGTTTTCCCGGGGTGGCGGCCCCGCCCGGGGAGGCGGCGGGTCCCCGGGCGGGGCGCTCGGCCGGCGGCTGCGTGGAACACGCCGCCACCGCCAGCACGAGCGCGACGGCCGGCACAGCGGCTCGGATCGCTGGGCGCACGGACGAGTCCGCTACTTGCGCCAGAAGCGGACGTCGCTCCAGACCACCGTGGCCGGACCGTTGCCGCTGTTGGTGCGGTAGGCGCCGAACTTGTCGTAGAAGCTGCCGCTCGGGCTGTCGTAGGTGTGCTTGAGCGACCCGTTGATGTACGTACGGTGCGAGGTGCCGACCTGGTGAACGGTGTTGACGCGGACCGTCGCGCCCACGGTGCCGGCGTTCGACAGCGTGTCGCCGCCGTGGACCGCGTACAGCCGCCCGCCGCGTTCGGCGGCCAGCATGAAGTAGGGGCCGGACGCGGACTCGTTGAACGTCTGCTTGAGGCTGATGCGTGTACCGCTCAGACTGCTGATGCGGAAGTAGCCCTCGAACTGCCGGGTGCCCCCGGTGTAGGTGGCGTACCGGCGTTCGGCGCGCTGGTCGCCGCTCGCGGTGGAGCAGGTGAGCGTGAACGTCAGACCGTCGACCTGACCGCACCCCCGCTCCTGGACCGTGAAGGTGGGCGAGACGGAGGTCCACGGGCCGGGCTCGACCTCGGCGGAGGCCTGCGGGACGGCGAGGAATGAGGAAGCACCCACTGCGGCGAGAACCGTGAACGTCCGAAGGCGTGTGAACATGTCTCACTTCCCTCTCTGGGGGGAGGACGCCATCAGAGCCTGCATTCCATATACATGAACGCTGGCTCTGATTTTGAATGGTTGAGTGGAAGATAGGACTGGACCAACCACCCGTCAAGAGTCCTCCGAGGGGAGCCTGTTGGCGATGCGGAACGTATCCGCCCGATCGCCGCCGCTGATCCCCGGCACCCGTCGGCGGGCGTCAGAAATTGATCATGTGGCCGGCCAGACCGTGGACAGCCTCCTTGACCGCCTCGCCCAGCGTCGGATGGGCGTGCACATTGCGTGCGACCTCATGGACCGTCAGATCCCACTGCTGGGCCAGCGTCAGCTCCGGCAGCAGTTCGGTGACCTCGGGGCCGATGAGATGCCCGCCGAGCAGTTCGCCGTGCCGGCCGTCACTGATCAGCTTCACGAAACCGACCGGGTCGCCCAGACCATGGGCCTTGCCGTTCGCGGTGAAGGGGAACTTCACCACCTTGACGTCATAACCCCGCTCGCGCGCCTGCTCCTCGGTCCAGCCGAAGCTGGCGATCTGCGGCTGGCAGTAGGTGGCGCGCGGGATCATCACGAAGTCCAGCTCCATGGTCTCCGCACCGGCGATCGTCTCGGCCGCGATCACCCCCATCGACTCCGCGGCGTGGGCCAGCATCAGCTTCGCCGTGACATCCCCGATCGCGAAGATGTGCGGCACGCTGGTACGACCGCGTCCGTCCACGTCGATCGCTCCGCGCTCGGTCAGCCGGACGCCGGCGTTCTCCAGGCCGTAGCCGGTGATGCGCGGCGCGAAACCGATCGCCTGGAGGACCTTGTCGGTCTCCAGCACCTGCTGCTGCCCGTCGCGCGAGACGGTGACCCGTACCTTCGCCGACGGATCACTGTCGTCGATCGCCTCGACCCGGGTGGAGGTCAGCATCTCGATGCCCAGACGTCGGTAGCGCTTGGCGAGTTCCTTGGAGATCTCGGCGTCCTCCAACGGCACCAGCCGGTCGAGGAATTCGACGACCGTGACCTTCACCCCGTAGTTGTGCAGCACGTACGCGAACTCGACGCCGACGGCTCCCGCACCGGCGATGACGATGCTCTCCGGCAGCGTGTCGGAGAGGATCTGCTCCTCGTAGGTGACGACCCGCTCGCTCAGGGAGGTCCCCGGCAACAGCCGGGTCGTGGTCCCCGTCGCGACGATGCAGTGGTCGAACGACAGGGTCTCCGTACCGCCCTCCGACAGCGCCACCTGGAGGGTGCGGTCGTCGAGGAACATGCCACGGCCGTCGTACTCGGCGATGTCGTTCTTCTTCATCAGATAGTGCACACCGGCCACCCGGCCGTCGGCGACCTTGCGGCTGCGCTTGAACGCCTCCGTGTAGTCGAAGCTGACCCGGCCCTCCACCCGGATCCCGAAGGTCTCCGCCTCCTGCGTGAAGATGTGCGCGAGTTCGGCGTTGCGCAACAGCGCCTTCGAGGGGATGCACCCCACGTTCAGACAGACACCGCCCCAGTACTTCGCCTCGACGACTGCCGTCCGCAGCCCGAGTTGCGTCGCGCGGACCGCTGCGGTGTATCCACCCGGTCCCGCACCGAGGACCACGACATCAAAGTGTGTACTCATGATCCACACCATAGGCACCCGAGGCGCCACCCGAGTACATCTCGGGGCAAGCGTGCTGCCTCTCACACGACACGCGCTAACGGACGAACCGGGGCAGCCACTTCGCCCGGTAGCCGGGATGGCCCGCGTGCTCCGCCGCCATCTGCCGGACGACGAACCCCAGTCCGACGGCGCGGCCGGACGGGAAGTCGTCCGCCGGACGGTCGGTGTCCAGTCGGCACACCTCCGCGTACTCGTCGAGGAGGACCCTGCTCGTCTCGATGCGCCGCAGGGTGTACTCCGGGTTCTGGCGGGCGATGTGCTCATCGTAGCCGCGCGTCCGCACCGTGAACGCGATCCCGCCGGTACGGTCGTGGATCTCGCCGGGCATCTCGGGCGGACACCGCCAGCGCTCCCCGCCCGCCTCCTCGGCGCGCCCGGCCTCCTCGTCGAGGCGCGCCCGCACGAATGCCAGCAGGTCCGCGTTGTCGTCAGTCATCAGCTCTCGGTCCTTTACCGTCACGGCGCGGGAGAGGAAGACCTCCGTCCCGGACACGTTCTACCGTCCAGCAGAGGATGCCGTACAAACGGCGCGGCGCATGAGCATCGCGAGCGTGGGGTAAACGCTCCGTCACCACCGGATGAAAACACGGTAGAACGGTGGGTATCCGGTACCGACCAGCACTCACGAGAGGAGACGCCATGTCATCGAAGCGGCGCCGCAAGAAGAAGACGCGTCGTAAGAACGGGGCCAACCACGGCCGACGCCCCCAGTCCTGAGCGGAAGACTCCTCCGTACGGACTACGTACAGTGGCCTCCACGCCCGCGACGCGCCGCCTTACGCGGACCCCGGGGGCCACTGCCTCAGCCCTGCGCCGTGGGACGGATGACCACCTCGCCCACATCGACGCCGGCCGGCTGCTCGATCGCGAACGCGATCGCCCGCGCGACCGCTTCCGGCGGCATCGCGAACGCGTCGCGGCCTTCGGCGAGCTGGGCCCTCAGCTCCGGATGCGTCACACCGTCCGCGAAGTTCGTCCGGGTGTAGCCGGGTGAAATGATCGTCACCCGCAGCTTGTCACCGGCTTCCTGGCGCAGCCCCTCGGAGATGGCGCGTACGGCGAACTTCGTACCGGCGTAGACCGATTGGTTCGGTACAACACGGTGCCCCGCGGTGGACGCGGTGTTGACGACATGCCCGAATCCCTGCTCGCGGAAGACCGGCAACGCCGCCGCGATGCCGTACAGCACGCCCTTGACATTGATGTCGATCATGTCCTCCCAGTCCTCGACGCGCAGGTCGTCGAGAGGGGAGACCGGCATGATCCCGGCGTTGTTGACGAGAACGTCGAGCCTCCCGTACCGCTCGCACGCCAGCCCGACGAGACCGGCCGGATCCTCGCGCCGCCGCACATCCGTGCGTACATACGCGACGTCACCGTCCTTCTCCGCGATATGGGCCGCCAGTTCCTCCAGACGATCCGGCCGGCGCGCCCCGAGGACGACTTTCGCACCGCGTTCGGCGAGAAGGAGCGCGGTCGCCTCGCCGATCCCGCTGCTCGCGCCCGTGATGGCGACGACCTTGCCTTCGATGCCTTCGATTCCCGTCATGAGTCTTGCCCCGCTCCATCTCAGCGTCAATGTAAGTGCCCTATCACTTGCTAATATATGAGGGCTATCACATTCGGTCAAGAGTCGAGGCGAGGGGGCCCTGGTGGCCACGGAGGACAATGAGGACGCCGGGCGCCGGTACCACCACGGCGACCTGCCCGCCGCCCTGATCCGCACCAGCTTCGAACTGCTCGCCGACAACGGCCTGGCGGACTTCTCCGTCGCCAAGGTCGCGCGCCGCCTCGGTATCAGCACGGCGGCGCCCTACCGGCACTACAGCGACCGCGACCACCTCCTCGCCGCCGTCGCCGCCGCCGCCGCGCGCCAACTCGCCGCCGCCGTACGTGCCGCCGCCGAGGGCGCGGGACCGGACCCGGCCGACCGTTTCGGCGCGGCCGGAGCCGCCTATGTGCGCTTCGCCGTCAGCCACGGCGCGGGATTCGATGTCATCTACGCCGCCGGACCGCGGGGGCTGGGCGACGCCGCGCTCGCCGCCGCCGGACGTGAGCTGATGGACCTGCTGACCACCCTCGCCGAGGACACCGGTGTCCGGCCGAAGGAGGACGCACTGCGGCTCGTGGGAGATCTCGTGGCGCTGGCCCACGGATACGCCACGCTGTACCGCGACGGCTTCTTCCCCCGGGCCCGGTACAGCCTCGACGACATCGCGGCACACGCCGCGCGGGCCGGACGGGAACTCGCCGCGGGACGGTGAGCGGGTCGGGCGGGGTCAGGCCTCGCCGCCCAGGACCTTCCAGACCCGGGTCGCCACATGCAGATTGAGGCGGGTCTCGACATCGCTCAGGTCATGCCCCCCGATCTCGCGCAGGCGCTGGAGCCGATAGCGCAGCGTGCTGCGGTGGATGCCGAGCGCCGAGGCCGCGGCGTCGTAGTTCCCGCCCGCCTCGAAGTACTGCGAGAGGGTACGGACCAGATCGCCCCGGTGGGCCGCGTCGTAGTCGAGAAGCGGGCCGAGCCACTCACGGACGTACCCCTCGATCTCCCGGTAGTCGTCACCCGTACCGATGATCCGGTACAGGCCGAGATCGTCGAACGAGGTCGCGCCATGGGGTACGCGCGAGCGCTGCCGTACCTCCAGTGCGCGCAGCGCCTCCTGGTAGGAACGCGGGATCTCGGCCGGGGCGTCGCAGCGGCTGCCGAGCCCGATCGCTCCCGCGCGCGAGCCCAGTTCCCGGGAGACCGCCAGATACAGCTCCTCCCCCTTGGGGCGTCCCTGGACCACCAGGACCGCCCGGCCCGAGCGCCTGGCCACCAGCGACCGAAGGCCCAGGCCGGCCGCCGCGCCGGCCGCCGCCTGGACGAACGTGTCGTCGGCGGTCAGCCCCGTCCACTCCACCGCGACCAGATGCTGCGCGCCGTGCAGATCGTGGCCGACGGCCGCGGAACGCGCGAAGGCGCTCTCGTCGTCCGTACCGGTGATCAGATCGTCGACCAGCTCGCGGCGCAGCCGCAGCTCCATCTCGGCCAGGCTGCGCAGATGCGCCATCTCCAGGGCCAGCGCGTCGCAGGCGTGATCGAGCGCGAACTCCTCCCGCTCCCCCGCGGCCCCCTCGGGGTCGACCAGGGAGACGGTGCCGAGGATCTCTCCACGATGGCGGGCGACGGCGATGAGCCGGTGCCCGACATACACCGGGTGCGGGTCCCGGATCGCGTCGAGGATCAGCTGTTCCTGGCGCCCCGGGTCGGGCTTCGGGTACGGGTGGGGGCAACCGGGTCCGGCCCAGGCCCGTAGATTGCCGAACTGGTCCTCCACCACGGTGGAGAAACCGGTCAGCCGGTGGACCGTCCACGCGATCCCCGCCTCGGTGTCCCCGGTGGCCGTGGCACCGCTCAGCGCGTCGTGAACCGAGCGCCGGTACATCAGCTCGGACTCCACGTCGGCGAGCCGCGCACGTGCGGCGTTCCCGTCCTGCCAGGCCCGGCTCAGCTCCGCGGCGTACGTCCGCTCCCGGCGGTGGGCAGCGGCGCCCGCCAGGGCCGCCCCGGTCTGCCGCGCCAGCAGCCCGAGCAGCGCGATGTCGTCGTCGCCCGGCCGCTGCCCGGCGCTCACGACCAGATATCCGGCCGGGGGGCTTCCGGCCCGGCCGACGGGCCCCCGGAGTGCGAACGCCCATGACCACTCCCGGCCGGGGAGCCGGACGGCGCCGTCCCGGCCGCCGAGTCCGTTGACCTGGCTGTCCAGCGCCCGGCTCATGGCGGCGGCGGAGAAGCAGAAGTCCCACGGACAGCGGACCAGCCGTCCGTCGGCGGGCAGATAGCCGGCCTCGGTACGCCACGGACCGAGCCGCGCGACGCAGGAGGCGGCCAGCCGCAGCACATCACGCTCGTCACGGCCGTCCGACAGGGCGCCCGACAGCGCCATCAGACGGTGGAGGCGGGAGGACCGGCTGCCCGGGGGGTCCGGTGCTCCGGTTCTTCCGGCGGCCGTGCTCATCTCCCTGGTCCGGCACCTTCCCGAAGAGAGTTCGCCCCCCCACACAACTTTACCGAGCGACCGGGGCCGCGCATCCGGTCCGCCCGGTGGCCCGCCTGTACCGGCAGGTCCAATCACCGCCCGGATTTCGACCTCGCAGGAGCAGGAACCGGCGCGGCACCGGCGTCAGGCTGGGAGGTACGGGACCCTGCCCCGAGGGCAGCCAGCGAAGGCAGTGAACGCAAGGGAGCACCTCATGGCCAAGGCAGTCGGCATCGACCTGGGCACCACCAATTCGGTGATCGCCGCGTGGGAGGGAGGTGAAGCGACGGTCCTCCCCAACGCCGAGGGCTCCCGCACCACCCCCTCCGTCGTCGCCTTCACCGACTCCGGCGAACGGCTCGTGGGCCAGCTCGCCCGGCGGCAGGCGATCCTCAATCCCAAGGGCACCATCTACTCCGCCAAGCGGTTCATCGGCCGGCACTTCGACGAGGTCGCGGACGAGATCAAGGCGGTGACGTACGACGTCGTACCGGGCGAGAACGGCGTCGCGCGGTTCGACATCCGCGGCAAGCAGTACGCGCCGGAGGAGATCAGCGCGCTGGTGATACGCAAGCTCGCCGAGGACGCGTCGAAATCGCTGGGCGAGCGGGTGACGGAGGCCGTCATCACCGTACCGGCGTACTTCAACGACGCCCAGCGCACCGCGACCAAGGACGCGGGGCGGATCGCGGGCCTCGAAGTGCTGCGCATCATCAACGAGCCGACCGCGGCCGCCCTGGCGTACGGCATGGACAAGAAGGAGCACGAGACGGTGCTCGTCTTCGACCTCGGGGGCGGCACCTTCGACGTGTCCATCCTGGACGTCGGTGACGGCGTGGTGGAGGTACGTTCCACCGCGGGAGACACGCACCTCGGCGGCGACGACTTCGACCGCCGGCTGGTGGACTATCTCGCGGACACGTTCCAGCGGGAGAACGGGATCGATCTGCGCGATGACACCCAGGCGCTGCAACGGCTCTTCGAGGCGGCGGAGAAGGCCAAGACCGAGCTGAGCTCGGTGACCCGGACCCAGGTAAGCCTGCCGTTCATCACCGCCGACGCCACCGGCCCCAAGCATCTGACGGAATCCGTCATGCGCTCCACCTTCGAGCAGATCACCGCCGACCTGGTGGACCGCTGCCTGGGCCCCGTCCAGCAGGCGCTGTCCGACGCGAAGGTGACGGACAGCGATATCGACGAGGTCATCCTGGTCGGCGGCTCGACCCGGATGCCCGCCGTGCAGGCGCTGGTCCGGCGGCTGACCGGTGGCAAGGACCCGAATATGAGCGTCAACCCGGACGAGGTGGTGGCGCTGGGCGCCGCCGTCCAGGCCGGGGTGCTCAAGGGCGAGGTCAAGGACGTCCTGCTGCTGGACGTCACGCCGCTCTCGCTGGGTGTGGAGACACGCGGCGGGGTGATGACGAGGATCATCGAGCGGAACACCACGATCCCGGTGCGCCGCACCGAGACCTTCTCCACGGCCGAGGACAACCAGCCCGCCGTGGATGTCGTCGTCCTCCAGGGCGAGCGCGAGCGCGCGGCCGACAACCGGGTCCTGGGCCGCTTCCAGCTCACCGACATCCGCCAGGCGCCGCGCGGCGAACCGCAGGTCGAGGTCACCTTCGACATCGACGCCAACGGCATCCTCCATGTCACCGCGCGCGACAAGGACACCGGCAAGGAACAGGGCATCACGCTCAGCGAGGGCTCCAACCTCGAACGGTCCGAGGTGGATCGCATGATCTCCGAGGCGGAGCGCAACCGCGGCGAGGATCAGGCGCTGCGGCAGGCCGTGGACGCCCGCAACGAGCTGGACGCCATCGCCTACCAGGTGGAACGCAGGCTGGGCGAGCTGGGCGAGAACGCGCCCGAGCACGAACGGGCCCGTGCCCAACTGCTGGTCTCCGACGCGCGCCAGGCCGTGAAGGGCGAGGAGACGCTGGACCGGGTCAGGTCGCTGACCTCCGAGCTCCAGCAGGTCTACCAGGCACTGGCCGCCCGGCCGGCCGGTCCCGCCGGCTCGTCGGAGCCCGGTGGCCCGCCCCCGGCGGGCGGCACCGGAGGCGACGACGACGTCGTGGACGCCGACTTCGACCGGAGCTGAGGTCACGCCATGGCCACCGAGCCAGAGCCGGAACCGGTACCGCCGCCGGACGAAACCAATACCGCGCCTCCGCGGGAGGACCGGACGGACGGTCAACCCGACGACATCCAGAAGGAGACGGACGAGATACAGAAGGACTTGGCCGAGGCGCAGGACGCCTGGCGGCACGCGCTCGCCGATCTCGACAATCTGCGCAAGCGCCATGCCCGGGAGCTGGAGGGGGTACGGGAGGCCGAGCGCGCCCGTACCGCCGCCGAATGGCTTCCCGTACTCGACCATCTCGAACTGGCTCTCGCGCACGCCCGCGCCGATCCCTCCTCGGTCCTGAAGGGTGTCGAGGCGGTACGGGACCAGGCCGTGGACGTACTGGCGCGGCTCGGCTACCCGCGCGAGGAGGAGAGCGGTGTGCCGTTCGACCCGAGCCGGCACGAGGTGGTCCGGGTCGTCGACGACCCGGACACCGAGCCGGGCACCGTCGTGGAGGTCCTGCGTCCCGGATACGGACATGACGGCCGCCAGTTGCGCCCGATGGCCGTGGCGGTCAGTCGACGGCGGGAGTGACGGCGCATGGCAGAGGACTACTACGAGGTGCTCGGCGTCCCCCGCACGGCGAGTCAGGAGGAGATCCAGCAGGCCTACCGGAAGCTGGCCCGCCGCCACCATCCGGACGTCAACAAGGACCCGGAGGCCGAGGAGCGCTTCAAGGACGTCAACGAGGCGTACAGCGTCCTGGCCGACCCGGACACCCGGGCGCGCTACGACCGGTTCGGCCCGGACTTCCGGCAGATCCCCGAGGACTACGACGAGCGGGTGGCCGCGGGGGCCGGCCGCGGCGGCGGGGGCTGGGCCTCCACCGGCGGGGTGCGGTTCGCCCAGGGGCCGGGCGGCTCCTTCCAGGACGTGGACTTCGAGGATCTCTTCGGCGACCTGTTCGGGGCCGGGGTACGCGGCGGACCCCGCCGGACCGTTCCCGGCGCCGACCAGGAGGCCGAAGTGGAGCTGTCCGTGGAGGAGGCGTACCGGGGCGGGCGGCGCGCGGTCGGCCTCGCCGGGCCGGACGGCCGGCGCGACTACCAGGTCACCATTCCCCGGGGGGTGCGGGACGGGCAGCGGATCCGGCTGGCCGGCGAGGGCGGCCGGGGCAGCCGTGACGCACCCGCCGGTGACCTCTATCTGCGGGTGCGCGTCAAGCCCCACGAGCGGTACCGGCTGGACGGCCGCGACATCCATGTCCGGCTGCCCGTGACGCCCTGGGAGGCGGCGCTCGGCGCGACCGTGCCCCTGCCCACCCCGGGCGGTACCGCCAAGGTCACTGTCCCGCCCGGCTCCTCCAGCGGGCGCCGGCTGCGGCTGCGCGGCGAGGGAATGCCCCACCCGCGCGGCACCGACGGCGACCTGTACGCCGAGGTCCGGGTGATGGTCCCGCCGCGCCCCACCGATCGCGAACGCGAGCTGTTCGAGGAGTTGTCGGCCGCGTCCGACTTCGACCCGAGGAGGCCGGGATGACACCCGATCAACGGCAGCGACAGCCGGACGCGCCGACCGTACGGGTCTACGAGCTGGTGCCCGTCCACGGACTCAGCCTGGAGAGCGTGGCCCGCAGTTCTGGCCTGCACCCCGAGATGGTGCGGCGCCTGGTGACGCTGGGACTGGTGGACGCCACCCGTGACCCCGCGGGCCGGCTCCGGTTCGACCTGTCCGCCCCGCGCACGCTGGCCCGTATCCAGCGGCTGCGGGCCGGACTCCCCCTCAACTACGCCTCCATCGGGCTGGTACTGGACCTGCTGGACCGGATCAGTCTGCTGGAGGCGGCGCTGCGCCGTACCGGCGCGAGGAGTGACGACCTGCCATGGACATGAACCGCCTCACCCAGAAGTCCCAGGAAGCGCTGCAGGACGCCCAGAGCGCGGCCGTACGCCTCGGGCACACCGAAGTCGACGGGGAGCATCTGCTGCTCGCGCTGCTCGACCAGCGGGACGGGCTCGTACCCCGGCTGCTCGACCGGGCCGGCGTCGATCCGTCCGCGCTGCGCACGGCCGTGGAGGGCGAGCTGTCACGCAGGCCCAAGTCGACCGGCCCCGGAGCCGCGCCCGGCCAGGTGTTCGTCACCCAGCGGCTGTCGCGGCTGCTGGAGACCGCCGAGCGGGAGGCCGGGCGGCTCAAGGACGAGTACGTCTCCGTCGAGCATCTGATGATGGCGCTGGCCGACGAGGGCTCCGCCACCGCCGCGGGGCGGCTGCTCAAGGACCATGGGCTCACCAAGGAGGCGTTCCTCTCCGCGCTCACCCGGATCCGGGGCAACCAGCGGGTCACCTCCGCGACCCCGGAGGCCGCCTACGAGGCCCTGGAGAAGTACGGCCGCGACCTGGTCGCCGAGGCCCGTAGCGGCACGCTGGACCCGGTGATCGGCCGGGACGCCGAGATACGGCGGGTGACCCAGATCCTCAGCCGCAAGACCAAGAACAACCCGGTACTGATCGGCGACCCGGGGGTCGGGAAGACCGCGATCGTGGAGGGCCTCGCCCAGCGGATCGTCCGCGGCGATGTGCCCGAGGGGCTGCGGGACCGTACGGTCTTCGCGCTCGACATGGCCGCGCTGGTGGCCGGTGCCAAGTACCGCGGCGAGTTCGAGGAACGGCTCAAGGCGGTGCTCGGCGAGGTCAAGGCGGCCGGCGGACGAATTCTGCTCTTCCTCGACGAACTGCACACCGTGGTCGGCGCGGGCGGCGCCGAAGGGGCCGTGGACGCCGGGAACATGCTCAAGCCGATGCTCGCCCGCGGTGAGCTGCACATGATCGGCGCCACCACCCTGGACGAGTACCGCAAGCGCATCGAGTCCGACGCCGCGCTGGAGCGCCGCTTCCAGCAGGTCCTGGTGGACGAGCCGAGCGTGGAGGACACCGTCTCCATCCTGCGCGGACTGCGCGAGCGCCTGGAGGTCTTCCACGGTGTGCGGATCCAGGACACGGCGCTGGTCGCCGCGGCGACTCTCAGCCACCGCTACATCTCGGACCGGTTCCTGCCCGACAAGGCCATCGATCTGGTGGACGAGGCCTGCGCGCGGATGCGTACCGAGATCGACTCGATGCCCGCCGAACTGGACCAGCTGACGCGGCGGGTGACCCGGCTGGAGATCGAGGAGGCGGCCCTCGCCAAGGAGACCGACCCGGCCAGCGTGACCAGGCTGGAGGAGCTGCGCGGGGAGCTGGCCGACATACGGGCCGAGGCCGACGCCCGGCGCGCCCAGTGGGAGTCCGAGCGCCAGGCCATCCGTAAGGTCCAGGAGCTGCGCCAGGAGCTGGAACGGGTCCGTCAGGAAGCCGACGAGGCCGAACGGGCCTACGACCTCCACCGCGCCGCGGAACTGCGCTACGGGACACTCACCGATCTGGAACGCCGTCTCACCGCCGAGGAGGAACAGCTGCACACCAAACAGGGCGAGACCCGGCTGCTGCGCGAGGTGGTCACCGAGGACGAGATCGCCGAGATCGTCGCCGCGTGGACCGGCATTCCGGTGAGCCGTCTCCAGGAGGCCGAGCGCGAGAAGCTGCTGCGGCTGGACGAGATCCTTCAGGAGCGGGTGATCGGGCAGGACGAGGCCGTACAGCTGGTGGCCGACGCGATCATCCGGGCCCGGTCCGGGATCCGTGACCCGCGCCGCCCGATCGGGTCGTTCATCTTCCTCGGCCCGACCGGCGTGGGCAAGACGGAGCTGGCCAAGACCCTCGCGGCGGCGCTCTTCGACTCCGAGGAGAGCATGGTCCGCCTCGACATGAGCGAGTACCAGGAGCGGCACACCGTGAGCCGGCTCGTCGGCGCCCCGCCCGGATACGTGGGGTACGAGGAGGGCGGCCAGCTCACCGAGGCCGTCCGCCGCAAGCCGTACTCGGTCGTCCTGTTCGACGAGGTCGAGAAGGCCCACGCCGATGTCTTCAACACCCTGCTGCAGATCCTGGACGACGGCCGGATCACCGACGCCCAGGGCCGGACGGTCGACTTCCGCAACACCGTCGTCATCATGACCTCCAACATCGGCTCCCCCTATCTGCTGGACGCGAGCGCGGACGGCGAGATCAAGCCCGACGCCCGCGCGCAGGTGATGGCCGAACTCCGCGCGCACTTCCGGCCGGAGTTCCTCAACCGCGTGGACGACATCGTGCTCTTCAAGCCGCTCGGCCTGACCCAGATCGAGCGGATCGTCGACCTTCAGTTCGACGAACTGCGACAGCGTCTCGCGGAGCGCAGGATCACGGTGGAACTCACCGAGCCGGCCCGGGAACTCATCGCCCACCAGGGCTTCGACCCGGTGTACGGGGCCCGGCCGCTGCGTCGCTACATCTCGCACGAGGTCGAGACGCTGGTCGGACGCGCGCTGCTGCGCGGTGAGGCGGAGGACGGGTCGCTCATCAAGGTGGACGCCCAGAACGGCGAGCTGGTCGTGACATACCAGGACCCGCCGTGACCGGGAAGGCGAGAGGCCCGTGGCGAGGGAGGTGAGGGCCGTGACCACGGACGCCGACTGGCACCTCTCCATGGTGCGCCCCGTCACCCCCCGTACCCCCGACGGCTGCGAGGAGTGCCTGCGGCTCGGCGCGCCCTGGGAACAGCTGAGACTCTGCCTGACCTGCGGCCATGTCGGATGCAGCGACTCCTCTCCGCTCCGGCACGCCCGTGCCCACGCCACGTCCCTCGGCCACCCCCTCGTGGCGCCCCTGGAGCCCGGGGAGGACTGGCGCTGGTGCTACATGCACGAGGCGTTCGTCTGACACCGCGCGCGCCGCGACCACTCCCCCGGGTTGCCGTGCGCGCCGAGGCACCGGAGCCTGTCAGAGCGGGCACGGCGGAGCCTGTCTGAGCGGGCACGGCGCGAATCTTTGAGGCAGGGGTCGTTGTCATGACAGAGAGTGAAAGCCCGCGGTTCCGATACGCTCCGGTGGTGGTCCTGCCTGTTCAGAACGGGGAACCGCCCTTCCGGCTGGTGGAAATCCACGGCGAACTGGCCGGCAAGGCGTTCTCGATCGAGGACGTTTTCGAGTACGCCTTCGCGCTGGGCCTGAGAGGCGCCGAGCTGGACGACCCCGAGGTGGTCCGGTGGGTGGGCGGCGACCAGTACACCTGGAGCGTCCGGCACTGGAAGTGAGAGAGGACCCGCCGTCACGGCGGAGTCACATCAGTTCTTGTTCCGCCCAGATGATCTTGCCTTCCGGTGTGTGCCGGGTGCCCCAGCGATGGGCGAGCTGGGCGACGAGGAAGAGCCCGCGACCGCCTTCGTCGGTGGTGCGGGCGTGCCGCAGCCGGGGAGAGGTGCTGTTGGCGTCGGCGACCTCGACGATCAGACGGGACTGGCGCATCAGCCGGAGCCGGATCGGTCCTGTGCCGTACCGGATCGCGTTGGTGACCAGCTCGCTGACGATGAGTTCTGTCGTCATGATCAGCTCGTCCAGGCCCCATTCCTCCAGTTGGCGGGTTACCAGACCTCGGATGCCGGCGACGGCGGCGGGTTCGGACGCCACATTCCAGGAGACGACGTGGTCGGCGCTCATCGCACGGGTACGCGCCAGCAGCAGCGCCACGTCGTCGGGTTGAGCCACGGCGGTCAGCCGCTCCACGGCCGCGGCGCACAGCGCCGTGAGGGAGAGGCCGGGCTGCGCCAGTGCGCGTGCGAGGCGGGACATACCGAGGTCGATGTCCTGCTCGGCGGCCTCGATGAGACCGTCGGTGTAGAGGCCGAGCAGGCTGCCCTCGGCGAGCTCGATCTCGGTGGCCTCGAAGGGCAGCCCGCCCAGCCCCAGCGGCGGTCCGGCCGGCAGCTCCAGGAATCTGACCTGCCCGTCCGGAGTGACGACGACGGGCGGCGGATGCCCCGCGCGGGCCAGTGTGCAACGCCGGGTGACCGGGTCGTAGACGGCGTAGAGACAGGTGGCACCGACCACGGTCGTACGGAACGGGTCGGCCGCTCCGTCGGGCGGCTCCTCGTCGCTGAGGCGCAGCACCAGATCGTCGAGGTGGGCCAGCAGTTCGTCCGGGGGCACGTCCATGTCGGCGAGCGTCTGCACCGCGGTGCGCAGGCGCCCCATGGTGGCGGCGGCGCTGATGCCGTGCCCGACCACATCGCCGACGACCAGGCCCACGCGGGCACCGGACAGGGGAATCACATCGAACCAGTCCCCGCCCACACCGTCCCCCGCGCCCGCCGGCAGATAGACGGAGGCCACGTCCACGGCGGCTCCGCCCGCCAGTGTGTGCGGCAGCAGGCTGCGCTGGAGCGTCACGGTCGCGTTGTGTTCACGGGTATAGCGGCGCGCGTTGTCCACACACACCGCCGCGCGCGCGACGACTTCCCTGGCCAGCAGCACATCGTCCGGCCTGAAGGACACCGGGTTCAGTGAGCGGAAGAACGTGGCGATGCCCAGCACGGTGTCCCGCGCCCGCATCGGCACGGCGATGATCGAGTGCAGTCCGTATTCACGAATGTTCGCGGCCCTGGCGGGCTGACGCTTCACCCACTGGGGATCGGTGGCGTCGAGGACTTGTATGAAGACCGGCTCACCGTTGACCAGGAGGTCGGGGCCGTACGGTGGGGGGATGGAGTCCACCCGGTCACCGATCCCGGCAATGGCCTCCGGGCACCCCACCCGTACGGAGCCCAGACCCGCCCTGCGCAGCGTCACCCGTGGGACCGCCGGTCCCGCGTCGGTCAGCCAGGTCCCCTGCCCGTCGTTGCTGAGGATCGGTTCCAGCAGGTCGACGGTGACGAAGTCGGCGAAGCGGGGCACGGCGAAATCGGCGAGTTCCTGCGCCGTCCGTGTCACGTCCAGGGTGCTGCCGACCTTGGCTCCCGCGTCGTTGACCATGGCCAGCAACTCGCGGGCCTTCCACCGGTCGGTCACATCGAGAACTACGTAGCAGACGCCCGTGACGGTTCCCTCGGCGTCGACCAGGGGAAAGAACGAGGTGGAGTAGGCGTGCTGCCGATGGGGATCCGCCCAGCTCCAGCCCAGGTACTCGTAGTCGGTGACCGACACGCCGCTCTGCAGCACCTTGCGCATCAGGTCTTCGAGGATGTCGGCCTCGAGGCCCGGGAGCAGTTCGCTCAGCCGACGGCCCACGCGCTGCTCACGCGGCACACCGCCGAAACGTTCCAGGGTGTCGTTTATCCAGCTGTAGCGCAGGTCCACATCCATGACCGCCATACCGACGGGCGACCGGGTCAGGAACCCGTCCAGTACGGACTGGCCCATCGCCCACTGGGGCCTCTGCTCCCATGCCGAGATCAGAAAGCACTCATCGCCACCGATGCGGAACGAGGTGGAGACGCGCAGGTTCAGTTCGAGGCGTCGGCCGTCGCGGTGCCGCGCCGGAACGACCCCGCTCCACCCGGCCCCCGCGCGACAGCGCTCGGCGATCGCCGCCGCACGCACGCGATCGTCCTGATCGACCAGAAACAGCGCGCCGGACCGGCCCACCACCTCCGCGGAGGGGTAGCCGAGGACCTCTTCGGCCCCCCGGGTCCAGGCGACGACCTTTCCCGCCGCGTCCACCACCACGGTGGCGTCATTGGATGCGTCCAAAGGAACCTCCGAACGCGCGGGCGACGAAGCGCCGGGCCTCGGGCTCGACTGCCTGCGCGCCGATGACATGCACCTCATCATCCCCTATGCACCTATAATCCTCATAATCGCACCGGGTCACACGATACGCATGGACGCGCGATCCTCGGATACGGTCCGGCGGCTCAGACTGCCGTCACCGCGACGCCCGCGTCGGCGATGCGCGCCAGAGGGTCGGCCGGGGCTGCCCTGTCGGTGACGAGGTGGTCGATGTCCGTCAGCGGGCAGATCTTCGCGAAGGTGACCTTCCCGATCTTCGAATGGTCCGCCACGACGACGGTCCTGCCGCTGTTGTCGGCGAAGGCGCGGTCCGTCGCCGCTTCGAGCTGGTCGTGGGTCGTACACCCATGGGCCGCGCTGATCCCGTCCACCCCCAGGAATGTCATGTCGGTGTGATGGTCGGCCAGTGTCTTCTCGGCGATGGGACCGACGAGCTCATAGCTCGCGGTACGGGCGTAACCGCCGACGACGACCAGTGTGACATCCCTGTGCAGCACCAGTTCGGCGGCGATGTTCACCGCGTTGGTCACGATGGTGACGGGTCCGCGCGTCGCGAGCACGCGCGCGATCTCGGTGGCGGTCGTCCCACCGGTCAGGCCGACGACCGCGCCCTCCGGCACCAGCTCGGCCGCGGCACGGGCGATGGCCTGCTTCTCGGGCCGGAAGCGCTCCGTGCGGTGCTGGACCGGAAGCTCGGCCACGACGCTGCCGACCACCGCTCCGCCGTGCGTACGGCGCAGCAGATTCAGCCGGCTCAGATGTTGCAGATCGCGCCGGACCGTGGCTCCCGAGACGTTCAGCAGACGGGAGAGCTCGTTGACATCGGAGCCGCCTCGCGCGGAGACATGCTCAAGTATCCGCGCATGGCGCTCAGTTTTCAGCATGCAATGAGCATAGCCCCGCACGGGAATGCGCAGCTCGGAGATCACCCAGGGCCCGTCGACGGCCTAAATCGCTGCCCATTTGCGCAAGGTGCGCAGCTTCGATCTGTTGACATGCCGAAACTTGCTCGCTTTACTCCATGCAACGCCAGAATTGAGCACCCGGCGCCAGAGGTACGCCCAGCCGGTAACGCGGTCCACGCGCCGCCAGCCCGGACTGAGTCGCCAGGATCCCCGTGGAGATCGCGGAGTCCGAGGCGGGGACGTACCCCCCATCTTCTGGAGCTCAAGATGCCCCTCATCCACCGTGTCCGGTCTCGTCGTCGCGTTGCCGCCGTCGTGGCCGTGGCGACGACGGTGATCACCCCGTTACTCACCTCTTCCACCGCGAGCTCGGCGGCCCCGGCCGTGACCGGCAGAACACCGCGAACTTCTCCACCGCTCACGCGGAGACGGGCCTTGACTTCGCCGTCGCGGAGGAGTGCGGTGTGTGGGACGAGTGCGGTGACCACACCGAGGGATTGAGTGTCGTGCTGCGCGACGTCGATGTCACCGCCCCCGGCAACAACGCGTACGTCCGCAAGACCTGCTGAACCTGCTGAACCTGCTGAACCGCCCATCCGATCAGCCCGCCGAGAGGTCCTGACCGGCTTGGTACACCCCGGCTTCAGATGGGGTGCACCAATCCACCGCTCCCCGCCCGCACGCGGCGCACTCTTCGACACCACCGCACAGCACACCACCCACCATGCCGGGACGCTCCCCACACGACGTCCCGTGCCGCGCTTCCCCTGGGGGTTCACATGGCCGCAGCACACCGTCTTCCCGGCGCTCCCGCCGGGCTCTCGCGCCGTACGGTCCTGCGCCGTGGCACCGGTCTGGCGCTCGGCGCCGTCGCCACCGCGGCCCTGCCCGGATGCGGTACGGACACGAGCGACGGCGTCGGAGCCGACGGACGGGTCACGGTCGAACTCTGGCACGGGCAGACGGACACCGGCCGCGAGGCGATCGAGAAGCTGATCACGGAGTTCAACCGCACCCATCCCGGCATCCGCGTCGATCCCGGCGGGGGCGTGCTGGCCGACGCGATGCTGCAGAAGATCACCGCGGCGATCGCGTCGGGCTCCTTCCCTGACGTCGCCTATGTCTTCGGCTCCGACCTGGCCAGCGTCGCGCGCAGCCCGTCCGTGGTGGATCTGACCGACACGGTCCGTTCCGGCCCCCTCCCATGGAACGACTTCTGGGCCCCCGCCCGTGAGGCCGTCACGCTCAACGGGCAGGTACGGGCGGCCCCCGCCCTGCTCGACTCACTCGCCGTGGTCTGCAACAAGAAGCTCTTCCACGACGCCGGCCTGCCCCTTCCCGAACCGGGCTGGACCTGGGCGGAGTTCGTGGCGACGGCCAGGAAGCTGACCGACGGAGGACGTGGCACCTTCGGCACCGGCTGGCCCGGCGTGGGCGACGAGGACACGGTCTGGCGGCTGTGGCCGATGGTGTGGGACCTGGGAGGCGATGTCGTCAGCAAGGACGGGAAGCGGATCGGATTCGCGGACGTCGGCGTGCAGGCCCTGGAGACGGTGGCGGCGCTCGCGAAGGACAAGAGCGTCTACATCGACCCCAAGCCCGGCAGCGAGCAGATGTACCAGGTCTTTCTCTCCGGCCGGATGGGCATGGCCGTCACCGGACCGTGGCAGCTGCCCGACATCGAACAGGCGAAGATCGACTATCACGTGGTGCCGCTGCCCAGCTACAGCGGCAAGCCGATAACCATATCGGGACCCGACACCTGGACCGTGTTCGACAACGGTCCGGCGCGCGTACAGGCGGCACGTACCTTCGTCACCTGGCTGTCGCAGCCCGCGCAGGACGTGCGCTGGGACGTCATGGCCGGCAGCCTCCCGCTGAGCAGGAGTACCGAAGCCCTGCCCGCGTGGCAGGCGCAGGAGGCCAGAACCGAAGGGCTGCCGGTGTTCACCCAGGCGCTGGACACGGCGCGCGTACGTCCCGTGCACCCGGCGTATCCACAGATCTCGCAGGCGCTCGGACAGGCCATCGCCGCCGTACTCCTCGGCAGGAGTACCCCCGTCAAGGCCCTGCGCGCGTGCGCTGACGAGGCCAACGCCGCTCTGCTCATCCCGCGTTGAGAGGAATACGATGCCGCGCCTGCCCACTCCGCTCACGCTTCCGGACCACGGCCCCGAACACAACGAACCCAACGAACACACAGCCAATGACAACGGCGCCCGCGGCGTTGACAACACCCGCGGCGCGGCGTCGAGCGCCCCTGGGAAGCGACCACGACCGGGCGCTCCACGGGGCCGGCTGCGCGGCGAGACCGCGACGGCCTGGGCGTTCGTCTCGCCCTCGGTCCTGATCATTCTCGGTCTGAGCGTCATCCCCGTGGCCTGGTCGCTGCTGCTGTCCTTCCAGGCAGACGATCTGGTCACGCCCAGCCGCTGGGTCGGCCTCGGCAACTACCGCGCGCTGGTGCAGGACCCGCACTTCGGCCAGGCGGTGCGCAACACACTGCTGTACACGGCGCTGTACGTGCCGCTGAGCATCGGCCTGGGGCTGCTGCTCGCCCTCGTACTGAACCAGCGGATCCGGCTGGTGAGTGTGTACCGCACGCTGATGTTCGTGCCGTTCGTCATCTCGGCGACGGCGCAGGGGGTGCTGTTCTCCTTCATCCTCGATCCGGAGTTCGGGGCGGCCAACTCCGTACTGCACAAGCTCGGCATCTCCGCCCAGGGCTTCCTCAGCGACCCCGGACAGGCCCTGCTCATTCTGGTGGCGATCTCGCTGTGGAGCGGCACCGGCTTCTGCGTGGTGGTCACTCTCGCCGCGCTGCAGGACGTATCGCCGTCCCTCATCGAGGCTGCGCGGCTGGACGGCGCCGGGCGCCGGCACCTGCTGCGGCATGTCATCCTTCCCGCGCTCACACCGGTCATGGTGTTCCTGCTGCTGTGGCAGACCATCAACGCGCTTCAGGTCTTCGACCTGGTGTATGTGACGACCAAGGGCGGACCGCTCGGCTCCACCACCGTGATCGTCTACTTCATCTGGGAGCAGGCGTTCAAGAACTTCACCGCCGGTTACGGCGCGGCGGCCGCCTACGCGCTGGCGCTCGCGCTGCTCCTGATCGCCGCGGTCCCGCGGGTGACCCGGGCCGTACGGAGCCGACGCGAGAACCACCGCCCCGAAGGAGCCGCACGATGACGGCCACATCCGCTTCCGCTTCCGCCTCCCCCTCCTCTTCCGTTTCCACCCGGCCGGCCGCCGGACCTCCGCGAGGCCGTCGGTGGCTGCCGTTCAGCCCCTGGCATCTGCTGCTCGCTCCTCTCACGCTGGTCTTCGCGATCCCGTTGATCTGGCTGCTGCTCAGCTCCGTGATGAGCAACGCGGAGATCAACCGCTTCCCGCCGGCCCTGTGGCCGTCGGGGATCGACCTGGGCGGCTACCGGTATGTGCTCGGCAACGCGATGTTCCCGCGCTGGTTCGCCAACTCGCTGATCGTGTCCGTGGTCGCGGTGGCGTCCAATCTGCTGCTCGGCTCCCTCGGCGGCTACGCGTTCGCCCGGATGCGGTTCGCCGGCTCCCGTGTCCTGCTGGGCCTGATGCTGGCCACGATGGCGATCCCGTTCCAGCTGACGATGATCCCCACGTTCCTGGTCATGAAGCGGCTCGGACTCATCGACACACTGGGCGCGTTGATCGTACCGTCGCTGGTCACACCGTTCGCCGTGTTCCTCCTTCGGCAGTTCTTCCTTTCCCTGCCCAGGGAGCTGGAGGAAGCGGCCTGGATCGACGGCTGTTCACGGCTACGGGTGCTGTTCCAGATCGTGCTGCCGCTGTCACGACCGGCCCTGAGTACCGTGGCGGTCCTGACCTTCCTGACCACCTGGAACGACCTGACCTGGCCGTTGATCGCCATCAACCACGACACCCAGTACACACTCCAGCTCGGCTTGACCACCTTCCAGGGACAGCACCACACCCAGTGGTCCGCGGTCATGGCGGGCAATGTGATCACCGTGCTCCCGGTGCTGCTCGCCTTCCTCTTCGCGCAGAAGTCCTTCATCCAGTCCATCACGTCCAGCGGTCTCAAGGGCTGAGTCCCGCCCCACGTACACACCACACACCATTCACCACACCATCGCCCACACCACACCTGCGTGGCCAGGGCCGCAATCACAGGAAGCCGCATGCCGCACACCTTCGACCTGCTGGTCATCGGGGACGCCAATCCCGACATCGTTCTGGGACCGCTCGACGCGCCGCTCGCCTTCGGACAGCGCGAACAGCTCGTCGACACCGGTCTGCTCACGCTCGGCGGCTCCGCCGCGATCATGGCGTGCGGAGCCGCCCGGCTCGGACTGAAGGTCGCCTTCGCCGGACGCGTCGGGGACGACGACGCGGGGCGTTTCATCCGTACGGCGCTGGACGACCGGGGCGTGGACACCGACGCGCTGCGCGTCGACCCCGTCCTGCCGACACCGCTCACGGTGGTCGTGACGCGCGGGGACGGCGACCGTACGATCCTCACCTCCCCCGGCACCCTCTCCGCCACCGGAGCCGACGACATCCCGGAGGCGCTGCTCACCAGCAGCCGGCATGTGCACGCCGCCTCCTACTTCCTGCTGCCCAAACTGGCCGACGCGCTGCCCGAACTACTGGCCATGGCACGGGCGCACTCCGCCACCACCTCGCTCGACACCAATGACGACCCCTCCGGCACATGGGCGCCCGGCCGTATCGACGCGGCGCTCGCGGTCACCGACTTCCTGCTGCCCAACGCACAGGAGGCGCTGGCTCTCGCGGCCGCCACCGCTCCTCCCGACTCGACCGAAGCGACCAAAGCGACCGGCTCGACCGACGCGACCGTCTCGCTCGCCGCCCCAGGCTCCCTGGAGGCGGCGGCCGGCGCACTCGCGGCGCGCGGGCCGCGGGTGGTGGTCAAGAACGGGGCCGACGGCGCCCTCGTACACGACGGCCGCACCCTGCTGCACACCCCCGGCATACCCGCCCGGCCGCTGGACACCGTGGGCGCGGGAGACAGTTTCGACGCGGGCTTCATCGCCGCGTTCCTGCGCGGCCTGCCCACCGCCGAGGCACTCGAATTCGCCGCCGCCTGCGGCGCTCTGTCCACCCGGGCGCACGGCGGCACCGCCGCCCAGCCCACCTGGGACGAGGCCAGAACGGCCCTCGCCCGCAACGGAAAGAACCTCTGATGACCATCACCACCCCGAAGATCGCATTCATCGGCGCGGGAAGCGTCGTATTCACCCAGGGCCTGCTGGCGGACCTCTTCGCGTTCCCGGAGCTCAAGGGCGCCCATATCGCCCTGCACGACATCGACGCCGAACGGCTCGCCACGGCCCACGGAGCCGCCCGCCACATCGCGGACCGGCTGATGGAGCCGAGTGGCGCCACGCCACGGATCACCGCCCACGCCGAGCGGCGCGCGGCCCTCGAAGGCGCCGACTTCGTCATCAACATCGTCCAGGTCGGCATGCGCGAGTCGACCCGTACCGACTTCGACATCCCCGCCCGCTACGGCGTGCGCCAGACCATCGCGGACACCCTCGGCGTGGGCGGGATCTTCCGCGCGCTGCGCACCTTCCCGCTGCTCAAGTCGCTCGGCGAGGACATCGCCGAGGTCTGCCCCGACGCCTGGCTGCTGAACTACACCAACCCCATGGCGATGAACGTCCAGTACCTCACACGGGCCACCGGGCTGACCCGCGTCGTCGGCCTGTGCCACTCGGTGTACTGGACCATCCGCGATCTCTCGGATCTCCTGGGCGTCCCGCACGAGGAGGTCACCTACCGGGCCGCCGGGGTCAACCATCAGGCGTGGGTGCTGCGTCTTGAGCACCGGGGAAGCGACCTCTACCCGCGGCTGGACGCCCTCGTCGCCGAGAACCCCGAGCTACGGCGCCGGGTACGCGTCGACATGTACCGGCGCCTCGGCTACTACCCGACCGAGACCAGCGAGCACTCCTCAGAATACGTCCCGTGGTATCTGCACCACGACAGCGAGATCGAGCGGCTGCGCCTGCCCGTAGGCGCCTATCTCGACATCGTCGACGAGAACATCGCCGAGTACGAGCGGACCCGTGAGGCGCTTGCCTGCGGAGCCCCACTGACCGTCGAGGGCACCATGGAGTACGCCCCGCAGATCATCCACAGCATCACCACGGGCACGCCCCGCACGGTCTACGGCAACGTCCCGAACCATGGGCTGATCGACAATCTTCCGTCGACCGGTACCGTCGAAGTGCCCTGTCTGGTGGACGCCCTGGGCGTGCAGCCCACCCGTATCGGCTCGTTGCCCGCCCAGTGCGCCGCGCTCAACCGCGGCTATCTGAGCATGAACGAGTTGGTCGTCCGGGCCGCTCTGGAGGACGACCCCCGCTCCGTCCGGCAGGCGGCCATGGCCGACCCGGCCACCGCGGCGGCCCTGCCCGTCGAACGTATCTGGGACCTGTGCGACGACTTGGTGCGCGCGCACGCGGATCTGCTCCAGCCGTCGCTGCGTACGACGCTCGGCCACTGAGCACTCCTCGTTCCCCTCCCTCGCCACCGCACCCCACGTACATCACTCTCACCCTTCCTCGGAGAACCATGTCCCAGCACCACACCAGCCAAGAGATCGCTTCCCAGCCGGCCTGCTGGGAGCGCGTCCTCAAGGAACTTCCCGACCACGCCGCGGCTCTGCCCGCACCGGGCGAGCGCGTGGCGGTCATCGGCTGCGGAACCTCGCTGTTCATGGCGCAGGCGTACGCGCACCTCCGGGAGGAGGCCGGGCTCGGGCTCACGGACGCGTACCCGGCCTCGGAGGTGAAGCCGCACCGCGCCTACGACCGGGTGCTCGCCCTGACCCGTTCCGGTACGACCACCGAAGTCCTCGCCGCGCTCGACCGGTTCGCGCCCGGCGTGCGCACGACCGTCATCACCGCCGTCGGCGACTCCCCCGCGGCGGCCGCCGCCCATGACGTGGTCTGCCTCGATTACGCGGACGAGCGGTCCGTTGTCCAGACCCGCTTTCCCACCACTCAACTCCTGCTGCTCCGTGCCCACTTGGGCCACAGCACCGTCCGCGCGCTCGCCGATGTCGAAACGGCCCTCACCACCGAAATCGAGCCCGAGTTGCTCCGGGCCGAGCAGATCTCCTTCCTCGGCGCGGGCTGGAGCGTCGGTATCGCCGCGGAGGCGGCGCTCAAGGTGAGGGAAGCGGCCGCCTGGTGGACCGAGTCGTACTCCGTGATGGAGTACCGGCACGGCCCCATCGCCGTGGCCGCGCCAGGCCGCGCGGTGTGGGGGCTCTCGTCCCTCCCCGGGCCGCTCGCCGACCAGATCCGTGCCACGGGCGCCCATCTGCGTCACCCCCGGCTCGATCCGCTGGCCGAACTCGTCGTCATACAGCGTCTGGCGGTCGAGCTGGCCACCTCGGCCGGCCGTGACCCCGACCGGCCGGCTCATCTGACGCGCTCGGTCGTCCTGGAGCGGACCGGCTGACAGCGGCGACGAGGGCGGGCACTTCGGTCCGGTATCCGCTGTCCATCAACCGCCCTCTCCCCTCCGCCCCTCCCCCCCATCTGTCCATCGCGCCCCCACCTGTCCATCTCGGGAAGCAGAACATGCCACTCGTCCCCACCGGCGACATCCTCGGCGAAGCGACGCACGGCGTCGGTGCGTTCAATGTCGTCCTCCTCGAACAGCTTGAGGCCGTCCTCGCGGGCGCAGAGCAGGCGAACGAGGCCGTCATCGTCCAGATCAGTGAGAACGCCGTCGCGTACCGGGGCGCCCTCGGGCCGCTCACCGCCGCCGCGCACGAGGCCATCGCCACCGCGTCCGTACCCGTCGCGCTGCATCTGGACCACGCCATCCGGCCCGAACTGATCGAGGAGGCGGTCCGGCGCGGTTTCACCTCCGTGATGTACGACGGCGCTCATCTGCCCTGGGAGGAGAACGTCGCCCGCACCCGCGAGATGAGCGACTGGTGCCACACGTACGGTGTGTGGGTCGAGGCGGAGCTCGGTGCGATCGGGGGCAAGGACGGTGCCCACACCCCCGGGGTACGCACCGACCCCGGGGAGGCGGCCCGGTTCGTCCACGACACCGGTGTCGACGCGCTCGCCGTCGCGGTCGGATCGTCCCACCAGATGACCCGGCGTACCGCGCTGCTCGATCTGGATCTCATCCGCGACCTGCACACGGCGGTGCCCGTCCCGCTGGTGCTGCACGGTTCGTCGGGGGTGGACGACAGCCACCTCGCCGCCGCGGTACGGGCGGGGATGCGCAAGATCAATATCGCCACGCATCTCAACACCCTCTTCACCGCGTCGGCGCGCGACTGGCTGTCCGCACACCCGACGGCCGTCGATCCCCGTGCCTATCTGCGTCCCGCGCGGGAGGCTGTGACGGACGAGGTCGCCCGGCTGCTGCGGCTGATCGGCCAGGGGCGGGGGAAGGGGCAGGACGAGCGTGTCCCCGGTAACTGAGCGCTCAAGAAGATCAAGTGGACTCAAGGGACTCGACGGACTCGGCGATTCCAGGAAGGGGACTCCATGTCCCAGGTGACGATGGTCCTCGTCGGAGCGGGACTCCGCGGAGTGACATACGCCCGGCGCGCCCTGGCCACAGGAGCGGGACGGGTGGTCGCGCTGGCCGAGCCGGACCCGCGGCGCCGGGCGCGGGCGGCGGAGGAGTTCGGGGTACCGCCGGAGCGGGTGTACGCGGACTGGAGCGATGTGGCGGCGGCGGGCAAGCTGGCCGACGCCTGCGTCATCGCCACCCAGGACCGGCTGCACACCGAACCGGCGGTGGCCCTGGCCGATCTCGGCTACCACATTCTCCTGGAGAAGCCGATGGCGACCGGTGAGGACGAGGCCACGGCGATCGCGGACGCGGCGCGGCGCAACGACATCCTGCTGGCCGTCTGCCATGTGCTGCGCTACACGCCGTACACCCGGCTCCTCAGGCGACTGCTGGACAGTGGCCGCATCGGCGACCTCATGAGCGTCCAGCACCTGGAGCCCGTCGGCTGGTGGCACCACGCCCATTCGTTCGTACGGGGGAACTGGCGCAGCCAGGACACCTCCGCCCCCATGCTGCTGACCAAGTCCTGCCACGACATCGACTGGCTGGTCCACCTCTTCGGACGTACGCCCCGGAGGGTCAGCTCCTTCGGCAGCCTGACGCACTTCCGCCCCGAGGGCGCCCCGGCCGGCGCGACCGGCCGCTGCCTCGACTGCCCGCTGGAGAAAGACTGCCCCTACTCGGCCAAGCGGCTCTACCTCGGCTGCCTGGGCGATCCGGACCGGGAGTTCTGGCCGCTGTCGGCGGTGACCGACGACCACACCGAGACGGGCGTGCTCGACGCGCTGCGCACCGGGCCGTACGGCCGCTGCGTGTACGCGTGCGACAACGATGTGGTCGACCACCAGGTGGTCACCATGGAGTTCGACTCCGGCGCCACCTGTTCGTTCACCATGAGTGCCTTCACCCCCATGGAACAGCGCCGCACCCGGCTGCTGGGCACACACGGCTTCATCGACGGCGACGGAAACACACTGCGGCTGGTCGATTTCCGTGACGGCTCCGAGGAGACGATCGACACGTCCACGAGTGCGACGGGGAGCCCGGGGCCTTCGCCGGACGACGGCCACGGTGGCGGGGACGAGGCACTGACCGACGCGTTCCTCACCGCCGTCGCCGCCGGTGACGCGTCCCTGCTGCTCTCCGACGCCGCCGAGAGCCTCGCCACCCACCGCGTGGTGTGGGCGGCGGAACAGGCCCGGGTGACCGGCACGGTGGTCGAACTCGACGTCCGCGACGACATGCCGGTGGCGGGGAGGGTCAGGACCGCGGACGGCGGGGCTGCTCGCGTCGCTCCGCGTTCTTCTCCTTGATGCGCAGCGTCTCTTTCCGCACCTCGGCCTGGGTGGCGCGTTCCTGCCGCAGCCACTCCGGGCTGTCGCCCTTCAACGCCTCGATCTGCTCGGTGGTGAGGGCTTCCGTGACTCCGCCGCGCGCGAGACCCGAGATGGAGACGCCCAGTTTCGCCGCCACCACCGGCCGAGGGTGCGGGCCGTTGCGTCGCAGCTCCAGCAGCCACTCGGGCGGGTCGGCCTGCAGTGCACTCAGCTCGGTGCGCGAGACGGAACCCTCCTGGAACTCGGCGGGGGTGGCTTCGAGGTACACACCCAGCTTCTTCGCCGCGGTCGCGGGCTTCATGGTCTGGATGGTCTGGTGCGACGTCATGGTGCCAAGAGTAGCGAGCGTGTGCGATACCTCCGACCACGGCCGGTAACCTGGTGGCGTGACAGGCTCGGCAGTACCTCCCTCGTTCCGGCTCGCGTACGTCCCGGGCGTGACGCCCACCAAGTGGGTGCGGATCTGGAACGAGCGGCTGCCCGACATCCCGCTGGCCCTCGTCACGGTGTCCGCCGCCGAGGCGCCCGGTCTCCTGCGGGACGGCGGAGCCGACGCCGGTTTCGTACGGCTGCCGATCGACCGGACGGACCTCAGCGCGATTCCCCTCTACACCGAGACGACGGTGGTCGTGGTCCCGAAGGACCACCTGGTGGCGGCGGTCGACGAGGTGTCCGCCGAGGATCTGGCCGACGAGATCGTGCTGCATCCCCTTGATGACACCCTCGACTGGGAGCTCCGGCCGGGACGGCCCGCGAACGCCCGCCCCGCCACGACGGCGGACGCCATCGAGCTGGTGGCGGCAGGGGTCGGACTGCTCGTCGTCCCGCAGTCGCTCGCCCGCCTGCATCACCGCAGGGACCTTACGTACCGGCCGGTCCTGGACGCCCCCGAGTCGCGCGTCGCTCTGTCATGGCCGGAGGACGAAACCACCGAACTGGTGGAGGACTTCATCGGGATCGTCCGCGGGCGGACCGTCAACAGCTCACGGGGCCGCCCGACCCCGCCGCAGCCGAAGCGTGAACGCCCCGTCACGGGTGGCGCGCGGCGGAAGCCGACGGCCGGTAACCCGACGGGTAAGGCGACTCATAAGTCGGCCGGCAAATCGACCGGCAAGAGTCCGCGGAGCGGCTCCGGCGGCCCCAAGGGCGGCCGGCGCGGCAAACCGGGCCGTCGCTCCTGAGGACTGTCCCGCAGCCGTAACTCCGCTGCGGCACACGACCCCTCCGTCACTTTAAGTCCAGTCATGCTCACACTCGGCGAGATTTCGAGGCATGAACGGGTTCCCATCGAGGTAGGGATCCCGGCTGATGTGCCCGGTCTCCGGTGAATGGCTCGACAAGGGGGGTTCTGTCCATGACGCTGACCGAACGGTTCGTCACGCTCTCGGCCGCGCTGACGGGGTTCGACACCGCCGAACTGACGGCGACCGGAATGACCGAGATCTACCGGAAGTTCGTGATCCGGCGGGTCGAACCGGCGCTCTACGCACGGCTGGTGGACTCGCTGGCCGATCCGGCGGCCGACCCGCGAGCGGTGGCGGACAAGGACGAGGACCTGGGAGAGCTGGCCCGAGCCGTGTGTCACCTCTGGTATCTGGGGACATGGCCCGGACCGCGGGGGGACGACGGCCGGACCGTACCCTTCCCGCTCCCGTCGCGCGCCTACTCCCGCGGGCTGGTGTGGAGCAGCTTCGGTGGCCACGCCCCCGGCGCCGGGCGGCCCGGCTACGGCACCTGGGCCGAGCGTCCCGCCGGTGCGGCGGGAGGCGGGGAGCGTTGACCGCCGGGGAGCGTTTCGATGTGATCGTGGTCGGAGCCGGTATCGCGGGGTCGCTGGTGGCGCGGCGGCTGGGGGACCGCGGCCGGCGTGTCCTGGTCCTGGAATCGGGTGTCGGCGATGGTGACACCGGACCCGACGGCGGACGGGCCGCGGACGTGGAACGGTTCCTGGCCGCGCCGGTGACGGTTCCCAGCGCGGCGATCGCGGACAACGCCCTGGTGCCGTCACCCGACGTACTGGATCTCGCGGGCCGCCCCGGCGGTGGCTACCGTGCCGACGGGTACCTCGTCCAGAACGGCCCGTTGCCGTACGCGAGTGGCTATCTGCGGGTCAACGGCGGTACGGGCACGGCCTGGACGGGGCTGGCCCCGCGCATGCATCCCGAGGACTTCCGTACCGCCGACTTCGGATACGGCCGTAACTGGCCGATCGGGTACGCGGAGCTGGAGCCGTACTACCGTGCCGCGGAACGCGAGCTGGGTGTCGCCGCCGATCCCGCGGAGCAGCGGGACCACGTCGGTCTGCCGCTCGCGGACGGCTACGCCTTCCCGCACGGGCCGCTCCCCGCGAGCTATCTGGACCGGCTGCTGGCCGAGAGGCTCAACGGACGCGAGATCGTGGATCCCTCGCATCCGTGCCCCACCGCACTGCGGGTCGTCGGGACGCCCCAGGCGCGCAACAGCGCGGCCACCGAGGAGCACGGTCCGGTGTGCGAGGGCAGCGCCAGTTGCATCCCCGTCTGCCCCACCGGGGCGAAATACACCCCGCGGCGCACCCAGGAACGCTGGGGTCCGAGCGTCACCCTGCGCACCCGCGCGGTGGCCGGACGGCTCCTGGCCGACGGCTCCGGCCGGATCACGGGCGTCGAGTACCAGCGCTACGACGACCCCGCCCGCCCCGCTTCCGTCAGCAGACGAACGGTCCACGCGCACACGGTGGTACTGGCGGCCCACGCGATCGAGAACGCCCGGCTCCTGCTCGCCTCCGGCCTCGCCAACTCCAGTGACCAGGTGGGCCGGAATCTGATGGACCACCCCGTGCTGCTCACCTGGGGCCTCATGCCCCGGCGGATCGGCCCTTACCGGGGACCCGGCTCGACCTCCGGCCTGGAGGGATTCCGCTTCGGCCCGGCCCGCGCGGCCCGCGCCCCTTTCCGGATCGAGATCGGCAACTGGGGCTGGAACTGGGCGGTCGGCCCGCCCGGCCACGAGGTCGCCGCCCTGCTGCGCCCCACGGACCCGGCGACGCCCGGCGGAGGCGGGGCGCTGTTCGGCCCGGCGCTGCGGCAGGCGGCCGGGGACCGGATCGGGCGGCAGTTCGCCCTGCAGTTCGAGATGGAGCAGAGCGCCGATCCCGCCAACCGCGTCACGCTCGACGCCCTCCGTCGCGACCCGCTGGGCAACCCGCGTCCCGTCCTGACCTATGACCTGTCCGACCATGTGAAACAGGGCATCGTCGCGGCCAAGTCCGTCTCCGACCAGATCTTCGCCCTTCTGGGGGCGCAGGACCACAGCCGGTACGAGCCGGGGCCGTCCCAGCCCGGGTGGTTCGAGTACGGCGGCCGACCCTACGCCTATCGCGGCGCGGGCCACGGCGCGGGCACGCACATCATGGGTGACGACCCCGCCGACTCCGTCGTCGACTCGTGGCAGCGCTGCTGGGACCACCCCAACCTCTACGCGGTGGGCTGCGGCTCGATGCCCTCCCTCGGCACCTCCAACCCGACGCTCACCATGGCCGCGATCACTCTGCGCAGCGCCGAACAGATCGACCGCGACCTGTCCGAACAGCGCGTCACGATCCGCCCGCCGGCCGCCGGATACTTCCCGGACCCGGCCACCCCCGAGGAGACTCACGCCCCGTGACCGACGACCTCACCCTGCCGCCCGTCGCCGCCCCGTACCAACTGCCGTTCCATTACGGGGCCCTGCACAACATCGGCCTCGACTACCTGGTCGACCCCGCGCCGGTACGCAAGGCGCTGGCCGAACACCATCCCGATCTCAGCGCCGCCGAATTCGACGGCCGGGCATGCGTCACGCTCAACTACCAGCTGTACTTCGCCCAGTACCCGAACGGCGGAGGCATCACCCAGGAGATCGAATACAGCATCGTCGCCCACCCCACCGCGAGCGCCGGGCGCCTGGCCCGGCTGTCGTACGAGCAGTTCGCGCACGGCTACGACCAGACCAAGCTGCTCGGTATCGCCCGGCTCCATGTGCTGTGCGACAACCCGCTGGCCATCGAGGCCGGCACGAAGCTCTACGGAGAACCGAAGTATCCGGCGTGGTTCGAGGCGACCATGCCCTCCCTCAACGGCCCCTCGGGTGACGTCTGGACCGTGGCGTGCAAGCAGGCGACGCACGCCCCCTCGGGCGCCGGCATAGACCGCCAGGAACGGACGCTGTTCTCCTTCTCGGCCGACCTGACCGGGCTCCCGCGTACCCCCGTCAACAACACCCCCATCACCGGCTACGGCACCGACCCGCAGGGCCGGCCGCTGGCCGGCCCCATGAACGTCCACCAGCCCTACGACTACCGGGCTTTGACCGGAGAGGCCGACCGGGTGCGGCTCACCGTCCACGACGCGTCCTCACCCGTCGGCGCCGACCTGACCACCCTCATCGGAGACGCCACGGCCACCGGAGCGTGGACCTACCAGTCGCCGCCGGTCGCGGCGCACAACCGCCCCTATTACGTGCCACGCGCCGACTGACACACCGCCGGGCGCCCCGCACACGCGGTGGACGCCCCGCGCCGGACGGGCGGGACGGTGGCCGTCCCGGCCGTGGTCGCCATCCCGCCCTCCGGACTTGTGACGCGGTGAGTCACTTACCGTCAGCAGCCTTGGGGGCGGCCTGCTGGACCACCTCGAAGGACCACAGGCTGGAGCCGGAAGCCGCCGGCTTCTGCTGAGGGGAGCCGTCCGCGCCGCCACGCTGGTGGGCCGCCTTCATCGGACCTTCCATCCAGGCCTGGAAGTCGGCCTCGCTCCGCCAGCGCGTGTAGACGAGGTACTGGTCGGTGCCCTCGACCGGGCGCAGCAGCTCGAACCACTCGAATCCGTCGGAGTTCTCCACCGACCCCGCGCGGGAGGCGAAGCGCTTCTCCAGTACCTCACGCTGTTCCACCGGAACCTGCAGCACATTGATCTTGACGATGCTCATGGCTCCATCTTGCCTCAGCCCTGCCTCAGCGGGGTGGCCACCCGTCGGGCGCGGTGGCGAAGACGGGGGCGCAGACCAGGTGACATGGGCGCTCCGGCAGTGCGTGTCATGCCCTCACCGGGCGACGGGCACTGTCTGATGGCTGCTGTGGCGAGCATCGAGGGAATCCGACATCCGTTCGTGGCCGC
Organism: Streptomyces sp. NPDC102274; assembly: GCF_044766385.1. Taxonomy (NCBI): domain Bacteria; kingdom Bacillati; phylum Actinomycetota; class Actinomycetes; order Kitasatosporales; family Streptomycetaceae; genus Streptomyces; species Streptomyces sp. NPDC102274. Next base: position 48,297 of record NZ_JBIWLW010000028.1, on the reverse strand, counting down.
TCTTCGGATCCTTGGCGTCGCTCTCGTCTACTACGCGGGCGCAAGCATCGGCACGCTGAAAGGCGTGGTGAGGGCCGAGGGCACGGCCATCTCACCTCTCTGGCCGCCCACGGGCATCGCCCTGGCCGCCCTCCTTCTCCTGGGCATCGGGATCTGGCCCGGCATCACTCTGGGCACCCTTTTCACCCTGGTGACGCAGGCTCCGTTGACCGCCACCGCCGTCGGGATCATGGCGGGCAACACCCTCGCGCCCGTCTGTTCCTACCTGCTGCTGCGGCGGGTGGGCTTCCGTATCGAGCTGGACCGGCTGCGGGACGGGATGGCACTGGTATTCCTGGGCGCTCTGACCGGGATGCTGATCAGTGCCACGGCGGGCGCCGGGATACAGCTGCTCAACGGCAAGCTGCCCGAGGGATTTCAGCTGGCCTGGCTGGCATGGTGGACGGGCGACGCCATGGGCGTTCTGGTGGTCACACCCTTCCTGCTCCTCGTCTGCCGTGTCCGGCTGCCCCTGCGCACCCACCGCTGGCCCGAGGCAACGGCCCTGGTGCTCGCCGCCGCCGTCATCACACCACTCGCCATTACGAGATCCCTCACCCTGATCTTCCTCTTCTTTCCCGTCCTCATCTGGGCGGCCCTGCGCTTCCAGCTCGCCGGGAGCGCGCCCTACGCGCTGCTCGTCTCCGTGCTCGCGATCTTCGAGGCGGGGGAACGCTACGGAGCCTTCGCCGAACACACCCTGATGGAACGGCTGGTCAGCCTTCAGTTGCTCAACGGGGCCGTGGCACTGACATCCCTGCTACTGGCGGCGACCGTCGCCGAGCAGAAGAACATCCGGCAAAAGCTCCAGCAGGCATGTGACGAACTGGCCGCGGTGGTGGAGCGGCTCGCGCCGAGACAGATGCCGGTGCTGCCACCACAGGACGGAGACGAAAACAGTACGTGACCGACCACCGTCACACGTACTGCCCGGGGCTCCGCGGCCTGGACCGGTTCCGTCTCCCGAGTCTGCCGTGGCGCGGCATCCGCAGGGTGACGCGCGTGCCTTCCTCGGGCGCCGAGTCCACAGTGAGGTGCGCGTCGAGCAAGTGAGCGCGCTCCCGCATGGCCGCCATGCCCATGCCTCCCGAGGCGATCGCCTGAGGCGGAGTGCGCATGGCCGCCGAGGCGGGCTCGGGCGTCATCCCGCTGCCGTCGTCCGTGACCTTCGTGGAGAGGGTGTGCTCGTCGCTGTCGAGTTCGACGAGGATCCGTGTCGGCCGGGCGTGCTTCACCGCGTTGGTCACCGCTTCCTGCACGATCCGGTAGACATGGACCTGCGCCTCGGGAGGCAGCTCCGCGCCGAACCGGTCCCACTCCGCCCCCACGCGCAGTTCGGCGTCTATACCGTAGTTCTCCGAGGTGCTCCGGCACAGAGCCTCCAGGGCCGGGCGCAGTCCGAGCTGGTCGAGGGCCGCCGGGCGCAGTTCCGCGATCAAGTGCCGCAGAGAGGTGATCTGGTTGCCGATCAGGCGCCGCGCCTCTTCGATGGCGTTCTTCATGACGTCGGGGCGGCTACTGGCGGTTGCCCCGGCCAGCACGATCTGAACAGCGCCCAGTTCCTGGAGCGTGTCGTCGTGCAGCTCGCGGGCCCAGTGCCGGCGCTCTCGTTCCTCTCCGTCATGTCGGGCCCGGGTCCGCTCCCGGTCGAGGCTGCGGCGGCGCTGATCCGAACGATGTCCGATGGCGGCGGCACTGGCGATCAGCGTGAGAGGCACGAGGTGCAGACCGTTGAGAAGCGGCGCCTCGACGATGCGGACCAGGAGCGCCACAGCGATCACGAGCGACATCCCGCTTATGATCGCCAGCCACGACCGCCGGGTTTCCGGACTCAGCGCCGCGGCCACCAGGAAGACGGCGCCCGCGGCGAGGCAGAGCCCGGCTTCGGCAGGCAGTGAATGGTGCACGATCTCGAGAACCAGTGTGGCCACGAGCAGGAACGTGCCCGTCGTCTCCATGACGGCGCCGGCGCGTGCTCGCGACAGGTGGGTCATGCCAGCAGCCCACGCTCTCGTGCCGCCGTGACCAGGTCCGCCTTGGTCGCGGCCCCGAGCTTCTCCCGGATCCTGGCCCGGTGCGTTTCCACCGTCCGAACGGATACATGCACCTGTTCCGCGATCTCCTGATTGGTGTGGCCCAGGGCGAGCAGGGACAGCACCTCCACCTCTCGCGCCGTCAGCGAGTCCTCCGCCCCTGCCCCCGCCCCCGCCCCCGCAGCCGAGGTGCCGGGGCCGGTGACCGCAAGGCGTGCGCCCAGCGAGGGCTGTACGTATGTGGCCCCCGCGGCGACCTGGCGGGCAGCCCCCAGGAGCTCCTCCGCGGCTGCCTCCTTCAGCAGGTAGCCGACCGCGCCGATCCGCAATGCCTCGCGGGCGAACGCGGGATCTTCCTGCATGGTGAGGACGAGGATCCGGGTACGGGGCGATGTCGCCAGCAGTTCCGGGATCGACCGCAGGCTGGACTGCCCCGCCAGCGTCAGATCCAGGACCAGCACCGACGGGTGGTGGCGCTCAACAGCCAGAAAGGTTTCGGGAAGAGTGGAGCTCTCCGCGACGATGTCGAACGCCGGGTCCTGGGACAGCAGCAGCCGCATGCCCGCGCGCACGACCAGGTGGTCGTCGGCGAGCACCACGGTCAGGTGTGACGCGGACTCCCCGCTGATGACGCGATCGACCTTCATAGCCCCACCGTAAATCGCAAACTCCGTTCACGAGAGCGCGACGGCCAGGGCGGCGGGGAACCCGCAACAGCCTCGCGGCGCTGCCGCGGGCCGGGCGGGATCACCCGCAACCGGCGGTGCGGCAACGCGGAGGACCGCCTGCGGATCAGTGCCGACGCCGCGGAGATGCCCAGGCAGCACGCTCGGAAGGAGAGCAGCTGAGCGCCCTTCCGCAGGTTGGACATCATGACCTATCCCACTATTTCACTCCACACCCGAAGGCTCTTCCAGGTCGCCGGGAACCTCACCGACGCCGCGGTGCCGAAGCTCGCCGACGCCTGCTCCGTCGACGTCCTCGAAGTCCTGCTTCGCGGCGAGGTGCCCCCGCCCGGACCGGTGGACGGAGGCAAACAGCTGCGACGTGCCGCCTTCCTGAGTACGCGGGGAGAGGCGGCCCGCGGTGCGTACGCGGTCGGTGAAGTGAGCCGGATCAGGCCCGGGACACCCTACGCGCGAAGCCTTTCCGATCTGCGTCCACGCCTGATCCGCCATCTGAACCACAACAGCCGGTGGCTGGTCCGTGACCCCCGGCGCGCGCGCCTGCTCCGTGAAGCGGGGGCACACTCCCTCATCGTGCTGCCGCTGACCGTCCGGGGCGTGGTCCTCGGTCTGTTCGTTCTGTACCGGCGGGACAAATCGAGCCCGTTCAACGAGAACGACCTCCGGGAAGCCGCCCAGCTCGCGGACAGTGCCGCCGGGTGCCTGGAGACCGTCCGCCGCCAGATCGACGAGGACGCTCTTGCCCGGCTTCTGCGTCATTCGCTGCTGCCTGAGCGGCTGCCACCTCTCAGCGCGATCGAAGCGGCCCACGGCCACGTCCCGGCGGAGGCCTCCCCGGGGCAGTGGTTCGACGTCCTCCCGCTGTCGAGCGCGCGGGTGGCCCTGGTGGTGGGGACGGCGGAGGGGACGGGAGTTGACGCCGCGATCGGCATGACCCGGCTGCGAGCGGTGATCACCACGCTCTCGGCGCTCGACCTGCGGCCCGACAAACTGCTCACGCGCCTGGACGACACGGTCAGTCGCCTGGAACGTCAACGCCCGGTCTCGCGCCAGGGCCCCTGCGACCGGAAGGCCGGGGCCAGTTGCCTCTACGTGGTCTACGATCCCGCCACGGAACGCTGCGTCTCCGCCCGTGCGGGCGACCCGACGCTTGTGGTCGCCCAGCCGAACGGCGACGTGAGTGCCCCCCGCCTCGCCTCCCATTCCCCCTTGGGCTCCGACGACCAGCCCTTCGAGAACACCGAGTTCGACGCGCCCCCGGGGAGCACCCTGCTCCTGAACGGCGGCCGCTCCCCCACACCACAACCCGCCGCCGCCCCGGTCATGGAACGGTTCCACGAGGCGCTGGCCGAATCAGGACCCGATATGTCACAACTCCTCGACCTCGTGCTGCGCGACCTGCCACCGGACCGGGAACCGGCCATGCTCCTGACCCGCACACGGGCGCTGGAGGCCAGGAGTGTCGCCGCTCTGACCCTGCCGTCGGATCCCGTCGCCGTCCCCGCCGCCCGCGACTGGGCCGGCCGTCAGCTGGCTACCTGGACGCTCGGCGACCTCGCGGACAGCACCACTCTGGTGATCAGTGAACTCGTCACGAACGCCATTCGCTACTCCGATGGCCCCATAGGTCTCCGCCTGATCAGGGACGTCCACACACTGATCTGCGAAGTCTCCGACACCAGCGGCTCGGGCCCGCACAGGCGCCAGCCGAAAGCGACCGACGAGGGCGGCCGCGGCCTGTCGATCGTCGGCGAACTGACCCAGAACCAAGGGACCCGCTACACCTCCTCCGGCAAGATCATCTGGACCGAGCAGCCCCTCCCGGTATGACGGCATGACGGCCACACCCGGTGACGCGAGGCCGACGCCTGCGCCGGCTCCGCCGTCATGACGGGCCACGGCTCGATGACCCGCGAGCATCACGTCCTCGCTGACGGTCACCGGCCTGTGGGAACGGTTCGGGCGACAGTTCCGGCACGACGTACCATCGCGCATGTGACCAGCAGACCCACCTCGGAGCGGCACCTGCGCGACCTGGCGCGGCTGCGTCGCGTCCGCGACCGGATCGACCGGGAGTACGCACAGCCACTGGACGTCGAGGCGCTCGCCCGCGGCGCGCACATGTCGGCCGGGCACCTCAGCCGCGAGTTCAAGCTCGCCTACGGCGAGTCGCCGTACGGCTACCTGATGACGCGTCGCATCGAGCGCGCGATGACGCTGCTGCGTCGTGGTGATCTCAGCGTCACGGAGGTCTGCTTCGCGGTCGGCTGCGCGTCGCTGGGCACCTTCAGCACGCGCTTCACCGAGCTGGTCGGTATGCCACCCAGCGTCTATCGGCACGAGGCGGCACGCGCGACGGCGGGGATGCCGTCCTGCGTGGCGAAACAGGTGACCAGACCGATCAGGAATCGAGAAGCGCGGTCACCGAGCCACACCTAGTGTGACGGCCATGGACATCACACTTCACACGACCTTCCTCCCGCACAACGACCCTGACGCCTCCCTGGCCTTTTACCGCGACATACTCGGCTTCGAGGTCCGCAACGATGTCGGATACGGCGGAATGCGCTGGATCACGGTCGGCGCCGCCGACCAGCCCGGCACGTCCATCGTCCTGGAACCGCCGGCCGCCGACCCCGGCATCACCGACGACGAGCGCCGCACCATCGCCGAGATGATGGCCAAAGGCAGCTACACCCGCGTCATCCTCGCCACCGCCGACCTCGACGGCACCTTCGCGCGGCTGCGGGCCGACGGCGCCGAGGTCGTCCAGGAGCCGACCGAGCAGCCGTACGGGGTGCGCGACTGCGCCTTCCGCGATCCCGCGGGCAACCTGATCCGCATCAACGAGGTCCGCTGAACCATCCGGTGATCGCCGGCATGACCCGCACGCACGGCACCGTGAAGGTGCCCGCGCACGGCAGGCGGTACGGGTGGCCGGTACCTCGGCGGACGGTGCGCCGTGCCTGATACCGTTGCCGCCCGACCGGGACGGCGAGGCGCTGCTGACGGCCGCGCCGACGGACAGCCCGACCGGCAGGAACCCGGCCACCCGGGCCGTCCGGCTTGGTCCTGACCACACCCGCGACGCATGCGTGATCGAGGGCGAAGCCGAGATCCCTGAGATCGGCGCGCCGACGCGGGAGCGGGGTGGACCGGTTCGTCGCGCACACCGGTATCGCCCCGGCCGCGTCGGCCACGTATCACTGGTTCCGTATCTCCCGCGTGGCCGAGGCCCCGTGTGCCACGGGCCGCAGCGGGGACGCCGACGGAGACCGCGAAGGCGGCCCCGCCCAACAGATGGAGAAGTCACAATGAGCATGGCCATGAGGACGGACACGCGGTCGCCTGCGGAGCACGTCGCCGACAGCCACGATGTGATCCGCGTGCACGGCGCGCGCGTGAACAACCTCAAGGACGTCAGCGTCGAGATCCCGAAGCGCCGGCTGACGGTGTTGACCGGCGTCTCCGGCTCGGGCAAGAGCTCCCTGGTGTTCGGCACGATCGCCGCGGAGTCGCAGCGGCTGATCAACGAGACGTACAGCGCCTTCGTGCAGGGCTTCATGCCGACGCTGGCGCGGCCCGAGGTCGACGTACTCGACGGGCTGACGACCGCGATCATCGTCGACCAGCAGCGGATGGCCGCCGACGCCCGCTCCACGGTCGGCACCGCCACCGACGCGAACGCGATGCTGCGCATCCTCTTCAGCCGGCTCGGGCAGCCGCACATCGGCTCGCCCAACGCGTTCTCCTTCAACGTCGCCTCGGTCCGGGCGAGCGGTGCGATCACGGTCGAACGCGGCGCGGGCAAGACCGTGAAACAGACCTTCAGCCGTACCGGCGGCATGTGCACGCGCTGCGAGGGCCGGGGCACGGTCTCCGACATCGACCTCACCCAGCTCTACGACGACTCCAAGTCGCTCGCCGAGGGCGCGTTCACCATCCCCGGCTGGAAGTCCGACAGCTTCTTCACGGTGCGGGTCTACGCCGAGTCGGGCCTCCTCGACCCGGACAAGCCCATCCGCGAGTTCACGAAGAAGGAGATGCGGGACTTCCTCTACCGGGAGCCGACCAAGGTGAAGGTCGAGGGGGTGAACCTCACCTTCGAGGGGCTCATCCCCAAGATCCAGAAGTCGTTCCTCTCCAAGGACAAGGACGCGCTCCAGCCGCACATACGCGCGTTCGTGGACCGCGCGGTCACCTTCACCGCATGCCCCGAGTGCGACGGCACCCGGCTCAGCGAGGCGGCCCGGTCGTCGCGGATCGGCGCGATCAGCATCGCCGACGCGTGCGCGATGCAGATCAGCGACCTCGCCGAGTGGGTGCGCGGCCTCGACGAGCCGTCGGTGGCACCGCTGCTCACCACGCTGGGACAGACCCTCGACTCGTTCGTGGAGATCGGGCTGGGCTACCTCTCGCTCGACCGTCCGTCGGGCACGCTGTCGGGCGGTGAGGCGCAGCGCGTCAAGATGATCCGCCACCTCGGTTCCTCGCTCACCGACACCACCTACGTCTTCGACGAACCCACCACGGGGCTGCACCCCCATGACATCCAGCGGATGAACGACCTGCTGCTGCGGCTGCGGGACAAGGGCAACACCGTGCTCGTCGTGGAGCACAAGCCGGAGACGATCGCGATAGCCGACCACATCATCGACCTCGGCCCCGGCGCCGGCACCGCGGGCGGCACCGTCTGCTTCGAGGGCACCGTCGAGGGGCTGCGGGCCGGCGGCACCATCACCGGCCGCCATTTCGACGACCGGGCCTCCCTCAAGGAGACGGTGCGCAAGCCCACCGGCACGCTGGAGATCCGCGGCGCGACGACGCACAACCTGCGCGACGTCGACGTCGACATCCCGCTCGGGGTGCTTGTCGTCGTCACCGGCGTCGCCGGCTCCGGCAAGAGCTCGCTCGTGCACGGGTCACTGCCACAACGGTCGGGGGCCGCCGACGCGGGTGTGGTGTCGATCGGCCAGGGCGCGATCCGCGGCTCGCGGCGGAGCAACCCGGCGACGTACACCGGACTGCTCGACCCGATCCGTAAGGCGTTCGCGAAGGCCAACGGCGTGAAGCCCGCGCTGTTCAGCGCAAACTCCGAGGGCGCCTGCCCCCACTGCAATGGCGCGGGCGTCATCTACACCGACCTGGCGATGATGGCCGGCGTCGCCACCACCTGCGAGGAGTGCGAGGGGAAGCGGTTCCAGGCATCGGTGCTGGACTACCACCTCGGTGGCCGCGACATCAGCGAGGTGCTCGCGATGTCGGTGACCGAGGCCGAGTCGTTCTTCGGCGCCGGCGAGGCGCGTACGCCGGCCGCGCACGCCGTACTCAACCGGCTCGCCGACGTCGGGCTCGGCTACCTCAGCCTCGGCCAGCCGCTCACCACACTGTCCGGCGGCGAGCGGCAGCGGCTCAAGCTGGCCACGCACATGGCCGAGAAGGGCGGCGTCTACGTCCTCGACGAGCCGACCGCCGGCCTCCACCTCGCCGACGTCGAGCAGCTGCTCGGCCTGCTCGACCGGCTTGTCGACTCCGGTAAGTCGGTCATCGTCGTCGAGCACCACCAGGCGGTCATGGCGCACGCCGACTGGATCGTCGACCTGGGCCCCGGCGCCGGCCACAACGGCGGCCGGATCGTGTTCGAGGGCACACCCGCCGACCTCGTCGCCGCCCGCTCCACTCTCACCGGCGAGCACCTCGCGGCCTACGTCGGCGCCTGACCGAGGCCGGCCCGCGCCCGCGGCGACATACCGCCGCGGGCGCGGCCCCGCCCAGCGGCGGACGGCATCACTTCAGAGAGATGCCCTAGCTGTGCTTGACGCTGACGTTGTAGATCGTGGCCTCGCCATAGTTGTCGCTGTTACACGGCGAGGAATTGCCGCAGTTCGCCTGGGTGTAGACCCCTGCCTTGAAGTACCCGGTGGTGAAGGCCGCGGTGATGGTGGTCTGGAGGACCCCGTTGTAGTACGCCTTGATCTTGCCGCCGCTGACGACGAACTTCGCCTCGAAGACGGTGCCGAGCCGGTAGTCGCCGGTCACCAGCTTGTGGTGGGTGTCGTTGTCCTTGGTGACGTACAGGCTGGTTCCTTCCAGCCGGAAGACCGAGCGGTCGTTGCCGTCGTGGATCTGTCCCACGACGACATGGCTCTTCGTCGCGGGCAGACGGTTGACGGCCTGGTCGATGATGAGCGTGTGCGTGCCCGAGGACGAGGACCAACTGGCGAGGGACCCACCGTTGTTCGTCATCTCCCGCAGTTCCGAGCGGGGGTAGGAAGTGTTGGTCGTGGTGGCCCCGTTGACCGCCGCGCGGAACTTCACTCCCTCGCAGTCGGAGGTCGGGGTGAACCAGGGGTTGCTGTTGTACGAGGCGAGTGCGGGCTGCTTGATCTCCAGGGGCTGGGTGCCCGAGGCGTTGGGATCGTCCACCGGCAGCTGGAGCTTCCAGTTACCGGTGAGCCCGAGCACCGAGGACGGCGAGGGGCAGGCGGCCGGGGTCCCTCCCGTCGACGACGGCTGAGCCGGCCGGCCGAAGGCCACGGGGCTGCCGGCGACCAGCGTGACGCAGGTGGCGAGGGAGGCGAGACCGCAGTACAACCCGCGGCGCCGTATCGGGGACGTGAACTGGTACATATACGACTCCTGTTCGGGGATTTCGAGGGTCAGACGGAGAGTTCGCGTATCACCTCCTCGTTGATCCCGATTCCGAGGCCCGGTCCCGCGGGCACCTCGGCAGTCCCCTCGGTGACGGGGATGACCGGGTCGGTGGCGTAGGGGCTTGTGAGGAACTGCCGACCGTTGAGGTCGACGGGTGTGCTGATGCCGAAGGCGGCGAAGAGATGGAGCGAGGCCGCGAGGCCGATGTCGGACTCGGTCAGACCCGACCCCATGATCTCCACTCCGCAGTCCTCGGCGAGCTGGCACTGGCGCAGCGCCAGGGTGAGGCCGCCGCAGCGCTGGACCTTGGCGACGGCTGTTCCGATGGCGCCGAGGCGTACGAAGGTGGCCAGATCGCTGGGGTGGCGCAGACTTTCGTCGACCGCCACCGGCACCGGACTCAGATCGCGCAGTCTGCGCAGACCGTCGATGTCGTTGGCGGGAAGCGGCTGTTCGAACGCTGTGATGCCGAGGGGCTCCAGTGCCCGTGCCATGCGCAGCGCGGAGTCCACGGTGCAGGACTGGTTCGCGTCCACCCAGAGGATGCCGTCCGGCGCGGCTTCGCGGACAGCGGTGACGACGGCGAGGTCATCGGCCCCGGTGGCGATCCCTGTCTTGACCTTGAAGTGGCGGTAGCCATGGGCCTGGCCTTCGGCGACGGATGCCCGGGCCGTCGCCGCGTCGGTGCCCGTCACTATCCAGGCGAGTTCGACGGTATCGCTGCGGCGGCGGCCCCACAGTTCCCCCAGGGACAGGCCCCGTGACCGGGCGAGCGCGTCGTGGCAGGCGACGTCGACGGCGGAACGGGCCAGGGGCATTCCGATCGAGAAGCCCCGGCTGATGGTCCGGTCGAAGGTTCTGACGAGTCCGTCGAGATCCCAGAGTGCCCGTCCGGTCGCCGCGGGTGCCAGATAGTGGTCGATGGTGGAGACGATCGACTCGGTGGTCTCGTACGTCCACGAGGGGATCGGTGTCGCCTCGCCCCAGCCCGTACTGCCGTCCGAGGCCGTCACCTTGACCACGACACGGATGGCGGGCCGGTCGCCGCGGGTGACGGGCCCGCCGGCGACGGCGAAGTCGCGCAGGGTGGGCAGGGCGATGGTGAAGGTTTCGACGCGGTCGATGGTGGGCGATCCAGGCGTGTGATGGTTCATGGCGGTCCGTGTCTCCTCAGTACCAATCGGCTTTCTCGACCTCATTGACCAGCGGTCTTCCCTCCGCGAATCTTCTGGCGTTGTCGAGGAGGACGGCGAGGCGGCGCTCGTCGGCGTGCGGGCCGGCTCCGGCGACATGAGGGGTGATCAGGACATCGGGGCGACGCCAGAGGGGGTGGTGCGCCGGGAGCGGCTCGGTTTCGAAGACGTCCAGGGCGGCGGCCCGGAGCCGCCCCTGGTCGAGAGCCTCGGTCAGTGCGTCGAGCCGAACCGTCTGGCCACGGCCGACGTTGACCAGCCAGGCGGTCGGCTTCATCAGCGCCAGCCGCTCGGCGTTGAACAGCCCTTCCGTGTGCGGTGTGTGCGGGACAGTGACCACGACGAGGTCGGCTTCGGGGAGGCAGACCTCCAGCCGCTCCGGCCGGTGGAGACGGGTGAACCCGGGCGGGACCGCCGTCTGCCGGGCGTCGATGCCGTCGACCTCGGTACCGAACGCGGCGAGCAGCCGCCCGACCTCGGCGCCCACCGCTCCCGTTCCGACGATCAGGGCGCGAATCTCCGAGAGGGGGGTCACCGACTCCGGCGACCAGTCGGGGGCCCACAGCGGCGCGAGCTGGTTCCGCATGTATCGCGGCAGGCCCCTGGCCAGGGCGAGGATCAGCGCCATGGTGTGCGCCGCGACATGGTCGGTATAGGTGTCACGCATGTTGGTGATGCGGACGGGGTGCCGCACGAGTTCCGGATAGTAGAAGCCGGGCGGCGGTCCCGCCTGTGGGACCTGTAGCCAGCGCAGCCGGCCGGCGTGCGGCAGGAGTTCCTCGGGGAGCGCGCCGTACGCCGCGTCGGCCCGGCCCAGCGCCTCGATCGTCTCCTCCCGCGTCTCGGGCCGTACGACCCTGATCGCCGGTACGGCGCTTTCCAGCCGGGCGGGCCATTGAGCGGTGCGCTGGTCGTGGGGCGGCAGCATCACCAGCAGGTAGCGGTCCCCGGTCATGCCGCGTGCCGCGTTCCGTCGGCCGTCACTTCGTGGCGAAGTGGGCGCTCCGTCGTGTAACGCGCCAGTTCGTCGGCCATGGCGCGGCCGAGGCGACGGCGCTCCGGTCCGAGGTTTCCGGCGAGATGAGGTGTGATCACAAGGTTGTCCAGGGAGAAGAGGGGCGAACCGGCCGGCGGTGGTTCCGGATCGGTGACGTCGAGTGCGAAGAACAGGTCCGGCCTCCGGCGGGCCACCTCGATGAGCGCGGGCTCGTCGATCAGTCCACCGCGCGCGGTATTGATCAGAGTGGCGTCGGATTTCATGGAGTCGAGAAGCTGGGTGCCGACCATGCGCTCGGTGTCCGGAAGCAATGGGGTGTGCAGGCTCACCACGTCGCTGGTGGCGAAGAGTTCGTCCAGGGGGATCAGCCGGACCCCGAGCTCCGCGGCCATGTCCGGCCTCGCGTAGGGGTCGTATGCCTGGACGCGTACGTCGTGGCGGGAGAGCAGACGCGCCGTCGCGCGGCCGGCGGCGCCGAGCGAGACCAGGCCCACGGTCGAGCCGCCGGTGCCGAGTTCGGGCTGCCTGGGTACCGGTGCCCGGTGGCGCAGGGAGCCAAGGGCGTAGCGCCATCCGTGTTTGAGCGCGTACAGGATCTGCGCGAGCGTGAACTCGGCCACGGTCTCGGCGATGACCGGTCCCGCGGAGGTGACCCTGACGCCGTGGGCCCAGGAATCGGGGGTGACCAGGCCGCGTGTGGAACCGGCGCCGTACAGCACGAGACCGAGGCGGGGGGCGGCCGCGAGCAGTTCGGCGTTCAGCCGTGGGCCGCCCCAGCCGGTGATCAGGACGTCCACTTCGGCGAGGTGGTCCGGGGTGAGTGCGTCGCCGGGGCACAGAGGTTGCCGGATGTGGACATGTTGTTCGATGGCGGCGCGTTCCTCGGGACCGTAGACACCGTCGAAGAGGGCCGGGTTCATGGCATAGATGCCGGTGAGTGTCATCGCTGTTCCCCTTGTACGAAGGTGCGCAGTGCGGCGAGCCGGGCGGCCGAGGCCAGTCCCGCGTGGTAGTAGCGGATCCGCTGGGCGCCCGCGGCGCCGAGCCGCGCCACGCGCCGCGCGATCGTGTCCGGCGGGCCTTCGAGTACGGAGACATTGGCGATGACGGGAACGGTCGTGCGCCGCACGGCCTGTTCGACTCTGGCGACCGCGCTGTCCTCGTCGCCCCAGCACTTCAGTACGAAGGCATCGGCGGATCCGCCGAACGAGGTGACGTCCAGCCCGCTGTCGGGGCCGGTCGCCTGGGGGTTGTCATCGGCCATCAGCAGCAGTTCACGGTCCGCGGCCACGGAGGCGACAGCGCTGGTCAGTTCGGCTATGACGGCGTGCCGGTGACGGAAAAGCCGCAGTGCGCGGTCCTCCCCCAGCGTCTCGGCGAGTGTTGCGGGGGCCGGGCGGCCGTGCACCAGTTCGTCGTCCACGGCGGCACGGATGTCGCGCGCCAGGGTGTCCGGGTCCACTCCGTTGTCGGCGAGCGCCGCGGCGCAGGCCGGGCACAGGCAGACCGACAGCAGATCGCGGCAGCCGGGCGAGAGGTCCGCGCCATGGGTCTTCTCGTGATGGCTGCCGTGCTCGAATCCGAGCCAGCCGCAGGCCTCCAGCATCAGGCTGGGTACGTCGTACCGGCCACATATCTCCCGGACCAGATTGAGGGCGTACGCGCGCACTTCCGGATGGGCCGGACAGAGAGCGTACGGGTAGTGCTCGCCGAAGGCGTTGCGGACCGTGAGGTGGGGGGCGCGCGCGCCGAGGACCGACGAGTGCGTGAGGACCAGCCATGCCTCGACACGGAGCCCCGCCGTGCTCAGGGCGTCCGCCGCGGCGCCGAACCGGTCCGGCACGTCCACCCCCCAGGTGGGGGGCAGCGGCGTGAGTGGCCGCCCCCGCCAGATCTCGGGGGTGAGCGGGAAGTACGCGGCGGCGTGCGCCGCGTGCACGATTCTGTGGCGCGGGTGCCGGGGGGATATCGCCCGTACGGCGTGATAGGTCGCCTGGAGGGTGACCGTGCCCACCCCCAGGTCGGCGATCCGGCTTGCCGCCGCCGGATCGCCGACGATGTCCCAGGTGTAGGCGAACGTCCCGTCGCGGCCCCGGGCCGGGCCCGTGGACCGGCCGGCGGGAAGAGTCGCTCGAATCACGCGTGTCACTCCTTGGTCGCGCCGGCCAGGCCACGCACGAAGTAGCTCTGGAAGAAGAGGAAGACGAGGAGCATGGGAACGAACGAGATCGTCATCCCGGCGGCGAACCCGGTCCAGTCCACGGCGTGTTCGCCCTTGAACGAGAGCATTCCGACGGCGAGGTTCTGCAGCTCCGGCTGCCCCAGGGTGAAGACCAGTGGGATATTGAACTCGTTCCAGTTGCTGACGAACTGGAAGATGACCACCACCGCTATCACCGGTTTCGCGAGCGGGAGGACGAGGCGGAAGGTGCGCAGGAAGCCCGCGCCGTCGAGCTTGGCCGCGTCGAAGAGAGCGGGGGGCACGCTGGAGAAGAACCCGATGAAGAGGAGTACGTACAGAGCGCCCGCCGCTCCCGACATCGCGAGAATGACACCGGCCCTGGTATTGAGCAGGCCCAGCTGGTCCACCAGAACGAACTGGGGAATGATGATCGAGGCGACCGGGATGAACAGGGTCGCGACGATGGTCCGGTGGAGCAGTCTGCGGCCGGGGAAATCGTAGCGCGCGAGGATGTAACCACACAGAGCTGATTTCACCAGTTCGACGGCGGTGGATATCACCGTGTACAGCACGGTGTTGAGGAAGTATCGCGAGAACCCGGCGTTCACCCAGGCGCGTCGGAAGTTGTCGAAGCTCAACTGGTCGGGGATGAGCCCCGCGCCCCCGGTGAACAGTCCGGTCTGGGTCTTGAACGCCCCCGAGACGGTCCAGAGGAAGGGGTAGATCCAGATGAGGGAGACCACCACGAGCAGGGGCAGCGTGATGAGATTGGCCCGGGTCGCCCGGCGCAGTCGGAAGCTCTCTCGTGTTGTGCTCATCAGACGCCGTACTCCTTCCGGAGCTTCTGCGCCCGGCGCACGAAAAAGCCCTGGCTCATGACAATGACGAAGGCGATGACCGAGAAGAGCAGCGCCGCGGCCGAGGCGTATCCGTAGGAGAAGGGCAGACTTCCGAACGCCTCTTCGTAGATGAAGTACGACACGACATAGCTGCTGGTGCCGGGACCGCCGCCGGTGAGGGTGACGACCAGCCCGAACAGATGCATGGCATTGACCAGCCCGAGCAAGAGGATGATGACCGCCACCGGTTTGATGATCGGCAGCGTGATGCGGGTGAGCTTCTTCCATTCGCTCGCGCCGTCGATTTCGGCCGCCTCGTACAGCTCGTCGGGGACGTTCTGGATGGCGGCCATCCAGTAGATGACGTACTGGCCGAACACCTGCCATACCGAGATGAGTACGAGAGCCAGCAGGGAACTCCACCGTGAGGCGAAGAAATCGACCGACTCGTCGATGATCCCCAGATCACGCAGAATCGCGTTGAGCGCGCCGTTCGACGGATTGAGCAGGTAGGTGAAGACGAGGCCCGCCATGGCCACAGGGATGATCAACGGCGCGAAGAACACGGTACGGAAGAATCTTTTGCCCCGTAGCCATTTCCGTGTGAAGAGCACGGCGACGACGAGAGAGAGCGGGAGTTTGATCGCTGTCGTCAGGACGGCGAAGATCAAGGTGTTGGCCACGGCGAGCCAGAAAAGGCCGTCGCCGAGGATGGACCGGTAGTTCCCGGCGCCGACGTAGTTGTCCATCGGCCCACTGCCCGACCAGTCGAAGAACGAGTAGTAGACCGTCGCGACAAGTGGCCACATCGTGAATCCGATGTACAGAAGGAGGAAGGGGGCCATGAAGAGCGCCACCCACAGGCGGTCCCATCCCTTGGCCCGCTCCCGTGGTGCCTCACGCCTGGGCGGCGGCTCCCGCGACGCGTCCTTCCGCGAAGCGGACTCCGCTGAAGAGGGTGTGGCCGGCGGGGCGATCTGAACGGCTGTCATGAAAGGTCCTCTCGCGGGGAAGCACAGGCTGTCCAGGACGGACCGGGCGCGTTGAACTCATGGACGCCGCTGGTCCCGCGAGTAGTCCTCGGTGTAGGTCCAGTCGGGGAAGGTGTAGCAGTCGATCGACACCTTCAGGCCCGACGCCGCTTCCTTCTTGAGCCCGCCCTCCAGGGTTTTCTGACGGTCCGCGACCAGTTTCCTGGCCTCCGGGGCCAGCGGTTTTCCGCTCGTGAGTGCCTCGACCATCGCCTCGTACTCCCAGTTGGGCCGCTTGGAGATGGCATCCAGATACGCCGTCGACTTGACGAGATCGGGGCATTTCTGGACGGGAACGGGGACGTTCACGCGGTAGCCGGGCTGATCCGCGATCTTCATGATCTGCTGAACCGCGGGGTCGGTGACGTGTTCGGCGGCATCGGCGAACGCGAGCGTTCCGAAGCCGGCCTTGAGGTACTCCTTCGCGAAGTAACCGTCGGGCTCGGTCATCCATTGCAGGAATGACGAGGCGGCGTCCCCGTTCTTCGTCTGTGAACTCACCCAGTACTTGTTGCCGTCGTGCTGACGGGCCAAGGCGCCGGTCGCCCCGCCGTCAGGCACGGGACGGGCGGCGACGGTGTACTTGCCGGCCGTGAAACCCTGGCTGTTCCAGACACTGGGTACCCACGTCCCGTCCAGGTAGATCCCGGCCTGCCCGACGGCGAACTGCTGGCGGGAGAAGTTCTTGTCGTTCAGCCCGGGGGCCAGGTGACCGGCCTTCTCGAGCTCCTGAATGTACGAGAACGTCTTCAGGGCCTGCGGGTCGTCCAACGAGAACTTGCCTTCGTGGAAATTGAAGAACAGGTCCGTCGACGCTCCCGACGCGAGCGCGAACCACAGACGTTGCAGGTCCTGTTCCTTGCTGGGAGAGGCTATGCAAAAGGCATAGGTCCTGGCCTCGATCCGGGCACATGAGTCCTTCAGTTCCGACCAGGTCCGTGGCGGGTTCGCCGTGTCGAGTCCGGCGTCCTCGAAGACCTTCTTGTTCAGGAACATGTATCCGGGACCCCAGTAGAGGTTCTCGGAGAAGGGAAAGCCGTAGGTCTTCCCCTGGTAGGTGTTGATCCCCTCGACGAAGGAGCCCTCCGGCCAACGGCGGGTGAAGTCCTCGGAGACCTTGCCGTCGCGAGTCAGCGGCCGGATCCATTTCTGGTCGAGCAACTGGGCCATATTCGACGGGCCACCGGCACTCCAGTAGAAGATGTCCGGCCCTTGGTGACTCTGGAAGGCCAGGGGGAGCGTCTGCTGATACTCGTCCTGCGAGATCGACCGCCACTCGATTCTGGTGCCGGGGTGCTCCTTGACGTACTGCTCGACGACCTTGTCATGGAAGCCGGCCTGCTCCACGGAGAAGTCCCAGATGGTGAGTGTGTCCTCCGCGGGGCCGTCCCCACTTGTCCCGCAGCCGGACAGGCCCACCGCCACCCCCGTCATCAGCGCGGCGAGTGTCCGCGAACGTCGTCTGTTGAGCATCGGAGTCCTCCTGCTGGCGTCGCGGCGAAGGCACGCATGGCCTCTGCCGACCGAACGGCCCCACAGGAAACCCGGGGCCCGAGGTGCGGACGAGGCTAGGGGCGACGGAAGACCCGTGCAAGCGTTTTCACAAGATCATTTAGGAATGCCCTGGAGCAAGCTCCTCCACCACGCCTCTGAGCTGCACCTCATGCCAGGTCGACCAGGCGAATGATCTGACTGGTAGATTTCAGGGAACGCTTTCACGCACCAGGACCGAGACCGGAAGGACCGCCACCGTGCGCTTGATCGTCCTGACCAAACCGTTCGGATCCACCGGCGTCGGCCGGCTCGCCGACCGGCTCGCTTCCCTGGGAGTGGACGGCGCCGACCTTCTCGTCCGTGCGGGGCAAGCGGTGACCCCGGACGCACCGGAGGGCATTGGCGCCGCGGCACGCACCCTGGTGCGCGCGGGGCTGGGGCTCGACATCGTCACCACCGATCTGACGACCGCCGGGCCGCAGGCGGAGCGGATCATCGGGAGCTGCGCCGAAGCGGGGGTCCCTCTGGTGCGTATCGGCTTCTACCGATACCCCGAGCACGGTGACTACGCGACATGCCTGGACGAAGCCCGCCGTCAGCTGGACAGTCTTGTACACCTCGCCGCCGCACACGGTGTGCGGCCGGCGCTCCAACTGCACCACGGCACCTTGCACATCTCAGCAGCACACGCTCTGCGGCTCCTTGAGGGACACGGCGACGTTCTGGTCTACGCCGATCCCGGCAACCAGGCCAAGGAGGGAAGTGAGGACTGGCGGCTCGGCCTCGACATGCTGGGCATCGAGCGCATCGGCTGCGTCGGTGTCAAGAACGCGGTGTGGCGGCGAGGCACGCGGGGCTGGGAGTGTGACTGGCAGCCGCTCGCCGACGGTGGCGTGGTCAACTGGCCGAAGATCCTCCCGGAACTGCTCCGGCGCGGCTACCGGGGTCCGCTCTCGCTCCACGTCCACTACCCGTTCGAGTCCCTGGAGCATGTGCTTCAGCGGGACGTGGACCACCTACGGGGCCTCGTCGCGGACGCGCGGAGGGAAAACGAGACGCGGTGAATCGATTTACCCTGTCAGAGGTACGCCCACGGCCTTCGCTGCGACCGGCCGGGGGCTTGCCCCAGATGGTTCCCGCTTGAGTTTCTTGTTCTCTCCCGAACTTTCGGAGGCGCTCGTTGAGCAGGTCGCGGATCAGCAGATCAGGCAGCGAGACAGGGAGGTCCCGGGTGACCATCCGTGAAGTGGGCGCGGCGGCCGGCGTCTCGACATCCACGGTGTCCCGGGTACTCAACGGCACCGCCAAGGTGGACCCTTCGCTCGTTCAGCGGGTGCACGACGCCGTCGCGGACCTCGGTTACCGGCCCAACGCGGCCGCCCAGGGGCTGGCCCGCGGCGAGGCGGGCGCGATCGGAGTCCTGGTCCCGGATCTGGCGAACCCGTACTTCCCCGACATCCTCAAGGCGGTCTCCAGCGTGGCCCGTACGCACGGGCGCCGCGTCATGATCATGGAATCCGACGAGATCGCGGCGAGCGAATACGAATACGCGCAGGACCTGATGCGGTGCTGCGACGGAGTACTGCTCTGCTCGACCCGCATGGACCGTGCCTCGCTGGTGGCCCTGAGTCTCCAGGGCACCCCGATGGTCATGGTCAACCGGGTGGTTCCCGGGCTCAGCACGCCCTCGGTCTCGGTCGACTTCTACGGCGGCATGACACTGGTCTGCGGCCACCTCGCCCAGCTCGGCCACCGCCGGGTGGCCTATCTCAGTGGCCCTGAAGCCTCCTGGGCCAACGCGGAGCGCGTACGGGCCTTCGCCGCGGCCGCGGCCTTCGGCCTCGACGTCACCGTCGTCCCCTGCGGCTCCACCACCCGCCAGGGGTACGAGGCGATCGCCTCGCTGCCGGACTCCGGCATCACGGCGATCGTCGCGTACAACGACCTCGTGGCCCTCGGGGCCATGGCCGGATTCGACGAACGAGGCATCAAGGTCCCCGAGGACATCTCCGTCATCGGGTGCGACAACCTCTCGCTCGACCGTATGCCGTCCTCGGGCCGCCTCCTCACCACGGTGTCGGGGCCCCGGGACCAGCTCGGCAGGCAGGCCGCCGAGCGGTTGGAGCTGCTCATGACCTCGGAATTCGACAGCGAACCATGCCTCATCCCGATGGAGTTGGTCATCAGGGACACCAGTGTCCCTCCCGGGCCCACGAGACCGTCGCACGCGCTGTAGGCCCTCCCCGACCCGCGGCACCTTCCCGTCCCTCGCCGCCTGCCCGAAGGCTGTCCTTCAGGCTGTGGAGCCGTTCTCCGGGTGGGCCGGCGTCCACGGCGCACCGTCACCCGGCAACGGCCGCCACCCGAGCGCGCCCCGGTCGAGCGATGACGGTGGTGCGCCCGAACCGCCACCACACCCAGGTGTCACGCCCCACCCGGCAACAGTCGTTCCAGGGCGTCGAGACTCGATCGCGCCATCACGAGAGCCGAGCGGACCGAGTCGGCCGGCCCACGGGCACCTTCGACGACAAGCATGTCGATGGCGGATTGGGTGATCTGCCTGGCGACCGCGTCCACGTCGTAGTCGAGGCCGGGGTGGTACCACCACGCCACCCAGTTGGACATGCCCAGCACACTGAAGGCGGCCACGTGAGGGTCCAGCGGCTTGAACTCCCCTGCGGCGATGCCGTCTTCGATGATTCCGGACAGCTCCGCCAGCACTTGGCGTCGCGCCTCGCGGTGACGAACCTGCCAGGGCTCCGGGAGCATCGACTCGGACTGGTCGAGCACCCGGAACTGGCTGGGAGAGGCGGCCCGCTGACGTACGACCAGGTCGGTGAGTTCCCGTAGCTTTCCCTCGTGGGAGAGGTCGGTACGAGCGCGCAGGCTGACAACCGCTTCGGCGAGCGCGAAGCCGATCTGCTCCACCAGCATTTCCAGCAACTGCTCCTTGCTGGAGACATAGTGGTAGAGCGCGGTCCGGGAGACTCCCACCGCCTCGGCGATGTCCTGGAGGGTGGTTGCCTCGTATCCCCTTTCCGCGAACAGTTGGGTCGCCTTCTCCAGGACATCACGCGTGACGAGTGAGCGTCGCGCGGTACTCCGCCGCCCGCTTTCGGGTGTCTTTGCTTTGGCCATGTCTGAGATCGTAGGCGAGAAGGCCGTCCGGGGCGGATCCTCGCTCCCGGTCCGGGGGGCCGTAGCCGGCCGAAACGCTGTTCCCGGCGCGGGCAGCGGACGTTCGTTCACACCGCGAGAGGGAACCGGTCGGCCAGCCAGGCGCCGATCACCTCGGCCGCGAGACTGCTGCCGGTCGGCTCACCAGGTGCGATGGGGCCGCCGAAGTGCAGCCCGCGTACGCTGCGATGCGTCACGTCCGCCGAGCCGAGACTGCTCACCATGGCCGAGGAGTCCTGCGGGAAGGACGCCTGGTCCCCGGTGAGTTCGACAAGCAGCGTGGGTGCGGTGATGCCGGGTGCGCAGCGGAGGAAGTCCGCGTTGGTCGATACGGCGGACCAGGTCGACAGCCAGGCTTCCGGTGTGGACAGTCGCCCGAATCCCACGAGGCCGTAGTTGATGAGGTCGGGGCGGCTGCCGAAGAGTGACCCGTAGGGGCGTTCGTTGGCGTCCAGGGCCTGGTCGACGCTCCGCAGGTCGGCGTCGGTGCGGTAGACCGTGATGATCCTCGGGGCGAGCGCCCGTCGCCGGTCGGCGGCGTCGCCGCTCCGCTTGAAGCGCTTGCGCGCGGCAGCCGCTTCGTCGGCCAGCTCCCGAGCGTGGGCGTCGATGCGCTCGATACGGGCTCGCTGGGCCGCCCGGTAGCGCGCGACGAACTCGGCCGGGTAGGCGGAGCTCCGAGGAGCGGGGGCGAAGCCGTTGGCGGCGCTGTACGGGTCGAGACCGGGGTCGACGGACATGGGGTCGGTCTCGTCGGTGACCGAGGGATCGATCAGGCGCTGCAACAGCGCGCCCTGTCCCGGATGGGGCGCCATGAAGACGGCTGCGTCCACGACCGGCAGATCGGCGCCGGCCAGATCGACGGGGCGGCCGGCGGGTGTGCGGGAAATCCGCTGCTCGGGGAGGAGTCCGGCCTGTTCATGGTAGAGCGCGGCGAGTGTGCCACCGCCCGAGTGTCCGAGCGTGACCATGTGATCGAAGCCGCTGCTCCGAAGGAACGTCAGGCCCGCGGCCAGGTCGAGTACGGCCTGCTCGTGAAGCAGGTTGAGGTCGTTGTTGACCGAGCGCGTTCCCTGTGTCCACACCGCCGCTCCCCTGGCAAGCAGCTCGGGCACCAGAACGTGGTGGGTGAAGTCCTGGCGCGGGTGCATCAGACAGACGACCGTGCGGGCGCCGGGAAGGCGGCGCAGTACACCCGTCACCGTCGCACCGTCCGCGGTTGTCAGTTCGTGCAGCGAGGAGACTGTCGAGTCGGGGATCGCGCGGGCGGTGATGTACCGGCCGGCTCCCAGTCGGCCGGAGGTGCTCACCGTGCCTCCACGCGTAGTGCGTTCTTGTCCTGCTGAGTGATCCGGGAGTCCACGAGCCCGGCCACCGCGCTGTACCAGACAGCGTGCCGGCACCCCGTGGCCCGGCGGTCCACGACGATGGTCCTGGGGGAGGTGATGCGGAAGTACGGTCCGATCCTGTCCACCTCCACAGCGGGGTCCTGCGCGGCGACCTCGGGAATCGTGGTGTTCTCCGGGACGTCCAGAACGAAGAAGGTGCTCATCCTCGGGTCAGCTCCTCCGCGGTGCCGACGCGGTCTTTCTCCCACTGCGCGGCCCGCTCGACGATGAGCTCCGCCTTGCGGGTGAGCAGCTTGTCCATACTGGGCTCCGGCCCCGAGGCCACGTCGACCAGAGCGCCGACCGTGAGGGCGGCGTCGAGGTCTTCCTGCGGCGTGACCGGCCGCAGTGCGCGGGTGATCTCGACCATGTAGCCATTGGGGTCGTGGGTGTAGATCGACTCGATGGTTTCGTGCATGACCTGCATCTCGACCGGCCACTGGGACGCGTCGAGACGACCGCGGTATTCGAGCAGGTCCTGCTCGTTGTCCACATGGATGGCCAGGTGGCGGGAGTTGATGAAGAACTGGGGCACGTCATCGGCGAACCTCGCGTAGACGTCACCCGCGTCACCGGCTCCGGCCGGGGGCTCGAATCCGAAGTAGTAGAAGAACGCGATGCGGTCGTCGTTGCCGATGTCGAAGAAGAAGTGGATGAAGTCCGGGTGTCGCTCGGGGCCCCAGCCCGCGGCGCAGATGGAGTGAACCACCGGGAACTTCAGCACATCACGGTAGAAGCGCACGGTGCCAACGGGGTCGAAGGTGGGGAAAGCGGCGTGGTCCACACCCTTGACCCGGTGCTCGGGCTGATTCATGTCGGACCTCCTCGTACTCGTAGCGGATCGATGGGTGGCAGCGGGTCAACCGGCGACCGGGGAATCCAGCCGGAGCAGGCTCCCGGCTCCGGGGATGTCGACGGTCAGTCCGAGCTTGCGGAGCAGGGTGTACGCGCCCGCTGTCGCCGCCGAGACGACCGGAACGCCGAACTCGTCCTCCGCGGCCTGGACGAGGTCGAGTGAGGGCATCTGCACGCAGGCCGAGATGACAAGCGCGTCGACCCCGTCCAGGTCCAGGTCTCGTGCGGCACTCATCACACGCACGCCCGGGATGCGGCCGACCTGTTCGTTGTCCTCGACTTCGAGGGCCCGCCAGTCGGCGACGTCGAACCCCTCCGCTTCCAGGTAGGCGACGACCTTCCGCGCCAGGGGGAGCGTGTACGGGGTGACCAGGGCGATCCTGCGCGCCTTCAGGGCGCGCAGTCCTTCCGACAGCGCGCCGGCGCTGGACAGCACCGCCGCGTTCGCCCCGCCGGTGGAGAGTTGCTCACTGATCGCCGACTCGGCGCGCTGGTGCTCTCCCGGTCCGCCGACCATCAGCGCCACCAGACAGGCGTAGAGGACGGCGTCGACACCCGCGTCACCCAGTTCCAGAACGCACCGTTCGCGCTGCGCGTTCATCGCTCGCAGGTGCTCGGGGGACACCGTGTGCATGCGCATCCGGCTGGCATGGAACGAGAAGTTCGCCTCGGGGTGCCGGCCGAGCAGTTGTGGCATCTCGGTCTCGACCGTCACGTTCGAGCTGGGCACGACGAGTCCGATCCGAATCGGTGCAGGCATGAGACATTCCCTCCGGGTTGACTCTCATGACTATTTTTCGACACCAGCGTCAGCATGTCAAGTGGTGCGCCCGCAATGCGGCCGGTGGCTCGGCCGGTCCGAGGCTCCCCTCAGAACGGGTACTCGGGAATCTCGGCGCGGCTGGTGACCCACTGCCATTCGGAGAACTGGTCGGCGTTGGTGTGCGTGCTGTGGTTGAAGCCGTTGCCGGACGCGCCGACGCCACCGATCGGCCCGTACACCTCGTGCAGCACCGTCTGGTCATTGATGTGGACGACTCCGGAACGGAGCTGGTCCGCGATCCGCTGGGCACGCGCCCGATCCGCCGAGACGACCGCCGCCACCAGCCCGTAGCCGGTCCGGTTGGCCAGGGCGATGGCCTCTTCATCGGTGCTGAACGTGGTGATGGGCGCGACCGGGCCGAAGATCTCCTCGTCGAAGGCCGGCATGCCCGGAGCGACACCGGTCAGTACGGTCGGTTCGAAGAAGACTCCGTCACGGGAACCGCCCGCGAGAGCTCGCGCTCCTCGAGAAAGGGTGTCTCCGACGATCCGCTCGACACGTGCCGCCTGACGCTCGTCGACGATCGGCCCCACCGTCACGCCCTCGGTCGTCGGGTCACCGATCACCAGCGCCTTGGCCTTCCTGACCAGCGCCTCGGTGTAGGCATCCGCGATCCGTTCATGCACCAGGTGGCGTCCGGCGGTGAGGCAGATCTGTCCTTGGTGGAAGAAGGAGCCCCAGGCGCCGGCGCTGGTCGCCGCTTCGATATCGGTGCCGTCCAGCACGATGTAGGGATTGTTGCCCCCGAGCTCCAGGGACACCCGCTTGAGCATGCCGCCCGCCACGGAGCCGATCTCACGGCCCGCGCGGGTCGAACCCGTGAAGCTCACCATGTCGACCGCCGGGTCCTTGACCAGGGCCTGCCCGGTCTCGATCGCGCCCGGCAGTACATGCAGCAGCCCCGAGGGAAGTCCGGCCTCCTCCAGCAGCTGCGCGAAGACGACGCCACCGGACACCGGCGACTGGATGTCGGGCTTGAGCAGAACCGCGTTGCCCATCACCAGCGCGGGACCCACGGCACGTGCGGCCAGCAGAAGGGGAGAGTTCCACGGCGTGATGATGCCGACGACCCCCACCGGAATCCGGCGGGCCACACTGTGGCGTCCCGGTTCCGCACTGGCCGCCAGGATGCCCGTCGGCCGACTGCCGAGTGCGGCGGCTTCGAGGATCTCGCGGGCGGTCATGCGCGCCTCCCACTCCCCCTTGAGGCGGATGGCACCGGTCTCCCGCATGAGCTGCTCGGCGATCTCGTCGACGTGCTCCAGGAGAAGCTCCGAGAACCTCCGGAGGACGTCTCCGCGCTCGGGGGCGGGGACCCGGGCCCAGGGGGCCTGCGCCACCCTGGCCGTGGCCGCGGCAGCCGCGACATCGTCCGCCGAGGCAAGCCCGGTGTGGCCCAGGACGACGCCCGTGGCCTTCTCCGTCACCGTCTCGATCCCGAGGCCCGGCTCCTTCCAGCCGTTACTGTAGATCTTGCCGTTCCACGCGCCGGAGGGCGCGAAGAGTGTGCTGGACATGAACGTCTCCTCGCTGGTCACGTGCCCCGGGAGCGCGACAAGTCCCATCAGCGCCCGCCGAGACGGCTCGCGTCCCACAATGAACCCGGCACGCAACCCCGCCAACATAAACGTCGAACTATCGACGATCAAGTCAAGACCTCATCGCGGGGCACCCGCACTCGAGTGACGTAATCGTCGAATATTCGACACCAAGGAGGGAACTTCGGAGGGAGTGTCGTTAGATTGCGGAGCATGGCGAAAACAACGGCGCGCACATTCCCCGGCGGCGAAGTCGACGAGCCGGGACTCGTTCCGTACCCGGCAGAGGTCGAGGCCCGTTACCGGGCAGCCGGTCTCTGGTCCGGCCGGTCGCTGCCGGTGGAACTGATGTCCGCTGCATCCGTGTATGCCGAACGCACGGCTTTGATCACTCCCGAGGATAGTTGGAGCTACCGGGAACTCTTCGGCGAAGCCCAGCGGTTTGCCTCCGGCCTGCTGGAGTCGACGAGCCTGCGGCCCGGGGACGCCGTGATGTTCCAGATGGGCAACGTCGCCGAGACCGTCGTGTCCTATCTGGGCTGCCTGCTGGCCGGGGTGCGGCCGGTGTGCACACTGCCGCAGCACGGTGTCCGGGAGATCAGCGTGCTGGCCCAGCACATCGGCGCCCGTGGCCTCGTCCTGCAGGCCGACTTCGGGCGCGGGCCGCTGCCCGAGAACGCCCGTGTGCTCGTCGCCAGTGGCGTCATCGAGGACGTCGTCGTGGCCCGTGGTCGGACATCCGATTTCGTGGGGTACGAAGAACTGCTCGCATCCGGGACGGCCGCCGCTCCCGAGGCCCTGCCGTACCACCACTGCGACCCTCGCCGGATCGCCGTCTTCCAGCTCTCCGGAGGCACCACAGGCCTGCCGAAGATCGCGCCCCGGCTGCACGAGGAATACGCCTACAACGCCCGCGTCTGGGCCCGAACACTGGGCTGGGGCAGCGGAACCGTGATTCTGTATCCCCTCCCGATCATGCACAACGCGGGAATCGCCCTGGCCCTGCAGCCCGCGCTGCTCAGCGGCGCCACGCTGGTACTGCCCCCTTCGGCGGACGTCGGCACCCTGCTCGACCTGATCGAGACAACCCGCCCGGAGGTGATCCCCCTCGTGCCGCCCACCCTGGCGATCCGGCTGCTGGACGACCCGCGCAGTAAGAAGACCGACCTGTCCTCCATCAAGGACTTCATCATCGGCGGGCAGAAACTGGCCGAGGACGTGGCCGAGCGCCTGCGGGACGAACTGGGCATCACGGTGCGGCAGAAGTTCGGCATGGCCGAAGGGATGTTCCTCGTCACGCCCGCGCACGCCGGTGAACGAGTGCGGCACCACACCGTGGGTGAGCCGCTCTCCCCCGCCGACGAGATCCGTATCCTGCGGCCCGGCCAGGACACGGAGGTCCCACCCGGCGAGATCGGTGAACTGTGCGTCCGCGGCCCCTACACGATCCGCGGCTACTACCACGCGGAGCAGCACAACACGCAGGCCTTCACCGCGGACGGGTTCTACCGCACGGGCGACCTTGCCAGGCGGCACGTCATCGACGGCCTGACCTGCTACTCGATCGACGGCCGCATCAAGGACGTGATCAACCGCGGGGTGGAGAAGATCCACGCCGACGAGGTCGAGGAACTGATCATGCGGCACCCCGCCATTTCCAATGCCGCCCTGGTGGCCATGCCGGACAAGGTCCTGGGAGAGCGCGGATGCGCCTGTCTCGTCCTTGAGCCCGGCGGAGAGCCGCTGACCATGCGGTCGCTGGGCGAGTTCCTACTGACGCAGGGCCTGGCCACGTACAAGCTGCCCGAGCGCGTCGAGGTGGTGGCCGGCCTGCCGCTGTCCCATGTGGGCAAGGTTTCGAAGAAGTCCCTGCGGGAGGACATCGAGGCCAAGCTCGCGGAGGAGGAGGACCTGCCCGACCGCCCCGGCAGCCGGTCCTGACTCCTCTGACTCCTCCGGGGGACGCGGCGGGCGACCGCGCGCAGGGGAGCGAACGCGCGCAGGGGAGCCGGGTCCGCCGGCTCCCCTACTCGGTCCGGCGACTCACTTGCCGTATGCCTGCTGGGCGATGTACTCGGCGGTCATGATGGCCGTGAGATTGGTGGCGGTCGACGGGACCTCAGGGAAGATCGAGGCGTCCACCACCCGCAGGTTGCCCACCCCGCGAACCGCGCCCACGCTGTCCACCACGGCCCATTCGTCGTCGTCTCCACCCATGGGCACAGTCGAGGTGGGGTGCTCGTAGGAGCCCAGATTGTCGCGGATGACGCCTTCGAGCGTCGCGTCGTCCTGGACGGCGTCCCCGGGCAGCAGCTCGGCCTGGGCCACCTTCGCGAACACGTCGTTGGCCCCGATGCGCCGGCTGAGCTTGACCGCTTCCACCATGCGCCGCACGTCACGGGGCTCGGCAAGGAAGTTGTAGTCGATGACCGGGGCGTCCTTGGGGTCGCGGCTCCGGAGCCGGAAGGTTCCGATCGAGTCCGGCCGCACGATCGACACCGCGAGCACGATGGCGCCGCCCGTCGGACTGAATGCCGGATCGATCAGGTGAGTCGCGGAGATGTGGATGTCGAGTTCGTCCTCGCCTGCCTCGCTGGTTCCCGTCCAGACCAGCGCGCCTCCCGGCGGCGTCATGCCGAGCTTGCCCGGACGCAGGGAGTACACGTTGAAGTAGAAGGGCTGGTTCCGCAGACGCAGGCCCACCGGCAGGTCGGCCACGACGGGGATGTCCAGGGCCCGCAGGTGGTCGGCCGGTCCCACGCCCGAGCGCATCAGGATGGCAGGGCTGCCGTAGGTGCCGGCGGAGAGGATCACCTCACCGGCGGTGAAGACCGTGCCGTCGGTCGTCACGACTCCCCGAGCCTCACCGTTGTCGACGAGTACCCGGTCGATCTCCGCACCCCCACGGATGGTCAGGTTGGGGCGCCGCCGAATCTCGTCGGTCAGATAGGCCATGCCCGTGTTCTGGCGAACTCCGGCCAGAACGTTGAGCTGGTAGGCCGTGACTCCGTCCTGGTCAACTCCGTTGACGTCCTCCAGGTGCTTGAACCCTTCGGTGGCGGCGGCGTCGATGAACGCCTGCAGCGACGGGGTCAGCTCTTCGTATCCCTGCTGGTGGACGGGCAGCGGTCCCGAGCGGCCGCGGAGGCTGTCCTCACCTGCCGGGGTGGTCTCCAGCCGCTTGTACGCCTCCAGCACCTCGGCTTCGGTCCAGCCCGAGAGACCGTGGGCGCGCCAGGCGGCGAAGTCGGCGGAACGCGCGCGAAGCGCGACACCCGCGTTGACGCCGGAGCTGCCGCCGAGCACCTTGCCCCGCGGAGCCGGGATCTCATTGTCACCCTGGCCCGTGGCGGCGGAGTAACCCCAGTCATGGTCCGCGTCGCCACCCACCCGGCCGCTGTTCCGAATCACGTCGGGGTACTCGTCGGGGGCGTACGCCCGGCCCGCTTCCAGCAGGAGCACCGTCCGGGAGGCGTCCTCGGTCAGGCGATTCGCGAGGACCGCTCCCGCGGACCCGCCTCCAACAACGATCACATCGAAGTTCTGCTCAGTCACTGCACGCACGTCCCTTGGCCTGGCCACGCCGGAAACGCGCGGCTCATGTTCACCTTCACGCACCACCGTACGTCATGACCGTCAAATTTTCAACGCAAGTGTCGAATTCGCCCACGGAAACCGTGCGAGGCCGTTGTGGCTGCGACGGCACGCTCGATGCGGCCACCACAACGACGGCGGGAGAGGGGCCAGGAACCGACCTCTCTCCCGCCGTCGTCGCGCAGCGCCTCAGCCTGCGGCGATGGTTCCGCCGCCGGCCAACTCGCCTCCGTCGACGGTGAACTCGGAGCCCGTGGCGAAGCTCGACTCGTCACTGGCCAGATAGACGATGAGCCCCGCGATTTCCGCCGGATCGGCGACCCTCTTCATGGGGTTCAGCTGAGCCACGTCGAGTCCCTCGGTCATCGCCGTGGCGACAGCGCCGGGGTGCACCGAGTTGACCCGGATGCGGAACTCGGCGAGTTCCAGGGCAAGGGACTTGGTCAGAC
The DNA here is from genome assembly GCF_044766385.1 of Streptomyces sp. NPDC102274. Classification (NCBI taxonomy): domain Bacteria; kingdom Bacillati; phylum Actinomycetota; class Actinomycetes; order Kitasatosporales; family Streptomycetaceae; genus Streptomyces; species Streptomyces sp. NPDC102274. Next base: position 19,325 of record NZ_JBIWLW010000028.1, on the reverse strand, counting down.
CGCGCAGCGCGAACTTCGACGCGTTGTACCCGTGGAGCCCCGCGAAACCCCGGAATCCCGCTACCGACGACACATTGATGATGGATGCGGGGGCGGAATTGATGAGGCTCGCGCGCGCTGCCTTGGCGCCGAGGAATTGACCCGTCACGTTGACCGACATGATCTTTTCCCAGCTTTTGAGGCTGTACTCCTCCAGACTCCCGAAGTTCATGATCCCCGCGTTGTTCACCAGGACGCCGAGAGATCCGAACGTGTCCTCCGCCGTTTGGACGGCCGCTTCCCAGGAGGAGTAGCTCGTGACGTCCAGGTGCGCGTACACGGCGTCATCCGTGCCGATCTCCTTGACCAGGGCCTGACCTTCCGTGTCAAGCAGATCCCCGACGACCACCTTGCCGCCTTCGGCGACGATCGCACGCGCGTGAGCCGCGCCCATCCCGCGAGCGCCGCCGCTGATGAGGGCCACTTTGCCGTCAAGTCTCTTCATGATTCCTCGATTCCTTCTTGGGATTTCCTGCGCCTTATGGCTCGCCAGAATCTCGGCCGGCATCGCACAACACCGTCGGCATCGCACAACACCGCCGACACCGCCGACACCTTCGGAACTGTCAGGAAGGGGCGAGGAGTTGAGCACGCCAGAGCGCGGCACGGTTGAAGCCCGGTCGATTCGGCGACACGAACCCCCTGGCCGAGCCCCCCGCCGGGCGCTCGGCCCGACAGCCGTCAGACCGTCACGCGACGGTACGACCGACGCCGACTCGTCGGTCCGAGTGCGGTCAGGCCGTCGCCCTCTCCGGTTCGGTCGGCGCGGTGGTCGCCTGATGACCGATCAGCCGCCAAGCCCCCTCTTCCTGCCGCCAGACCACGAGATAGCCGGCCACGATCGACCGTTCTGCGCCATCGACCAGAACCCGCAGTGTGAGCACCCCGCCGGCCTGGAACGCGTGCTCCCCCAGTTGCCGGGCCGACTCCACCTGGGCGTCGACGGACCGGAAGACGAACGAGCCGTTGCGGAACTTCTCCACGAAGGACTTCTTGTCGTCCACCAGCCCCGTCGAGTGGGCGTAATAGAGCTCCTCGGAGAGAAGAACGGCCAACGCGTCCGTGTCACCGGAGACCAGCAGAGCACCTCGCCTCGCTTCGAGGTCCGACGCAAAGCGGAGTAGGTCTGCGTTTCCTGGCATGAGCATTCCTTCCAGCCGACCCGTCACTTGCGTGCGCTCGCGCTCACCTCACCCCGAGGGACGGCGGCAGCACCGCATCACCACCGCGAATCGCGTCGATCGATGGCGCGGTTCCGGCCGATAGGGGTGGGCGGACAGGAGCACCGACGAGATCAACCATCACACACTTCCTCATTGACGTCAAATTATCGACGCGAATGACTATGGACTGATCGCCGTCCGGCACACGGTCATCCACAACATCGAGTACGCCGATTTCGGGCAAAAAACGACCCGCGCAACTCGCACACAGGGTGCGGGGTGCGCGGAGCGCCGTCCGCCCGACCTGACCCGGGCCACCGCGACGACCTGTTTCGCAGGCTGAGAGGATGACGCGGATCGCAACAGAAGGAGGGGGATGAGCATGCTCGTGCTCGTCTTGTCCGGCGTCCTCGTGCTCACCGTCGGAGGGTGTGTCTGCGTCGTGTGGGCGGCGCGCGGCGGCCCGCGCTGGGTGCGCGCGGTGGCCGTCGCGACGCGGACGGCGGGTGAGCTTGTGAGCCGGGCGGGGCGTACGGACCGGAGGAGCCCGAGCTCGGACGACTAGGGCGTGTCTTCAAAGTAGCGCCGTCCGCCCGAAGGGCGGGCCCGGCGGCGCCGCCGGACGCCGCCGAGCAGGCGGGACTTCGACGACACGCCCTGGACAACAACGCCGGACGTGGTCGGGCCACGAAGCCCCCGTTGCGGTCTGTGTGAACTCGGGGAACGACGCCGAGGTCCTCGACAGGAACGAAGCCCCAGCGCCGTGTGGGCGAAAGAGGCCGGCCGAGGGCGGTCCCGGGCCTGCGCCCCGGATCGTCAGGTCCGAAGCCAGATGACCATGGCTGCCGTCGTCGCGGTGCCAAGGAAGACGTAGCCGCGTTTGTCGTAGCGAGTGGCGATCGCCCGGGACTGCTTCAGGCGGTTGATCGCCCGTTCGACGGTGTTGCGCTTCTTGATACCGCTCCTTGTCGAAGCCGGGCGGCCTTCCGCCGCGTGAGCCCTTGCGTAGGCGAGCGGCCCGGCTGTCGGCTCGACGTGAGGTCAGGGGCCAGTCGTTGATGACGGCGATGTGGAGGGTAGCCTCGTAGCGGACGGCGAGCTCGTCAGCCGGTGCCGAGTGGCGGGACGCTGATCTTGTCCACGATCACGACCACCCCGGGTGCTGGCTCGTTGCCGACGAGGGGCGTCAGAGTGGCGCGAGGCGGGCCTTGAGCAGGCAGAACTCGTTGCCTTCGGGATCGGCCAGGACGTGCCAGGATTCTTCCCCGGTCTGGCCGATGTCGGCCGTGCGCGCTCCGAGCTTCAGGAGGCGTTCGAGCTCGGCGTCCTGATCGCGGTCGGTGGCGTTGACGTCGATGTGCAGCCGGGGTTTCCCGCGCTCCGGCTCATCTCTGCGGCTGAGGAAGATCGTCGGCTGCGCGCCGCCGAACCCTTCGCGCGGCCCGATCTCGACGCTTCCGTCGTCCTCGCGATCGAGCACCACGAAGTCCAGGACCTCGCACCAGAACCGCGCCAGCACCTCGGGGTCGCGGCAACCGAACACGAGCTCTCCGATACGGCATGCCATTGACGAAACCTACTCTCAGCGTGGGAACCGCCGGGGTGGCCGCGCGCAGATCTCAGGGGCTCCCGGCAGTGAGGACACTCTCGCGACCGTACTGGGCGACGCGCGCAGTGGCGAATTGATTTCAGGCCCTGGCCCGGCCGGTCCGCCAGGCGACGGCGGTAGGCCGCGCGACCGACTTCGAGACACGCCTAGGGTGTGTCTTCAAAGTAGCGCCGTCCGCCCGAAGGGCGGGCCCGGCGGCGTCCGGTGCGTGCGATCGCAAGGCGGAGGGTCTCCCCAGGACTGGACGTACTGGGGAGATCCCCGACAACGCGGCGAGCGTGCGTACCGGGCGTCGCCGGGCAGGCGGGACTTTGAAGACAGGCCCTAGGTGTTCTGTCCGGCCGATCTTCGTGGGCCCGCGACGCCTGGCACGGCACCTCGCGGCGTTGTCGGAGTCGTCCTCGTAAGGCCGGGCCATCCACAACGACGATCCTCCGCCTTGCGATGCACCGCACCAGACGCCGCAGACTGATCCACGAAGATCGACCGGACAGGACCTAGTAGCGGGCGCCGCTGGGGCGAGCCGTCCCGCGCCGTCGGCACGCGGGTGCTTCGGTCGGTGTGGCTCCGGTCGTCCCGGGGTCAGGTCGGACCCACATGACATGTAGTCAAGCTGAACCACCCAGCCACCCGATGAATTACGTGTCAGGTGCATTGACAGGCCCTCAAATCTCCGCCACGCTCCGATTCATCCGATGACTTGGGGAAGGGTGGATCCGCATGGCGGTCCATGTCCGCATCCGCACCACTGTGTTGATGCTCTGTCTCGCTCTCGCGGGCGTGCTGGTCTCCGCGCTGCCGGCCGGCGCCGAGCCGGCCGTCTGGAAGGTCTCCGCCCCGTCCGCGCATGCCGGGCACGGTCCTGGTGCCGTACTGAGACTCGATCCCTCCAGCGGCAGCCCGTCGCTGGAGGTGACCCACGACGGGCAGACCGTCGTCGAGCCCTCTCCCCTCGGAATCATCACGGAAAGAGCCGACCTCTCCACCGGGCTGCGCCTTCTCGGGCGCAGCGACCGTAAGGTCTCCGAGTCGTACCGCACCACCGTGGGCAAGGACCGCACCCGCCATGCCCGGATGACCGAGGCGCGCTTCCGCTTCGGCACCGCGGACGGGGCCAGGCTCGATCTGCTCGTGCGGGTCTCCGGCGACGGGGTCGCCTACCGCTATGTCCTGCCCGCCGACACCGGCAACGTGGTCGGTGAAGCCTCCGCGTTCACTCTGCCCGCGGGCTCGGCGGCCTGGCTCGGCAAGTACCGGAAGGACAACGAGAATCTGTTCGCCCAGTACGACGCGGCGGGCGCCCCCGCCGGCGAGTACATGATGCAGGCGCTGTTCAAGGCCGGTGACAGCTACGCGCTGGTCGCGGAGTCCGACCTCACCGGGACCTACTCGGGCGCGCGCCTCGTGCACGACACGGGGTCGGCCACCTACCGCGTCAAGCTCTGGGACGAGCACGTGCAGGTCGACGGGGCGCTCACCACGCCTTGGCGTGCCGTGATCACCGGCGATCTGGCGATCGTCACCGAGTCCACATTCGTCGATGACATCGCTCCCGCCTCGAAGGTTCGTGACACCTCCTGGATCAAGCCGGCGCCCGCGCTGTGGACCTGGCTCGCGGGAGGCAGGCCGGCCGGGCAGAGCCTGGAGAAGCAGAAGGCGTACGTGGACTACGCGGCTCAGCGCGGCTGGCCGTACACCGTGGTCGACGCGGGCTGGTACTTCGACCCGGACCAGTGGGACGTCACCGATCCCGACTGGCAGACGAACAGCTGGATGCCGGAGCTCGTACGGTACGGCCGTGAGCATGGCGTCGGCATCCAGGTCTGGATCCACCACCGTGACCTCGACACTCCCGAGGAACGGGAGCAGTGGCTGCCGACGCTGGAGGAGTGGGGCGTCAAGGGCGTGAAGATCGACTTTATGGACTCCGAGGCGCAGGAGACCTTCCGCTGGTACGACGCGATCCTGGCCGGGACGGCGGAACACCACCTCCTCGTCAACTTCCACGGCTCGACGATCCCCAAGGGTATCCACCGCACGTGGCCGCAGGTCATGACGATGGAGGGCGTCAACGGCGAGGAGAAGAAGACCAATACCCCGGAGCACCTGGCGACGCTCCCCTTCACCCGCAATGTGATCGGTGGGATGGACTACACGCCGGGCGCCTTCCAGCGACCGGAGCGTCCCAACGCGGCTTCGGACGCGGGCGAGTTGGGGCTCTCCGTGCTCTACGAGTCCGGCATCCAGAACCTTGCGGGCACGCCGGAGTCGTACGACGAACGCCCCGAGGCCCGGCGCTTCCTGGAGCAGATCCCGGCGGCCTGGGACGAGACGGAACTGCTGGCGGGTGACCCGGGCAGGAGCGCGGTCCTGGCCCGGCGCGACGGCGAACGCTGGTTCATCGGCGGCACCTTCGCCGGCGCGGCCCGCACCGCCGAGGTCCCGCTGCGCTTCGGCCACGGCAAGTGGCTGGTGGAGACGGTCACCGACGGCCCCGGTGGCCCGGTGCGCGAGGGCAGGATGCTGCGCGGTGACGCGAAGCTTTCCGTGCCGGTGGTCGCGAACGGCGGCTTCGCGGCGGTGGCGTGCCACTGGTATCAGGGCCGTACCAGCTGCGACCGCCAGGGCCTGTCTTCAAAGTAGCGCCGTCCGCCCGAAGGGCGGGCCCGGGGCGGCCGGTGCGTGTGATCGCAAGGCGGAGGGTCTCCCCAGGACTGGACGTACTGGGGAGACCCCGACAACACAACAAGCGCGTGTACCGGGCGCCGTAGTCCAGGCGGGACTTTCGCGACACGCCCTGGCGCCGCCCCTCCCGCCACTGGGTCGTGCCCCGGGCGGGTACATCCGAAGGTCATCGACGCGGGTGATCAAGACGGACTCACACATCGGATCTTTCCCGCCTCATTGACCGGTACATCTCCCTATCTCTCCCTTCCTTCAAGGGATTGCTCTGATCAATCACGTCATCTTGTACGAGCCGCCGGGAGGCACCATGGCCACTGCACCAGATCCGTCGAGAAGGGCCCTGCTCGCTACAGGCACCGCGTTGGGCGGCGCGCTGGTCGTGGGAGGCGGCACGGCCGTGTCGGCCCAGGCCGCTTCCCCCGCCGGGGAATCCGCATCACCACGGAACGCGCCGATGGAACCACACGTATCCCCGGACACCTGGCGCACTGTTCTCGACGACGCCGACCCGGTATGGCAGCGGATGCCGAAGACCTGGTACGAGGGTCCGTTCCTCGGCAACGGCTTCCTCGGCTCCGGCATCTACGCCGAACCGGACAAGAACGCGGTCCGCTTCAATGTCCAACACTCCGAAGTCCAGGATCACCGGCCGGAGTTCGGTTCGCTCTTCGGCCTTGCCCGGCTGCCGATCGGTTACTTCACGCTGGAGCCCGTCGGCACCATCACCGGCCTCGACTGGCGGCTGCGGCTGCGCGACGCCGAGCTGACCGGCACCCTCACCACCACCGCGGGCTCCCTGACGGTGCGCGCTTTCGTGCACTCCTCGACCGACCTGCTCGCCATCGAGGTCACGCCGAGCGAGGGAGAGAGCGGCTTTCGCTGGGTCTTCCACCCGGCCGAGGCGATCAGCCCGCGCGCCGAGTCCAAACCCATCCCCGCGGGATACGTGGCCAATCCACCGGCCACGATCGAGCAACACGGGGACGTGACCGCCGCCGTACAGCCGCTGCTCGCGGGCGGCCAGCACGTCACCGCCTGGCAGGAGGTGGCCCGCCACGGCAGGCGCACCCGCACCCTCTACGCGACGGTCGCGCACTCCCATCCGGCGACCACCGCCCGTGACCGTGCGCTGCGCTCCGTGCGGACGGCTCGGGCAGTGCCGTACGACGTGCACGCGCTCCCCCACCGCGCATTGTGGCAGCGCTACTACCGGAAGGGCTTCCTGTCGCTGCCCGACGCCCGGTTGCAGCGCTTCTACTGGCTCCAGCTCTACAAGGTCGCGGCGGCCGCCCGCAAGGACGCGCCGGTGATGGCGACCTCCGGGCCGTGGCTGGAGCCGACGCCCTGGCCCAACACCTGGTGGAACCTCAACGTCCAGCTCGAGTACTGGCTGATCCACGGCTCCAACCATCTCGAACTCGACGCCGTCACACGCGCGTTGAGTGAGTTCCGGGATCAGCTGGGTGTGGAGCTCGCCGCTCCCTATCGCGGTGACTCGTACGGCATTCCGCGCACCACCGACCCCCAGCTCGTCAACGGTGGCGCCACATCGGGAGATCTGGGCTACGGCGTCGGCATCCCCGGCCAGGACCCGCCCACCCCCGAGGTCGGCAACCTCACCTGGGCCCTGCACAACGTCTGGCTCAGCTACCGGCACACCATGGACGAGGCCATCCTGCGCGATGTCCTCTTCCCGCTGCTGCGCAGGGCCGTCAACTACTATCTGCACTTCCTGTCCCCCGGCACCGACGGCAAGCTGCACCTCCCGGCGACCTTCTCCCCCGAGTACGGGGTCAACGCGCCCGACTGCAACTACGACCTGATGCTGCTGCGCTGGGGCTGCCGTACCCTCCTCGACTCGGCCGAACTGCTGGGCAAGCGGGACCCGTTGGCGGACGGCTGGCGCGAGGTGCTGGCCAGGCTCACGCCGTACCCGGTGGACGGCAACGGTTACATGATCGGGGCCGGGGTCCCGTTCGCCAAGTCACACCGCCACTACTCGCACATGCTCGCCGTCTATCCGCTGTACGAGGTCACGGGCCGGACGGCCGACGAGCGCGCGCTGATCGAGAAGTCGCTCGCCCACTGGGTCGGCTTCGAAGGAGCCCTCCAGGGCTACACATTCACCGGTGCGGCCTCCATGTCCGCTCTCCTCGGCAAGGGCGACGACGCGCTCAGCTATCTCGGTCAACTGATGACACGCTTCATCCAGCCCAACACCATGTACAAGGAGTCGGGCCCGGTCATCGAGACCCCGCTGTCCGCCGCCCAGTCGCTGCACGACATGGTGTGCCAGTCCTGGGGCGGCACGATCAGGGTGTTCCCGGCTCTCCCCGCCGTCTGGCGCGATCTGGTCGTGCACGACTTCCGTACTCAGGGTGCCTTCCTGCTCAGCGCGGCACGGGAGAAGGGCGCGACCCGCTGGGTGCGGCTCACCAGCGAGGCGGGCGCCGTGTGCGTCGTACGCCACGGCATAGTGGGAGCCATCGAAGTCCGGGACAGCCGGGGACGGCCCAGGAGGTACGAGCAGACCGGCGAAGGCGAGATCCGCATCCCCCTCCGCAAGGGTGAAGCGGCGCTCATCACCGCGGCCGGCGACGCCCCGGACCTCACCATCCGCCCCGTCACACCCAACGAACCGGCCCCCCGGTGGGGGCTGCCCGCCTGATCAGGGCCGAACAGAAAAGGGATCGGCCACCCGTACCCTCCCTTCCGACGGCGGCGACTGTCGGCGGCTTGCCCTTCCGGTCCCGGCGCACCGGCCGGACCGTCGTGGCCAAGGTGCCGGCATCGTCGCAATCGGCTTACGTACCAGGGAGATTGAGATCCAGCCGGGCATCGACGCCGTCCGCGGTCCGGTCACCTCACAGGTCCAGAAGGACATCCGTGGTGGGGATGCTGCAGCATGGCAGCGCTTCACCCGAGGCAGGATCCTCCAGGGGCTGCGTTGTGTACTGGACCTGACCGGCGAGCAGGGGGGTGGTGCAGGTGTGGCACACCCCGGTACGGCAGGACCAGCGGGTGGGGATGTTGCATGCCTCCGCCAGCTCCAGCAGCGTTGCGTACTGGTCCGACCAGCGGGTGGACAGTCCGCTGCGGGCGAAGGTGACGAAGGGCCCCGTGCCCTGGGGGCCGGGTGGCTGGTGGGGTCGTCCGGTGACTGGATCGGTGACGCCGGGGTTGATGGACGCCAGCGCTCCGAAGACTTCGGTGTGGATGTTCGAACCGCTCAGCCCCGCCAGCTGGAGAGCGGATGTCACGTCCGACATGAAGCCCGTGGGGCCGCACAGGTAGGCGTGCGCGTCGGCGGGGATGCCCAGCTTCCGGATGCCTCCGCCGGTCATGCGTCCGTGGGTGACGTTCGGCCTCTCGGTGACCTTGAGATCCGGGGCGGTGTAGTAGATGAAGGCGTGGGTGTTGGGCAGCCGCCCGAGCAGTTGCCGGGCTTCTTCCGCGAAGGCGTGTTGCCCGGGGTCGCGCGCGGTGTGCACCCACCACACGGCGCGGGAGCTGTGTTCGCGGGCCAGCTGGTGCAGCATCGCCAGAACGGGGGTGACGCCGATGCCCGCCGAGAACAGTGCCACGGGCGTGCGCTCGTCGGCCAGCACGAACGTCCCACGTGGGGCGGCCGCTTCGATGACGTCGCCTCTGTTCAGATGAGTGTGGAGATAGGTACTGACCACGCCGCGGTCCTCGCGTTTGACACTGATCCGGTACTCGGTGGCACCGGGAGCGGAGGACAGCGAATACGAACGCACCAGACTGGGCCGGCCCTCTTTTGGGGATCCGTACACTCAGGTACTGGCCGGGCATGGCCTCGGGCAGTGGCTGGGAGTCCGCGGACCGCAGGTAGAACGAGGAGACCACCGGGGTCTCGGGGACGATCCGGCTCACGCGCAGCTGCTTGAAGCCTTTCCAGCCCGGCGCGGCGGGTGCGGGGCCGGGCGGCTGGTCGAGCCGGTGGATCATGTCCTGGAAGGACTGCTGCCATCCGGGGCTGAGCGCCTCGATGCTCAGGGCGGCACGCAGCCTGGCCGGATCGGCCCCCGGGAGATAGAGAAGAGCATCGGTCTCGGCGACGGTGAGCGAGCCCTCGCCGGTGCGGGTCCGGGTGATCCGGTCTCCCGCCCGGACCCGGCCCTCGGTGATGACACGGAGGTAGAAGCCGGGGCGATGGTGGGCGACCAGCAGGGAGGCCATGCGCGGTTCGTTCAGCCGCATGCCGACCCGGTAACAGGTGACACGCGGCTGGGTGACCTCGAATTCGGCTTCGCCGATCAGGTACCGGTCGCCGATGCACACCTCGTCGTCCGCCAGCCCGTCCACGGTGAAGTTCTCCCCGAACCGACCGAATTCGAGATCGTCACGCTCAAGAGCCTCGCGCCAGTACGTGTACGACTGCGTCTGGTAGACGAGGACCGCCCTCTGCTCCCCGCCATGGCCCTGAAGGTCGCCCTGGCCGTCTCCGTCGATATTGAGGCGACGCACCATCCGAGGGCCGTCGACGGGATACTTCCACGCGCCCGTGTGTACCGTCCTGCCCTGCCAGCGCACGTCCTTGGGCAGTCCCACATTGACTGACAGCAGGGTTGCCATCGCATCCTCCCAGCTCAGCGACGCCGCACACCAGGTCCGCACTCCGCCACGAGAGGCAGAGAAGCCCTCTAAAAGGTACAAAGGTTATGTGAGCAAGAATCCAGAAACGCCTCGCGACATAGAGGAATGGGCCGACCGGATCCGGAGGGTCTCCTCGGCGCACGACCCCCAGGCCGCCCGCAAGCTGGCCAGCGACATCTACCGTGCCGCACAGGAGGACCTCGACGCCGAGCGTGCCCGGGCCGAGCTCGAACGCGAGGAATAGCCCGAACGCGAGGAATAGCCTGTCAGCCTTTGGCTGCGACTGACATGCGGAGCCCGGGGCTCTGCTGAGAGCTGGCCTCACCGAGGATGGCCGGGCACGCTCATACGAGCGGCTGCCCTCCGTCGACCGCCAGGCTGACGCCGGTCATGAAGGTGTTGGTCAAGGCGAAGAGCACGGCCTGGGCGATGTCCTCGGGTGTGCCGATCCGGCGGGCGGGGTTGGTCGCGGACTTGCTCTCCAAGAAGGCGTCCTTCTTCTCGCCCATCCCGTCCCACGCCCCGGTGTCGACGGTCCCCGGGGAGATGGCGTTCACCCGCAGTGGGGCGAGTTCCACGGCCAGCGAACGGATCACCACGTTCACCGAGCCATTGGTCGCCGCCACCCCGAGATATCCGGGATCCGGCTCAAGAGCGGCCACCCCGGAGAACAGTACGAACGACCCTGTCCTCGGCATCTTCGGTGCGAAGTGCTTGGCCAGCATGATCGGACCCACGACCTTCGTGTGGAAGGACAGCAGGATCGCCTCCGGGTTCAGCTCCGCGACGGCGCCGCGGGCCCTGGCCGATGCGGTGGACACCACATGATGGACGCTGCCCACCTCGTCGGCCAGAGCCGCGATCGAGGTCTCGTCCGTAACGTCGACACTCTTCACGGCGACGGTCGTGTCCTTGTACGCGGTTTCGAGCGCCTCCCGGTTGCGACCCGCGGCGATCACCCGTGCGCCCTCGGCCGCGGCCGCGTCGACAATCGCCCGCGCGATGCCGCTCCCGCGCCCGACCACGAGGACCGTCTCGCCTTGCAAAGAACCCGCCACCATCTGCTCCTTCGATTGGTCCGCGAGGCAAGAGCCTCGCGCCCATACATGAACATTTCGCACATAGAAGTCCTGGATGATCAAAACACAAGGCGGGAACGATCCCCGGACGGCGGGCCCCACGGGCGTCCTGGGTGGGTCACCTCCTCCCGGCCGAAGCCCGCCGGGAATGCCTCCTGGTAGACCAGCTGCCGTACTCGATCGGGGGCGGGCCGCGAGCCGATGGGCGACCGCGGCGCTCCGGTCCTCGCCGACGACACGGCAGGAGTCGCACCCGAGCCCGCTCATCAGCTCGGCGATGCCTTCCGCCGGCGTCCCGTGTCGAAGCCCGTGGCGGCCGGCCCGTAATCGCCGAGCCCGCGCGGATCAGCCGCCATCCCGACGGCGCGGGTGCGACGTGCGCGAAGGGGCTGCGCGTCGCATCGCGCGGGGGGCTGGGTCGGGATCGGTGGGGTCGGTGTCCGCAGCGGTCACGGTTTGCGGGTTGCGGAGCGCCCATGGCCATGGCGCGGACAACCGGAGGAGCCGGGCCGACGAGGCGCCACCAGGGCGAATTCCAGGCAACGGAACTGTGTCCAGTGGGCAGTTGGTGCACCAACCGTCGATTACTTCAAGCGGAATTCAGTCCATGGTCACCTCGGGACAGATGTAGTCAGCAACTAACGGAGTGAGTGTTCTCGCGTCCCCGGAATCGGCTCATTGCCGATCTTGAAAGGATTTCGATGAACGACACTCCCGAAGTGGGCAATGCGACCTCCAAATTGACGCGGCGGCGAATTCTTGGCTCCGCCGCGACGGTCGCCGGTCTCGCGGCTGTCGATGCGGCGCTGCCCGCCAACATCCGCAAGGCTGTGGCAGCCGGCCAGGTCAAGGGCGGCAAGCTCTCGGACATCAAGCACGTGGTCCTGTTGATGCAGGAGAACCGGAGTTTCGACCACTACTTCGGCACCCTGTCGGGCGTCCGAGGTTTCAGTGACCCGAAGGCCGCGAAACTGCCCAATGGCGACCCGGTCTTCATGCAACCCGACCCGACGGGCCCTCAAGGCCACCTGCTCCCCTACCATTTGGACAGCAGGACCACCTCCGCCCAGGCCATCCCGTCCATCAAACACTCCTGGGCAGTCCAGCACGAGGCCTGGAACCAGGGCAAGATGGACAATTGGCTGCCCGCGCACCGTGCCGCCGACGGCGCCAACGGCCCGTACACGATGGGCTATTACAACCGTGATGACATTCCGTTCCAGTTCGCGCTCGCCGAGGCGTTCACTGTGCTGGACAACTATCACTGCAGCGTGATGGCTTCCACCCACCCGAACCGCTACATGTGGATGAGCGGGACCATCGACCCGAACGGCCTGGCCGGCGGACCCGCGCTGGACAACAACGCCCTCAAGGGCACGTACTCCTGGAAGACATACCCCGAACGACTGCTCGAAGCAGGGGTCAGCTTCAAGTTCTACCACTCGGACGGCCCCGTGACCGGACTGTCGCCGATTCAGAAGATGAAGCAGTACCGGAGCTTGACGCCCGACTCGGAGCTGTACCGGCGCACCATCGCGACCTCGCCGATCGGGCAGTTCGAGTACGACGCCATGAACGACCAGCTGCCCACTGTCAGCTGGATCCTCCCTCCGGATGAGTTCAACGAGCACCCGGACCACCTCCCGGCTGCGGGTGCCCAGTTCGTGTCCGGCCTCGTCGACGCGATCGCGGCGAATCCCGAGGTGTGGGCCAAGACGGCCTTCATCCTTTCCTACGATGAGAACGACGGCTTTTTCGACCACGTCGTGCCGCCGACCCCGAAGACCGGCACACCGGACGAGTTCGTCACCAAGACCTCGCCGAGCGGCATCGACGGTGCCGGTCTGCCGGTCGGCCTCGGCTTCCGGGTGCCCGCCATCATCGTCTCACCGTGGACGGTGGGCGGCTGGGTCAGCTCCGAAATCTCGGACCACACCTCGCAGCTGCGCTTCCTCGAAGCCGTGACCGGGGTGAAGGAAACCAACATCAGCGAGTGGCGGCGCCGTACGGTCGGCGACCTGACGTCGGCGTTCCGATTCCACGACGCGAGCAAGAAGGCCCCGTCGCTGCCTGGCACCAACAGTCGGTACAACCTTGCCCAGTACGAGGCCAGTCAGCTGCCGTTGCCGGTAGCGCCCACCTCGAACCAGAGGATGCCGCGCCAGGAGCCGGGCAAACGCCCGCACACCTCCTGACACCCGACGACCACGCTCGGCGGTCTCAGAATCGTGAGCCCTTTCCGCCGCTCTCGGCAGTCCGTGGTCCGTAACCCGGATCGGGCCAACCATGGGCGGCGACGCCCAGGCCGACCGCCACCGCACCAACTCGTAGTGCCGCCCCGCCGGGTTGTCCGGCGTGGGCGGTCCGCGGGCCGACGACGCGTCCGTCCGACCTGACCGCGATCGCACCGGGACCGTCGGCGGTGTGGACCGGGAGCTGCCCGTGTGATTCGCGCTCCTCCTCGGGGGCGCCGGCGATGAGGTCGATGACTCCGAAAGGTGCGCGGTCGCCGAGGCAGAGCTCCAGGGTCAGGTGCGCGTCCGCGGCGGCCGACTCGCTGCGCGGGAACAGCGCCTCTTCGTAGGCGGTGAGTGCCGCTTCGATGTCGCGGGGGTGCGCGGCGATCGCCTTGCCGAGCTCGGCGCCGTCGAACATCGCCAGGTTCGCGCCGTCCCCGGACGGCGGCATCAGGTGCGCGGCGTCCCCGAGGAGCGTCACCCCGGGCACGCGGTCCCATCGGTGTGCCTCCGGGAGTGCGTGGATCATGCGCGGGATCGGTGCGGTTTCGCCGTCGGTGATCAGTACGGTGAGCTCCGGCGCCCACCCGTCGAACTCGGCCGCGACTTGAGCGGTCGCCGCGGTGGCGTCGGTGAAGTCGATGCCGGCGATCCACTCGGCGGAGCGGTTCATCTGGACGTACGTGTGAAGGATGTTCCCCGCCTCGCGGTGGGCGGCGATCCCCTTTCCCGGGGTCAGCGCGTACATCGCGCCCCCGCCGACCGCTTTGGCCGTCACGGAGTGCCGCTCGTCGGCGTCGAACAGGTAGGTCTCGATGAACGTCGTGCCGACGTACTCGGGCTTGGCGTCGGAGAGCAGCGGCCTGATCTTCGACCAGGCACCGTCGGCACCGACGAGGAGGCTGGTGGTCACGGTCGGCCCGTCCGCGAAGGTCAGCTCGTGCCGGCCGTCACCGAGATGCCGGACATCGGTGACCTTGCGTCCCCAGTTGACCATCCCGTCGGGCAGGGAGTCGAGCAGGATCCGACGAAGGTCTCCACGCAGCACCTCGGGGCGCCCGCCCGTGCCCTCGTCGGGCTCGTCGAGCAGCACCGTGCCGTCCAGTCGAGCACGCGCGAAGCCTCGCCGCCCTCGTGGATGATCGCGCGGAACTGGTCGGTGAGGCCGGCCGCTTCGAGCGCGAGCTGCCCGTCGTGCTCGTGGATGTCGAGCCGGCCGCCCTGCGTGCGTGCCTCCGCCGAGGGCTCCGCCTCGTAGATCGCTGCGGGGATGCCGTGGACATGGAGGACGCGGGCGAGGGTCAGCCCTCCGAGCCCGGCGCCGATGATCGTGATGTCGGTGGTCATGGCGGTTCCTTGTGTGTCGCACGGCTGCCGGGTGGGCACCCGGCAGGTCATTTCTGGAATGGCGTTCCAACGCCAGACTGGAGCGGCGTTCCAGAGATGTCAAGCTGGAACAGGGTTCCAGGCGTGTGTCAGGATGTGCGCATGGCAACCAGGACGCGCCGTCCAGAGCGACGGGAGGAACCGCTCTCCCGGGAGCGCATCGTCGAGGCCGCGATCGGGCTTCTCGACACGGCGGGCGAGGGCGGACTCACGTTCCGCGCGCTGGCCGAGCGCCTCGCCACGGGGCCCGGTGCGATTTACTGGCATGTCGCGGGCAAGGATGAACTCCTCAGTGCCGCCACCGACGCCGTCGTCGCCGGCGCCATGACCGCGGACACCACCGATGCAACGCCGCAGGACGCGATCCGCGCCCTCGCGCTCGGCGTGTTCGACGCGATCGACGCCCACCCGTGGATCGGCGCTCAACTCGCCCGCACCCCGGGGCAATCGCCGATGCTGCGGGTCTTCGAACACATCGGGCGCCAGGTCCAGGCGCTCGGAGTACCCGACACCGCCCAGTTCACCGTCGCGTCCGCGCTGTGGAACTACATCCTCGGAGTGGGCGGACAGAACGCGGCCAACGCCCGCTTGCTCCAGCCGGACACGAGCCGGACCGAGTTCCTCGACACCGTCGCGGCCGCGTGGGCAAGCCTCGATCCCGACGAGTACGCGTTCACCCGTAACGTCGCCGGCCAACTACGCGATCACGACGACCGAACAGAGTTTCTCGCCAGCATCGACCTCATCCTCGCCGGTATCGCGGCTCGTCGGTAGTGGGCCGGCCCCTCCGCGGTAGTAGTCGGCTTCTCGCGGCCTTGGGACACCGGAACAGTGGAAAGTCATGTCAACCGGATCGAGTTGACTGAAACTCCCCCGGCCATTCCTCGCCCGCTCCACCTTTCCCAGCGACGACGTCCGCTCCGGACGCCGCGGACCTCCCGGTCGCGAAGGCGCCGGAGACCAGCGCGACCAGGACCGCGGCGAGAACGACGACGGCCGTGGCCGAGATACGGAACAGGGTCGCGGCGACCGCCGCGCCGCCAAGCATCGCGGCGATCGAGCCGACCCGGCGGTGAGCCTTCGCCCCCGGCCCTCCGCCGAGGGTGCTGTCGGCGGTCAGCCCTGTGAGCGTCAACGTCAGCACGGAGGTGTTGAGTTCGCGTACGCCGAAGTGGCGGACCGTGCTGTTTTGCAGTCCCGCCGCCAGAGCGAGGAGCGCGATGGACACGTATGCGCAGGGACCACCGGCGTGTGCGCCGCCGTGTTGCGCGCTTCGTCCGTCGGGCGTCATGAGACCGCCGGCGCTGACCACCGCGACGAGGGCGAGCAGAACTGCCTCCGCGGCCAGGGCCGCGACCAGCCAGCGGCGCGGTCGGCCGGACAGACGGGCGGCGAGGCGACCTCCAGTGAGCGATCCGAGGGCGAACCCGCCGACGGCGACGGCGGGTACGACCCACGCCAGATCAGCGCCCGGTTGGAGGCCAACACCGAGGAAGACGACGTTGCCGGTCATGTAGGCCACGAAGACATGCCCGAGGCTGAGATAGCTGTAGGTGTCGATGAGCCCGGTCACCGCGGTCAGTACCAGCATGGCGGCCACCGTCGGGCGGCGGCTGAGGGGTGAGAGGACGGCCATGGGGGCTCTCGTTTCGAAGGGTGGGGATGAGCGGCGGCCGGCCCGGGGACCGATGAGCGAACGGCGGCCCTACGTGCACCGCCACCGGTGCCGCGGGGCGTTGCCTTGAGCGTCCGCCCCCTTCCTCATCGTGTCCAACGATCACAATCGATGGGGCCCAGCGATTTCAGCGATCGATTCCCTAAGGGCTGTCCCACCCGCCGGGGGTTAGCGGGACAGCTCTTAGACTCGCGTTGTGGAGATCCGCGACCTGGAGTACTTCCTGTCCTGTTGCGAGACCGGGAGCTTCAGCGCCGCGGCTCGCAAGATGCACATCGTGCAATCCGCGATGTCCAGCGCGATCGCCCGGCTGGAACGGGATCTGGGTACGGCACTGTTCGACCGCTCGGTAACACCCGTCGCCATGACCGAGCATGGGGCCGCCCTCCGTACGGCCGCCCAGCGGGTGCTGGACGCCGTGCGGACCGCGCGGGACGAGGTCCACGCCGTCTCCGGCCGGGTGCGGGGAACGGTCATGCTCGGCAGCACGTTCAGCACGGGTCCGCTCGATCTCGCCGTGGTGCTCACCGACATGCGGTCGCGCCATCCGGAGGTTGTCATCCAGTTGCGCCAGTCCTCGGCCGGGTCCGCGGGCAACCTGCGGGCGGTCCTGGACGGTTCGCTGGACATCGCGCTGACGGCCAGCGGCGAGCGGCCGCCCGACGGGATCGTGCTGCGGCCCCTGACCGACGAACCGCTCGCGTTCGTCTGCCCTGCGGACCATCCGCTGGCCGGGCGGGCCCTGATCACACTGCCCGAACTGTCGGCCCTGCCGATTCTGCGGTTCCCACCGGGCTGGGGAATGCGGGACACCGTGGATCGGGTGCTCGGCCCGGTGGATTCCACGACCGAGATCGCCGACTACGCGCTCATGGTCAAGCTCATCCGGGCCGGATTCGGCGCGACCTTGATGCCCGCTTCGGCGGTGACCTGCGACGGCGTATGCGTGATTCCCCTCGACGCGCCGGAGTTGACATGGCACTTGTCCGCGGCCGTCAGCGCCCACCGCCGTCCGACGGCGGCCGCTGAAGCCCTCCTCGAAACGCTCACCGCCGCTGCGAACGGCGCCGTCGGCCCAGGCCACACCTGATCCGGCGCCGCGGCCTGTCCCCGGGACCGACCGCCCCCGCACGGCTGCGCTGTGCCCGTCGCAAGAGCCGACGATGGCATCCGCTGAGCATTGCGGCTGGTGAGCGAGTCGATCTCTGTTTGGCGACAGTGCGGATGTCGTTGCGGAGCGGGTGCATAGGATCGCCGGCATGGCACTGCGACCTGTTCAGGTGAACATAAAGGCTCTTGATGGCTTGGCGGTCGGCCGGTTCTGGGACGAGGCGATGGACTGGACCCTGCACGAGGTGACCGACGAGCGTGCGGTGTTGCGCTCCGCCAAGGGTGTCGGCCCGTATCTGGAGTTCCTCCGCACACCCGACGTGAAGACCGTGCCAGACCGCGTCCATCTTGACCTGCTGCCGTACCCCGGTGACGACAAAGCAGCGGAGGTGGCCCGGCTGCGGGCCCTCGGCGCCACCGACCTCGACCTCGGCCAGGGCGACGTCCCGTGGACGTGCCTGGCCGACCCGGAGGGCCACGAGTTCTGCGTCCTCGCGCCGTCCTGACGCGGAGCGGATGGAAAACGCCGGTCGGCCCAGCATCGACCACCACTGGCTGCTGCCCACGATGACCCAGCCGTCCACCGGAATTGACAATCGCTCACGTCAACACGGGGTCACGTCACGCCGACGCCGTTGAGGAAAGTGTCGGCAACGAGGTCGGCCGCCCGTGGAGGGTCCACCGCGGGGAATCGGTGGGCGATGCTGTCGACGAGGTCGTCGAGGACCACGCGCGCCCAGGCCGCCTCGATATCGGCGCGAAGATAGCCCTCGTTGACCGCGCGCTGGATGAGGACGTCGACCCGCCGACTCTGCTCCTGGCGGCGGGTGCGGGCCGCGGGGTCCTGCTGCATCATGCGGCGCGTGTCGACAGGCCACTCGCGGCTGACGGGGATGATCCCCTCAAGGTAGCGATGGAGGGCCACCGGCACCGGGGCCTCGGTCAGTCGCGCCTCGTCGAGGACCCGCTCGGTCGAGTCGAGTTTGGCCTGGAAGACGGCGCTGAGCAGTGCCTCCCGGTTCGCGAAGCGGCGATGGACAGTGGTGCGGTCCACGCCTGCGGCAACGGCGATGACCCCCATCGGGGTGCCCGGATCCTCGGCCAGGAGACGGGCCCCAGCGTGGAGGACCGCCATCAGGTTGCGTGCGGCATCAGCTCTCATGATCCGCCAACCCTACCCTTGGCTGCGTTTACATCGCCAACATCCCACGCTGAGAAGTGAATCCTTAAGTTACTACAACATGGGTGTTGCGTTTTCTGGGAAAACTCCTACCTTGGAGTCATGCCCCGTCGGGGGCAGCGAAGCAGTGACGACGTGAGAAATGCGCCATGGCGTGGACTTGGCTGATCACCGGCGGTTCACAGGGACTGGGGTCCCACTCAGAAGCGGCCGGCCCGGGACACGCCCCCGATCCCCTGTTTTCCCCAGCCCGTCCGGCATGAAGGAACTGAGAGACATGACTGTCCGCGACAAGCTGTACATCGGCGGCTCCTGGGTTTCCCCCAGCACCCCGGACCCGCTGCTCGACATACTCTCCCCGCACGACCAGTCCCTATTGGGCCGCGTGGCCCAGGCCGGCCCCGCCGACGTGGACGCGGCCGTCGCCGCGGCACGTGAGGCATTCGACCGTGGCTCCTGGCCACGCACCACGCCCGAGGAGCGGCAGGTGATCGTCCGGCGTTACGACGCGCTGCGCGCGAAGCGCGCGGACGAGATCGCCGCGG
>NZ_JBIWLW010000027.1:0-128199 GCF_044766385.1 Streptomyces sp. NPDC102274 | reverse complement strand
CTACGAGGACGACCCTCCGCCTTGCGATCGCACGCACCAGATGCCGTGAGCCCCGCCCTCCGGGCGGACGGCGCTATGTGTCAGACACGGCCTAGCCCCGCCCCCACCCGCACCACTTCACCTTCACCCACACCACGTCCCACCAGCGGGGACGCCACGAAGACCCAAGAGGACGGGACAGCCATGCCTTCTTTCGACACTCCCGAACCGATCTCGACCACCGCCCACGTGGAGGCCGGATCCATCCAGTTCATCGCCACCGACCGGCTCGACACCCTCGTCGAGGTGCAACCACGCGACCCGAAGAAGGACCAGGACGTACGGGCGGCAGACCAGACCGAAGTCACGTACGCGAGTGGCGTACTGACCGTCAGCACGCCCAAGTCCAATCTGTTCGGGCGCACCGGCACCGTCGATGTGACGGTCGAACTGCCCACGGGCTCGGGCATCGACCTGACCGGCGCCTGGGCCCAGGTGCTCGGCGAGGGCCGGCTCGGCGAGGTCCGCGTGAAGACCTCGTCCGGCGACGTCCGCCTCGACACGACCGGCCCGCTGAAGCTGACCGCGTCGCACGGCACGATCACCGTGGACCGGGTCGAGGGGTCCGCCGAGATCACCACCAGCTCCGGCAGCCTGCGCGTCGGCCTCGTCGACGGCCCGGCCGTCCTGAAGAACTCGCACGGCACCACGACCGTCGGCGCCGTGACCGGCGAGCTGCGGGTGAGCGGCGCCAACGGTGACATCGAGATCCGGCGCGCCGAGGACTCGGTCACCGCCACCACCGCCCACGGCACCCTGCGCGTGGTCGAAGTGGCCTGCGGCACCGTGCAGTTGGAGAACGCCTATGGCGCCATCGAGGTCGGCGTCCGCGAGGGCACGGCCGCCTGGCTCGACGTCAGCTCGGGCTCCGGCCAGGTGCGCAACTCGCTCACCGCCTCCGAGACCCCGGAGGAGACCGAGAGCACCGTCAAGATCCGTGCCCGCACCCGGCACGGCAACATCGACATCCGCCGCGCCAAGGCCTGAGCGCCACATCCTCGACCGGCCACATCCTCAACAACCGGCCACATCCCCAACGACCGGCCACATCCTCAACCGGCGACATCCCTCACCCACTTCAGCCTTCGAACGGGAAGCCCCATGCCTTCTTCTGTCATGCCCACATCCAGGCGGGCCGACGGTCACCCGTCTCCCGCCGCCGTCTCCACCGTCGGCCTGCGCAAGTCGTACGGCGACAAGACCGTCCTCGACGGCATCGATCTGCGGATCCCGTCCGGGACCGTGTTCGCGCTGCTCGGGCCGAACGGCGCCGGCAAGACCACCGCCGTGAAGATCCTGTCCACGCTCATCACCGCTGACGGCGGGCAGGCCCAGGTCGCGGGCCACGACGTCGCCACGTCACCGGACGGGGTGCGTGCCGCCATCGGCGTCACCGGGCAGTTCTCCGCCGTCGACGCCCTGATCACCGGCGAGGAGAACATGCTCCTCATGGCGGACCTGCACCACCTGTCCAAGCGCGAGGGGCGGCGCGTCGCCGCCGCGCTGCTGGAGCGGTTCGACCTGGTCGAGGCCGCGAAGAAGCCCGCCTCCACCTACTCCGGCGGCATGAAGCGCCGCCTCGACATCGCCATGACCCTCGTCGGCAACCCGCGGATCATCTTCCTCGACGAACCGACCACCGGCCTCGACCCGCGCTCCCGCCACAACATGTGGGGGATCATCCGCGAGCTCGTCTCCGACGGCGTCACCGTCTTCCTCACCACCCAGTACCTGGACGAGGCCGACGAGCTCGCCGACCGCATCGCCGTGCTCAACGACGGCAAGATCGCCGCCGAGGGCACCGCCGAAGAGCTGAAGCGGCTCATCCCGGGCGGGCACGTGCGGCTGCGGTTCTCCGAGCCGTCCGCCTACCAGTCCGCCGCCTCCGCCCTGCGCGAGGTCACCCGGGACGACGAGGCGCTGTCGCTGCAGATCCCCAGCGACGGCAGCCAGCGCGAGCTGCGCTCCATCCTCGACCGGCTGGACTCCGCCGGCATCGAGGCGGACGAGCTGACCGTGCACACCCCCGACCTCGACGACGTGTTCTTCGCCCTGACCGGCAGCAACGTGCCGGCCCAGCCCAACCAGCCCAAGGAAGCAGTCCGATGAGCGCCCTCTCCCTCGCCGTACGCGACTCGACCACCATGCTGCGCCGCAACCTCCTGCACGCACGGCGCTACCCGTCCATGACACTGAACCTGCTGCTCACCCCGGTCATGCTGCTGCTGCTCTTCGTCTACATCTTCGGCGATGTGATGAGCGCCGGCATCGGGAACGGCGGTGCCGGCCGGTCCGAGTACCTCGCGTATCTCTTCCCGGGCATCCTGACGCTGACCATCGGCGGCACCACGATCGGCAGCGCGGTGTCCGTCGCCATGGACATGACCGAGGGCGTCATCGCCCGCTTCCGTACGATGGCGATCCATCGAGGGTCGGTGCTCATCGGGCATGTCGTCGGCAGCGTGCTGCAGTGCGTGATGAGCGTGGTGCTCGTCGGGGCCGTCGCCGTCGCGATCGGGTTCCGGTCCACGAATGCCACCGTCCTGGAGTGGATCCTGGCGGTCGGTCTGCTGGCTCTCGTCTCCCTGGCGCTCACCTGGATCGCGGTCGGGATGGGCCTGTCCAGCCCGAACGCCGAGGCGGCCAGCAACAACGCCCTGCCGCTGATGATCCTGCCGCTGCTCTCCAGCGCCTTCGTGCCGGTCGACGCGATGCCGGGCTGGTTCCGGCCGATCGCCGAGTACCAGCCGTTCACCCCGGCCATCGAGACCCTGCGCGGGCTGCTGCTCGGCACCGAGATCGGCAACAACGGGTGGCTGGCCGTGGTCTGGTGCGTGGGACTGGCCGTGCTCGGCTATGTCTGGTCCACGTCGCTGTTCAACCGCGACTCGAAGTAGGGGCCGGCGGCTTACGGGCCGCGGCCGGCACCTCGTCCCGCTCCGGGGCGGCGCACCCGACACCGCGTCGGCGTACGCCGCCCCGTCGGCGTTCTCCGCCGCGTGAGCCGCCCCCGGTCCGCCTCGGCGACCGTGGGGTCAGTGCGGGGTGGGTGACGGTTCCAGGACGAAGACGGGGATCTCACGGTCGGTCTTCGTCTGGTACTCGGCGTACGGGGGGAACGCCTCGACCGCGCGCTTCCACCACACGGTCTTCTCCTCCCCGGTGACCTCGCGGGCGATCATGTCCTGGCGCTCGGGGCCGTCCTGGACCTCCACCCGGGGGTCGGCCACGAGGTTGTGGTACCAGACCGGGTGCTTGGGGGCGCCGCCCATGGAGCCGACCGCCGCGTACACGCCCTCGTGCTCCACCCGCATCAGCGGGCTCTTGCGGATCTTGCCGCTCTTCGCGCCCCGGGTGGTGAGGACGATGACGGGCCTGCCGTTCAGCGTCGTCCCCTTCGTACCACCCGAGCCCTCGTACACCTCGACCTGCTCGCGTGCCATCGCCATCGAGCTGGGCTCGTACTCACCCTCAAGAGGCATGCTGATCCATCCCATCATCGGAATCGACGTCGCGCCGGTCACGGCCCGCGTCCCGTGCGTGCTTCCCCCGCGCTTCTCTCAATGACCGAAGAGGGTGCGATCATTCCTGGTTCCCGCCACGGACAGCGACTGTCCGGATACAGGCCCCCCGTATACCGGCCCCCGCTCAGGTCGGCTCCCGGTCCCGGGTGTCACACCGGCGTCGTACGCTGGAGAACCCCCGGCCCGTGAGACGTGTCGGGTCCCTTGCGTTGCCCGCCCCGTCAGCCCGCCCCTCAAGCCCGCTCAATCACCGCAGCCCGCTCAATCACTGCCCGCTCGATATCACTGCCCGTTCGATCTCGGACCTGGATGGAACCCCCCTTCATGAGCCTGCACGGTCTGCTGGACGCCGTCGTACATGACCCGGCGCTCGCCGAAGCGGTGAAGGCCGCCACCGATGGTCACCGCCCGCACATCGATCTCGTCGGACCGCCCGCGGCGCGGCCCTTCGCGGTGGCCGCGCTGGCGCGCGAGTCCGGGCGGCCGGTGCTGGCCGTGACCGCCACCGGGCGGGAGGCCGAGGATCTGGCGGCGGCCCTGCGCTCGCTGCTCGACCCGGACACCGTCGTCGAGTACCCGTCGTGGGAGACCCTGCCGCACGAGCGGCTCTCGCCCCGCTCCGACACCGTGGGCCGCAGGCTCGCCGTGCTGCGCCGGCTCGCGCACCCGGCGGAGGACGACCCCACGGCCGGCCCGGTCAGCGTGGTGGTCTCGCCCGTACGGTCCGTGCTCCAGCCGCAGGTCAAGGGGCTCGGCGATCTGGAGCCGGTCGCGCTGCGCAGCGGCCAGAGCGCCGATCTGAACGAGATCACGGAGGCGCTGGCCGCCGCCGCGTACGCCCGGGTCGAGCTGGTCGAGAAGCGCGGCGAGTTCGCCGTGCGCGGCGGCATCCTGGATGTCTTCCCGCCCACCGAGGAGCACCCCCTGCGGGTGGAGTTCTGGGGTGACGACGTCGAGGAGATCCGTTACTTCAAGGTCTCCGACCAGCGCTCCCTGGAGGTGGCCGAACACGGACTGTGGGCGCCGCCCTGCCGGGAGCTGCTGCTCACCCCGCAGGTACGGGAGCGGGCCGCCGCGCTCGCCGAGCTCCACCCGGAGCTGGGCGAGCTGCTGGGCAAGATCGCGGAGGGGATCGCGGTCGAGGGCATGGAGTCCCTGGCCCCGGTCCTCGTCGACGACATGGAACTGCTGCTGGACGTCCTGCCGGCCGGTTCGATGGCGCTGGTCTGCGACCCGGAGCGGGTACGGACCCGGGCCGCGGACCTGGTGGCGACGAGCCAGGAGTTCCTCCAGGCGTCGTGGGCGGCGAGCGCCGACGGCGGCGAGGCCCCGATCGATGTCGGCGCGGCCTCGCTGTGGGGCATCGCGGACATCCGGGAGCACGCCCGTGAGCTGGACATGATGTGGTGGTCGGTCTCCCCGTTCGCCGTGGACGAGGAGCTGGAGGACGCGTCGGGCGACGCCATCACGCTGGGGATGCGCGCCCCGGAGTCGTACCGCGGCGACACCGCACGCGCGCTGGCGGACACCAAGGGCTGGCTGGCGGACGGCTGGCGTACGGTCTTCGTCACGGAGGGGCACGGCACGGCGGCCCGTACGGTCGAGGTCCTCGGCGGCGAGGGCATCGCGGCCCGGCTGGACACCCCCGGTGCCCGCACCGCCCGCGGTCTGGAGGAGATCAGCCCGTCCCTCGTCCATGTCGCGTGCGGCTCGATCGACTACGGCTTCGTGGACACGGACCTCAAGCTCGCCGTGCTCACCGAGACCGATCTCTCCGGCCAGAAGGCGGCGGGCAAGGACGGCGCGCGGATGCCGGCCAAGCGCCGCAAGACCATCGACCCGCTCACGCTGGAGACGGGCGACTACATCGTCCACGAACAGCACGGCGTCGGCCGCTATGTCGAGATGGTGCAGCGCACGGTGCAGGGCGCCACCCGGGAGTATCTGCTCGTCGAGTACGCCCCGGCCAAGCGCGGCCAGCCCGGCGACCGCCTCTACATCCCCACCGACCAGCTGGAGCAGGTCACCAAGTACGTCGGCGGCGAGGCCCCGACGCTGCACCGCCTCGGCGGCGCGGACTGGACGAAGACCAAGGCGCGCGCCAAGAAGGCGGTCAAGGAGATCGCCGCCGACCTGATCAAGCTCTACTCGGCGCGGATGGCGGCCCCCGGCCATGCCTTCGGCCCCGACACCCCCTGGCAGCGGGAGCTGGAGGACGCCTTCCCGTACGTGGAGACGCCCGACCAGCTCTCCACCATCGCCGAGGTCAAGGAGGACATGGAGAAGACGGTCCCGATGGACCGGCTGATCTGCGGCGACGTCGGCTACGGCAAGACGGAGATCGCCGTACGGGCGGCCTTCAAGGCGGTCCAGGACGGCAAGCAGGTAGCGGTCCTCGTCCCGACGACGCTGCTGGTGCAGCAGCATTTCGGCACGTTCTCCGAGCGGTACGCGCAGTTCCCGGTCGCCGTGAAGGCGCTCTCCCGCTTCCAGTCGGACGCGGAGGCGAAGGCGACGCTCCAGGGCCTGCGGGAGGGCGCGGTCGACATCGTCATCGGCACGCACCGGCTGTTCTCGGCCGAGACCAGGTTCAAGGACCTGGGGCTGGTCATCGTGGACGAGGAGCAGCGGTTCGGCGTGGAGCACAAGGAGCAGCTGAAGAAGCTGCGCGCCAACGTCGATGTCCTCACCATGTCCGCGACACCCATCCCCCGTACGCTCGAAATGGCCGTCACGGGCATCCGCGAGATGTCGACGATCACCACGCCGCCGGAGGAGCGCCATCCGGTGCTGACGTTCGTCGGCCCGTACGAGCAGAAGCAGATCGGCGCGGCAGTCCGTCGTGAACTGCTGCGCGAGGGCCAGGTCTTCTACATCCACAACCGTGTGGAGTCGATCGACCGGGCGGCGGCGCGGCTGCGCGAGATCGTCCCCGAGGCGCGGATCGCGACGGCGCACGGCCAGATGGGCGAGAGCGCGCTGGAGCAGGTCGTGGTCGACTTCTGGGAGAAGAGGTTCGACGTCCTGGTCTCGACGACGATCGTCGAGTCCGGGATCGACATCTCCAACGCCAACACCCTGATCGTGGAGCGCGGCGACAACTTCGGCCTCTCGCAGCTGCACCAGTTGCGGGGCCGGGTGGGGCGTGGCCGGGACCGCGGCTACGCGTATTTCCTCTACCCGCCGGAGAAGCCGCTGACCGAGACCGCCCACGAGCGCCTCGCGACGATCGCCCAGCACACGGAGATGGGCGCGGGCATGTATGTCGCGATGAAGGACCTGGAGATCCGCGGCGCGGGCAATCTGCTCGGTGGCGAGCAGTCGGGGCATATCGCGGGCGTCGGCTTCGATCTGTACGTACGGATGGTGGGCGAGGCGGTCGCCGACTACCGCGCGTCCATCGAGGGCGGGGTGGAGGAGGCGCCGCCGCTGGAGGTCAAGATCGAGCTGCCGGTCGACGCGCATGTCCCGCACGAGTACGCGCCGGGCGAGCGGCTGCGTCTCCAGGCGTACCGCGCGATCGCCTCCGCCAATACGGAGGAGGACATCGCGGCGGTCCGCGAGGAGCTCACCGACCGCTACGGCAAGCTCCCGGAGCCGGTGGAGAACCTGCTGCTGGTGGCGGGGCTGCGGATGCTCGCGCGGGCGTGCGGGGTGGGCGAGATCGTGCTCCAGGGCGCGAACATCCGGTTCGCGCCGGTGGAGTTGCGGGAGTCGCAGGAGCTGCGCCTGAAGCGGCTCTATCCCCGTACGGTCATCAAGGCGCCGGCGCACCAGATCCTGGTACCGCGCCCGACGAGCGGGAAGATCGGCGGCAAGCCGGTGGTCGGTCGCGAACTGCTGGCGTGGACGGGCGAGTTCCTGACGACGATCCTGGGCTCGTAGCCGACGCCCGCGCCGACGAGGCGGGGCGCGGCTCGGCGCGCCCCGCGCTCGGTAGAGTGCGGCGGTGAGCGGTCTTGGTGAACGAATAGCGCGAACGCGCCGAGGGGGAAGGACTCTCGTCCTTCCCGTGGTGTCCGTGGTGTCCGTGGTGGCGCTGGCGGGGTGTACGGGGGAGCCGGGAGCGGATCCCGAGGCGTCCGGGTCCGCGTCGGCGTCGAGCGGGGGCAGCGGCGGCGGCAGCGGTGATGGTGGCGGGGGATACGGGGCCGGGCCGCTCGGGAATCCCGACGGGACGAAGCCGGGGCTCGCCGCGCTCACGTCGGAAGCGGACAGGGCCAACGCACGCAAGCTCATCCAAGGACTCACCACAAAGGGTCGTGGACCGAAGACGGGCTACGAACGGGATGAGTTCGGCTATGCGTGGATGGACACGGCGGACGGGGTACCTCTGGCGAGGAACGGTTGTGACACGCGGAACGACTTGTTGAAACTCCATGGGCGGCACGTGCAGTTCCGTTCAGGTTCCGACTGCGTGGTCGTTTCGATGGACCTGTACGACCCGTACACCGGCAAGGACATCGCCTGGAAGAAGGCCAAGGCCGCCGAGGTGCAGATAGACCACGTGGTCCCGCTGTCCTACAGCTGGCAGATGGGCGCCGCCCGATGGCCGGAGAGCAAGCGCAGGCAGTTGGCGAACGACGTGCTCAATCTGCTTCCTGTCGAAGGGCGTGCCAACTCGGCGAAGCGGGACTCGGGGCCTGCGTCCTGGTTGCCGCCGAACAAGAAGATCCGGTGCTCGTACGCGGTCCGCTTCGGTCAGGTCGCGCTCAAGTACGCGATGCCGGTGACCACGGCGGACAAGCGGGCGATGCTCCGGCAGTGCGGCGGCTGACGGCCCGGCGGCCCGGGTGTCGCCTCCGTACGGTCAGCCGATGAGACGCACCTCCGGTAGCGGGGTGCGTCCCGGTCAGCCGGAGGTGCGAGGCCGAGGGCCGCGACGGGGGCCGTACCGGCGGTGACGGTCCGCCGCCGCCTGCCGAGCGGGGACGGGACGCCCGGGCGAGGACGCGGCCGGACGGGACCTACGCGGGCCGTGCCCGCAGGAACGCCGAGGTCGAGACGCGTCCCAGCATTTCCAGCCGTGACGTGCCGTTCGCCAGGTGCTTGTCCGTGGCCTCCTGGACGCCCGGCCAGTGGCCGTCGCCGTAGTCGTCGAGAACGACGATCCCGCCGGGTGCCACGATCTCCTCGACCCACTCCAGGTCGGCGGCCACGCCTTCCGCGGAGTGGTCGCCGTCCACCACGATCACGCCGTACTCACGGTCGGAGACCGCGGCCCGCACCTCGGGGTCCCCGGAGAAGCCCTGCTGAACGCGGGCCTCCTCGCCGGCCCGGCCGCCCAGCGCGAGGTTGGCGCGTACGACGTCCATCCGCACCGGCGTACCCGTCGGCTCGGCGGACTGCTTCGCGCCGGGCTGGAGCTGGCTGCCCACCAGCGGGTCGACGATCGTCAGCCGCGCCTCCGTACCGGCACGGTGCAGCATGCGCATCATCGTGGCCGAGAACAGGCCGTACAGCGTGCCGATCTCCAGGACGTCGCCGTTCGGCGGGGCGAGCAGCGGGACGGTGGCGAGCTTGCCGCACACGTTCGAGGTGGAGCCGGCCAGCCGGCCCACGGCCAGCGCCTCCAGCGCGATCACATTGCGGTACGCGACGGTCACGTTACGGCGGGCATAGCCGCCGTCCTCTCCCGTCACCTCGGCTATCTGTCGTACGAGGGTGTCGATCTGAGCGGGCGTGGGCACCCGGTGGCCACTGCGACCTGTCCGGTCGAACAGCAGGCCGAACGCGTACTGCTGGGCGCGCAAGTCCGCGACTTCGCGCTTGAGGGAATCAAGATCGGTACGCAGGGGCGAGTGCTTGATGCGCCGGTCGACCAGACCGGCGGCCGGCCGCAGAATCCGCTTCGCCAGTCGGTTGCTCAAAAGAGAAGACATGCGCGGAAGCTACGCTTCGACAAGGCACGGCGGGCCACGCCTCAGTGCTCAATCGGTGAAGTGTTGGTGTCGCGCGAGCGACGTACGTATGGCGCGGCGACGTGCTGTGGTGAGGAAAGTGGCGGTGACCAGCACGAACAGGGCCGCTGCTCCCACCGCCGAGCCCGAGCGCAGTCCGGGGGGCCGGAAAGAGCAGTCCACGGTGGTTTGCGATCCGTCAAGCGGTACGGCGACCAGCCCGAGGTAGGAGGCGGCGGGTCCGCCGTCGCACCTCCAGCCCGCGATACGGGGGGCCGAGAGCACCGCGAGACCCTTGCTGCCGGCCGGGACCTCGGCCCGTACGCCGCTGTCCGTCACCGTCACCGAGACGGCGCCCGTGTCCGTCAGCCGGTCCACCGCCGCCGACAGCCGCGTCCGGTCCAGACAGCCCACGCTCCAATCGCGCGGGCGTGCGCCGCCGAAGGTCACCGGGATGCCCGCGCGCTCCGCTGTCCCGAGGGACACCATCGCCGCCCGGCGCTTGGGCAGTCTGCCGGTCAGCGCGACGGGCGGGTTGTCGCCCAGCCGTGCCGTGCCGTAGTGGCCGGGCGCGAAGAGGAAGACCTCGGTGCCGGCCGGGCAGGCGGCGGGGGTCCGGGGAGAGGTGAGGACGCGGCTGTAGACCTGGGCGCCGAGCAGGAGTTCCTGGTTGCGGAAGGGCGAGGGCCCGTACCGCGGCCGCGGAGCGTCCGGCGCCTCCGGCCGTACGGTCACCAGCGGCGGCGCCGGAGCCCGCGCGACCACCGGCGCGTGCCCCGGCTCGGTGCGCAGGCGCGCGCCCACCGCGAAGATCGCGTCGGTGACCGGGTTGTCCAGGCTCTCCACCACCCGGCCGCCGGACGTCCATCCGCCGCCGAGCGCCGCCATCGTGCTGACCAGCACGTCGGGCGTATGGCTGCTGTAGTACGCGCTGCCCTCGCCGCCGAGCAGCAGCGGGTCGTTGGCGACGACCCGATCGAGCCCGGGATCCGTGCGGTAGCGGGGCCAACCGTCGGTCCGCGCGATCGCGGCGGCCCTGGCGCTCTGGTCGGCGCCCCAGGAGGGGTAGTCGTCCAGCGCGGAGAGCCGCTTGCGGTCCACGTAGGCGGTGGTGGCCGCCGCCTGCCCGGTTAGGCTGCCCACCAGCAGCAGCGCGGCGAGTACGGCGTATCCGCGTCTGCGCGCCAGCGCCAGTCCGGCCGCCGCCGCGGCCACTCCGCCGCCGAAGAGCGCCAGCGCCCGCGCGTCGGGGAGGCCGCCGGTGCTCGCGGCGAGCCCGACCGCCGCGAGCACGCCCGTACCGGTGAGCAGGGCGCGACGGCCCGGCCAGCCGTAGGTGAGGCCGGTCCAGGCGGCGAGGACCAGGATCCCGGAGAGTATGAACGTCTGGCGGTACGTGCTGCCGTTGGGTATCGCGAAGGCGTGCCACGCCAGACTCGTCGGCCCCCACTGCGACGACAGCGCCACCGCCACCACCAGCCCCGCCCAGCCGGCCCGCACGCGCCACGGCGCCGAGCGGTGCGCGAGCAGGGCGGCGGCGGGCAGCAGCACACACGCGCCCAGGAACAGCGCGGGGGTGAAGAAGCTGTACGTCGCCGGGAGTAGCCGCGCGAACAGCTGCGTCCAGGGGACCGGGACGAACTCCTTCGTCCAGCCGGGGGACGCGTGCCGGGTGCCGAGGAAGACGGGGACGAGAACGGGGGCGGCCAGCCCGATGCCGAGCAGTGTCGTGCCGGTGGCGCGCGCCAGGCCCCGGAGTCGTTCGCGTGTGGTCCGCTCCTCGTCCAGCAGCAGCTGAAGGCCGAGCACCAGCGCGGCCCCGAGGGTGGCCATGTAGGCGGTGTAGAAGTTGGCGGTCCAGGCGAGCGCGACGACCAGCGGACCGAGCACCGGCCGCCGCGCCGTCCGGGCCCACTCGCCGACCAGGCAGAGCAGCGGGAAGGCGATGAGGCCGTCCAGCCACATGGGGTTGTACGCCGCCTCGGCGACGGACCAGCCGCAGAGCGCGTATCCGGCGCCGAGCAGGGCCGCCGCCCAGCGGGGCGCATGGCGGCCCCGGGCCAGCCGGAGCAGCAGCACGGTCATGGCGGCCCCGGCGGCGGCCATCTTGAGCAGGGTGATCACGTAGACCGCGAGATCGATCCGGTCCCGGGGGAAGAGCCCGACCAGTACGGCGAACGGGCTGGTCAGATACGTACCGAGATCGGGCAGGAAAGCCGTGCCGTACCCCGACCGCCAGTTGAGCAGGATGCCGCCCTCGGCCCGTCCGCGCAGCAGGTCCCACAGCTGGGCGTGGAACGGTACGAACTGGTTCCCGAGGTCGCTGACGCTGCGGTTCCGCGGCCCGAAGGGGAAGACGCGGGCCACGGCGTCACCGGCGCAGACGGAGACCAGGGTGATCAGCGCGGCGGAGACGGCCGGCAGGACGGACGCGGCGGCTTCGGCGGGCACGGCCGGCACGGCGGACGCGGTGGTCCGGCCGCGCAGGAGCTTCAGGGCTGGCATGAAGCTCGAATATGCCAGTACAAAGCGGGAGACAGGCACCAATTCGTTCTGTTCATCGAACGGTTGCCTGTAGGTCGTACAGGATGTCCTTCCACGACATTCTTGCGGGATTCTGTTCTCCTGGAGGGAAGCGGCCTCCGCCGGAGCCGTAATGAGGGGGAGCGCACACGCACATGACGGTCCGGATCCAAATGGTCAGATTCGCGCTGGTGGGAGCGGCGAACACCGGTACGTACTACGCCTTCTACCTGCTGCTGCTGACCCGGCTGCCGTATGTGGCCGCGCATGTCGTCGCGTCCGTGCTGAGCATGATCGGCTCGTTCTTCCTGAACAGCTGGTTCACCTACCGGACCCGCCCCACCTGGCGGAAGTTCCTGCTCTTCCCGCTCACCAACGCGGCGAACTTCATCATCACCACCGTCGGGGTCTATCTGCTGGTGGACGTCATGCACTTCGGCAGCCGGTACGCGCCGCTGATCGCGGCGGCCGGGGCCATCCCGATCACCTTCGTCGTCTCCCGCGCGATCATGCTCCGCCCGGACCCCGCCCCGCGGAAGGGCGCCCACTCGCCGGACGACGCTTGCCCGCCGGAGGACGCTTTCTCGCCGGAGGGTGCCGACTCACCGACGGGCCCCCGGGAGGGCGCCGGCCACGTGACCGCGGCCGACGCCCCCGCCGTCACTTCGCCGGCGGCGGGGCCGGCAGGGTCCGGCCGGTGAAGACCGGCGCGTCGGCCGGGGATCCGGCCGCGCCCGGGGCACTGCGCGCCGTCCGCGCGAAGCCCAGGTTCAGGTGGTACACCCGGGTCTGGTTGTCCGCCGTACGGAACATATAGGCCCAGGTCGGCCCCGACGCGTCGCTGTACTCGAACGCGGTCGGCTCGGTGGCCGCCTGCTCGGTGGTCGGCTGCTGCCAGGGCCGCCAGATCCCCGTGCCCTGGAGCGTCTCACCGGTGTTGTAGATCGTGCCGTCCGTACCGCGTACCAGCACCTCGGTGATCCCGGTGACCGGGCTGATCAGTGCGGCGGGCGAGCCCTTCGCGGTGACCCCGTCGACCGTGGACCACTCCCCGTAGGCGCCGCCCTCGGCGGACTGGACGGTCGTGACGACCGATCCGTTGCCGTCGGTGGCGAAGACCCTGAGGCGGTAGCCGGGGTAGACGATGACCGCCGGTGTGCCGGTCACGCCCTGTGCGCCGAGCGCGGTCCACGCGGAGAGCGTGCCGGCCTCCTTGAACAGCGCCGTGCTCAGCACGCCGGAGGCGTTCCGCCCGAAGAGCTGGATCCCGTCGCGGACGGTGACCGCCGTGAACGGTCCCTCGAAGCCGCTGCCCCCGAGCGGCATCCAGCCCATGAAGTCCACGTTGGCGCGCTGCTGGATGCGGTACCAGGGCTTGCCGCTCGCGTCCGACGAGAACTGGACGAGCAGCCCGGACGGGGTCTTTCCGGTGACGACGGGCTGCGCCATCGCCCCGCCGAGGTTGATCCAGTCGCCCCAGTCCGCCGACGACACCGCGGACTGGTTGCGCTGCCAGACGTCGCCCGAGGTGGTGTGCGCGCTCACCACGACCCGGCCGTCGTCGTGCGCCGCGAGGGTCGGCTGTCCGGTGAAGGTCTCGTTGACGGAGTCGGTGCCGGAGATCGTCGTCCACTTGACGCTGTTGAAGTCCGACGGGTCGGACTGCCTGCCGTGGTGCACCCAGCCGATGTTGTCGGTGTACGCGTACTCCAGCGAGCCCGAGGAGGAGCGCATCGCGGAGCCGCGGCTGTAGAGCTCCAGTGGCACGGTCGGTGACGGCGGCGTGTGGTTGGAGTCGAGGCGGCAGGAGTCGGGGGTCGTGGACACCGAGGTGTACGCCGCCCAGCCGCTGCTCTCCACCAGCTTGTTGTAGACGGGGAAGTTACCCAACGTCTCGTCGTAGCGGTAGTAGCGGACCTCGCCGTTGCCCTTGACCCGGAACAGCGTGTCCCCGCCGTACGAGCTCATGTACTTGGTGTCGCTCCAGTCCGCCGCGGACACCAGGACATGGCGCTCCAGCCAGCGCCGGCTGGTGAAGTCGTAACGGGACCGGTAGAGCTTGCCGTCGGAGGCGGCGCGGCCGAACAGCACGCCCCTGTCACCGGCGTAGATCGCGTCGTAGCGGTCCCACCCCATGTCGACGATCTTGCCGCCGTCGGCCACGAAGCCATCGGCGGCGGCGTCGTAGCGCCACCAGCGCAGTCCGCCGCTGGAGGGCTGGAACGTCCAGAGGTTGCCGCCGCGGTCCATCGTGATGTCGTCGGTCCTGGTGTCCGTGCGGAACTCGGCGAAGCCGGTGCTGATCTTCTTGTGGTGCACGTCCCAGGTGGCCGTCGCGCTGATGCGGTGGCTGTAGTAGAGGCCGTCCGTCTTGATTCCGTAGAACGCGCCGGCGGGACCGGCCAGCATCCTGCCGTAGCCGGACCACCCCGTGTCGATGGTGGTGGCCGCGGGCAGGGCGTTGCCGACGCCCGGCCCCGGCATGTCCTGGCGCAGCAGCTTGCCGGCCGAGTCGATCGCGTACGTCGGGCCGCTGGTGTTGCAGGTGAGCGGCACGGCCGCGTGCGCCGCGCCGGGAAGCGCGACCAGCAGGGGCAGGGCGGCCACGGCCGCCGTGGCGAGTGCCGTCCAACGCCCGTTTCTTCGGGGCGAATTGAGAGTCATGCGCTGGACGCTAAGCGTCTCTGGGTGAACGGTGCGGTAGCGGTCGGGTGAACAAAGAGTCACCTAAAGAGGCCAGTAGGTGAACCTTGCGCGCGGGTCTCGACATGTCCATCACATCTTCCTCATCATCTGGTTGATCGTTTCGTCTCGGATCGGTGGGGGGACCGTGCCGGCATACCGAAGGCATGTGCGGAAATTCCTGATGGCCCGTCTGTGCCGCACAGGCTGGGTCAAGTTGATCGCGCTCGCCGCGATCGGCTTCGTCGCCGTCGGCACCCTGGCGGTGGCCGGTGTGGGGTTCCCGCTGTTCCCCGAGCCGCTGCCCGGCGCGAAGGGGCCGGGACAGCGCTGGGGCAGTGCCGAGGACCGGGACCATCTGGTCGCCGACGGGACCAACCGCACCACCGGGCAGTCGCTGCGCGCCAAGTACCCGCTGCGCGCGCCGTCGGTGCGGAAGCCGGCCGGGGGGCGCAACACCGCCTCCGTCGCCGCGCCGTCCGCGCCCGCCGTCACCGGCTTCGACCGCGCGACCAGCAAGGAGATCGTCTCCGAGCGGGGCACGCACAGCCGTACGTACGCGAACGCGGACGGCACCGAGACGACCGAACTCTCCACCACCCCGCTCCACTACCGCGACAGCGCGGGCGCCTGGCGGCCGGTCGATCCCGCGCTGGTCGCGTCGGACGGCGGCTGGGCGGGCGCGGCGGGCTCCGTGGGCGTACGGCTCGCAGGCCGGGCGGACGCGGAGCGGCTCGCGGCCGTGACCTTCCCCTCCGGTGAGTCCTTCGCGTACGGGCTGGACGGCGCCGCCGCCGCGAGGGGCGCCGCGACCGCGGAGACCGGTGAAGAGGGCGGCGCGGCGGACAGCCGCGTCAGCTACCGCGAGGTCTTGCCGGAGACCGATCTGTGGCTGGACTCGCGCGCGGGTGGGGTCAAGGAGACGCTCGTCCTGCGCTCCGCCGACGCCCCCACCACCTTCGACTTCCCGCTCACGCTCACCGGACTCACCGCGCGGAACGGCACCGCGCACAACGGCGGCGAGGGCTCCGTCGTCCTCGTCGACGACCAGGGCCGTACGAAAGCCGTCATCCCGGCCGGCTTCATGGAGGACGCCAACGGCGCCGTCTCCCACGCCGTCCGCTACGAACTGATCGCGCGGGCCGGCGGCCAGGCCCTCCGGGTCAGCGCCGACCGCGACTGGCTCACCGATCCGGCCCGCGCCTTCCCCGTCCGGGTCGACCCGTCCGTCGACACCACCGCCTCCTCCCGCTCCATGTATGTCACGGAGAACGGACCGGTCTCGGGGTCGAACGAACTGCACGTCGGCAAGGGCCCGGCCGGCTCCACCGCCTCCTATCTCGGCTTCCCCGGCCTCGACACGGAGCTCAAGAACCACAAGATCTTCGGCGCGCAGCTCCAGGTCGTGAACTACGACGCGGCCTCCTGCAAGCCCCGTTCCGTCTCCGTCCATCCGGTGACCGAGTCCTGGACGACCGCGACCGGCGGCTCGTACCCCGGTCCCTCGGTCGGCGGCTCACTGGCGTCCAAGTCCTTCGCGTACGGGTATATCGCCGTCGGCTCGTCGAAGTCCGGCTGCCCGGCCGCCGGTGAGCTCTTCGACCTCGGCAAGGGCGGCCGTGACCTGGTGCAGCGCTGGGTGGACGGCAGCCAGCCCAACTACGGGCTCTCGCTGCGCGCTTCGGCCACCGACGCACTCGGGTTCAAGAAGTTCACCGGCGACACCACCGCCAACCCGCCGAAGCTGTTCGTCACGCACTCCCCGTACAACGCGGCCTACTCCTTCCCCAAGCCGGTGCCCGA
Source organism: Streptomyces sp. NPDC102274 (assembly GCF_044766385.1). Classification (NCBI taxonomy): domain Bacteria; kingdom Bacillati; phylum Actinomycetota; class Actinomycetes; order Kitasatosporales; family Streptomycetaceae; genus Streptomyces; species Streptomyces sp. NPDC102274. The sequence goes on along the minus strand of NZ_JBIWLW010000027.1, from coordinate 111,728 downwards.
CCCGCCGGTCCTGCAGAACCAGGCGGGCAAGGTCAAGGTCACCGTCACCAACAAGGGCGCGGAGACCTGGACCGCGGGCGGCTACTACCTCGCCTACCGGGCGTACGACTCCAAGGGCAAGCTCGTCACCCAGCAGCGTGCGGCCGATGTCACGGGACAGGTGGCCCACGGCGGGCGCATCACCTTCGACGCGACCATCAAGGCCCTGCCGCCGGGCACCTACATGCTCGACTTCACGATGGTCCGCACGGGCGGCAAGGTCTTCACCGACGAGCAGGTGCCGCCCGGCCGGCTCGTCCTCCAGGTCTTCGACATCGCGCCGGTGGTCAAGGAGCAGTTCCCGCCCAACGGTTACCAGGCGCAGACCCTCACCCCGCAACTGTGGGCGGCCGGCGTCGACATCGACGCGCCGCCCGGCTCGGCGCTCCAGTACAAGTTCGAGATCTGCGAGTCGGACAAGGACGGCAAGCCGACCGCCTGCACCACCTCCGCCTATCAGCCGGGCTCCGCCTATCCGGTGCCCGCCGGGCGGCTGAAGTGGGGTACGACGTATCTGTGGCGCGGCTTCGTCAAGGACGCGTCGAACGAGGTGCCGACCGCGCAGGTCGCGATGGTCGCGGCCGTCCCGCAGCCCGAGATCACCTCACGGCTCGCCGAGGCCCAGGGCAAGGAGTTCGACCCGAACGTCGGCAACTTCACCACGGCCGCCATCGACGCCTCCGTGGCCGGGGTGGGCCCGGACCTGACGCTCGTACGGACGTACAACAGCCTGGACCCGCGGCGTGAGGCCGCCTTCGGCGCCGGCTGGTCGACGCGGTACGACATGCGGCTGACCCCCGACGACGACGGCACGGGCAATGTCGTCATCCGCTACCCGGACGGCCAGGACGTCCGCTTCGGCAAGAACGCGGACGGTACGTTCGCGCCGCCGCCGGGCCGGTTCGCCAAGCTGACGGCCGACGCCACGGCCGGTACGTACAAGCTCCAGGACAAGTCGGGCACGGTCTACGACTTCAGCTCCTCCGGCCTGCTGGTGAGGGTCACCGACCCGTTCTCCGCGGTCGTCAACTACACCTACTCCGGCGGAAGGATATCGACGGCGGTCAACGCCCGCACCGGCCGCTCCCTCACCTTCACCTGGACCGGCGCGCATGTCACCAAGGTGGCCACCAACGCGGTCAACGGGGCGGCGCTGAGCTGGAGTTACACCTACACCGGCGACCGGCTGGACTCGGTGTGCGACCCGGCGGCCGGCTGTACGCGGTACGGCTACGGCGCGGGCAGCCACTACCGCTCCACCGTCCTCGACTCCCGCCCCGAGTCCTACTGGCGGCTCGGCGAGGCGGAGGGCGCCGCCGCGAACAGCGCCGTCGAGGTCAACCTCGGCAAGGACCGCGGCACCTACACCGATGTGACACCGGGCGCGGACGGCGGGATCACCGGCGACCCCGGTACGGCCGTCACCTTCAACGGCACCACCTCCCGGGTCGACCTGCCCTCCGGCACGCTCAAGAAGAGCCGTGACGCGGCGGTCGAGGTGTGGTTCAAGACGATCGCGTCGGGACTCGGCGGTCCGCTCGTCGGCTACCAGAACAAGGCCTGGGGCACGGCCCCGACCAGCGGTGCGCCGCTGCTCTACGTCGGTACGGACGGCAAGCTGCGCGGCCAGTTCTGGACCGGCACCGCCGCGCCCATCACCGACATCACCAAGAACGTCAACGACGGCAAGTGGCACCACGCCGTGCTCTCCGTCTCCGGCTCCACCCAGAACCTGTATCTGGACGGCAAGCTCTCCGGCACCCTCACCGGCGCCCAGCTCAGCCAGAACGATCTGACGTACAACCAGATCGGCGCCGCCCGTCCGGTCACCCCGGCGTCCTGGCCGGGATGGGGCGCCACCGCCGCCAAGTCCTTCGCGGGCACCATCGACGATGTCGCGGTCTACCACCACCCGCTGGGCGCGGCGGCCGTCGCGGGCCACTACCGCGAGGGCGGCCGGGCCGCCGATCTCCTCACCTCCACGACGCTGCCGTCGGGCCGTACCGCCGCCGAGATGCGGTACGACACCTCCCTCGACCGGGTCGAGGAGTACACCGACCGCAACGGCGGCACGTGGAAGATCGGCACGCCCGCGGTCTTCGGCAACGACAAGGACCTGCGGCGCACCGTCGAGGTCCGTGACCCGCTGGACGCCCCCTACTTCTACGAGTACGACGGCCTGACCTCGCGGACGTTGCGCTACGGCGAGCCGATGGCGCTGGGCGCCCGCGAGCCCGCGACCCCCTCTTCCTCGCAGCCGCCGGAGCCGCCGGCCGAGATCTGCACCAAGCCCGACCCGGGCGACCCGGCCTTCTGCACCAATCCGCCGGGGGACGGCGGCAGCGAGCCCGATTTCATCCGGCACCCCGCGGACGGCGTGGCCATCCGTACGTTCGGCTACGACGACAAGGGCTTCCAGACCGCGATCACCAGCGAGAACGGTGACACCGTCGCGCTGGGCTACGACGACCGCGGCAATGTGGTCCGCCGTACGACCTGCCGGGCCAAGGACGACTGCCAGACCGCGTACACCACCTATCCGGTGGCGACGGGCGACTTCGACCTGCGGGCCGACCAGCCCTCCGAGAGCCGCGACGGCCGCTCCACCGGCGTCACCGACAACCGCTTCCGCACGCAGTACCAGTACAACGACAAGGGGGCGCTGCTCAGCGAGACCGCACCCGACGGCGGGGTCGTGCGCCATACGTACACCACCGGCGCGGAACCGGCGGTCGACGGCGGCAACACGGCCACCGGACTGCCGCTGACCACCACCGACCCGCTCGGCAAGGTCACCCGCTACCGCTACTTCAAGAGCGGTGATCTGGCCCAGCTGACCGAACCGTCCGGCCAGATCACGAAGTACACGTACGACGCGCTGGGCCGCAAGCTCACCGAGACGACCGTCTCGGACGCCCAGCCGGCCGGGGTCACCACGACCTTCGGCTATGACAAGCTCTCCCGGGTCGCCACCGTCACCGACCCGGCCGCGACCAACGTCGTCAGCAATGGCGCCGAGCACCAGCAGAAGACCGCCACCAGCTATGACGCCGACGGCAATGTGGCGCGTACCGAAGTCAGCGATCTGCTCGGCGGCGACGCGACGCGCGTGATGGCCTTCACTCTCGACGACCGGGGCCGTCCCGAGACGGTCACCGACGCCGAGGGCAGCGAGACCACGTACACCTACGACGTCTTCGGCAACAAGACCTCGATGGTGGACGCCAACGGCAACCACTTCGACTACCTCTACACCGCGCGCAACATGATGGCCGAGACGCGGCTGCGCGACTGGGAGGACGACGGCGGGGACGACGACTACACCGTCCTGGAGTCGTTCGCGTACGACATGGGGGGCCGGGTCGCCAGGAACACCGACTCGATGGGCCGCACCGTCGTCTACGAGTACTTCGGCGACGACCTGGTCAAGTCCGTCACCCTCAAGGACTTCCACAACCCCGACGGCACCAAGCGCGACATCGTCATCGAGGCCAACACCTACGACGGCGCGGGCAATGTCCTCACCGAGACGGCGGGCAACGGCAAGCTCGTCACGCAGTACACCTATGACGCGGTGGGCCGTACGAAGTCGACGGTCACCGACCCGAGCGGGGTGGCCCGCCGCACCACACTGACCTACGACCTCGCGGGCAATGTGAAGAGCTCCGCCTCCGGGGGGCTCGCGTCCAATGTGCCGTGGCCGGTGAGCGTCAACCCCGAGACCGTCGGCTACGAGTACGACGACGCGGGCAACGCGATCCGGGAGACCGTCGAGAACGGCACCGAGGCGCGCACCACGAAGTACGGCTACGACCAGCGCGGACTGACGATCTCCCGGACCGACCCGGGCGGCCGGACCACCGAGTACGGCTACGACGAGCTGGGCCGGCCGATGTCCACGAAGGCGCCGGAGGTACGGACGGAGTCCGGCGGCGGCGCGCCCGTCATCACCCGCCCCATCACCTACACCGGTTATGACACCTTCGGCGCGGCGACCGAGTCGGTGGACGCGCTCGGCCGGATCAACCGCTCCACCTACGACCGGCTCGGCCGGCTCGTCTCCACCACCGCGCCCGGCTACACGGCGCCCGGCTCCACCACCCCCGTCACCCCGACCGTCACCAACTCCTATGACGCGCTGGGCAATGTGACCGAGTCGACCGACCCGCTGGGGCGGGTGACGCGCTACGAGTACGACCGGCAGAACCGGCTGACGGTCAGGGACGAGCCGACCGGCTCAGGGTCCGGCGACGACCGCGCCCGCTGGTCGTACACCTACACCCGCACCGGCGAGGTGCTCTCGGTCACCGACCCGAACGGGGCGCGCGCCGAGACGACATACGACGACATGGACCGGCCGGTCACCACCACCCAGATCGAACGCAGTCCGCAGCCGGGCTCCTTCACCACCCGCAACGACTACGACGACACGGGCAATGTGGTGCGGCAGACCGCTCCGAGCGGCGCCGAGACCCGGTTCGTCTATGACGCGGTCGGCCAGCCGACCCGGCTGACGGACGCCGCGGGCGTGGTCACCCAGTTCGGGTACGACATCGCCGGGCGCGAGGTGCGCCGTACGGACGGCAAGGGACGGACCTCGTCGAAGCTGTACGACGGGCTCGGCCAGCTGGTCAGGGACGCCGACCTGGACGCCACCAACAGCGAGCTGCGCAAGGTCGGTTACGGCTACGACCTGGCGGGCAACCTCATCAGCGCGACCGACGCGCAGGGCCGCAGCACGACCTACGCCTATGACGCGCTGGACCGGCTGACCAGCCAGACCGAGCCGGTCTCGGACACCACCTCGATCACCACGTCCTTCGGCTACGACGCGCTCGGCAACCGCACCCGCTACACCGACGGACGCGGCAACAGCACCGTCTACACCGTCAATACGCTCGGGCTGCCCGAGTCCGTCGTCGAGCCGTCGACCGCGCGCGACCCCTCGCCCGCCGACCGCACGTGGACGACGGCGTACGACGCGGCCGGCCGGCCGGTGAAGGTGACCGCGCCGGGCGGGGTCACGCGCGAGCGGGAGTACGACAAGGCCGGGAACCTGATCAGGGAGAGCGGCGCGGGCGCCGAGGCCGCCACGGCGGAGAAGCGCTACGGCTACGACGCGGCCGGCCGGCTCACCGAGGCGTCGTCCCCGAAGGGCGACAACGGGTACGAGTACAACGACCGGGGTCTGCTGCTGAAGGCCCAGGGCCCGTCGGGCGACGCCACGTACACCTACAACGGCGACGGCCTGCTGACCGGCCGCACCGACGCCGCCGGGACCGCGACCTTCACCTACGCGCGCCAGCAACTGGCCACCGCCGAGGACCCGCTGACCGGTGTCCAGCAGAGCTACGGCTACGACGGCGCGGGCGCGGTCGAGCGGGTCGACTACGGCGCCGGGCAGTCGCGCGGCTACACCTACGACGACCTGGGCCGTCTCGACACCGACACGGTCAAGAGCAGCGGCGGCGCGGCCGTCGCGTCCACGGACTACGACTACGACACGAACGACCAGCTGACCGGCAAGACGACCACCGGCACCGCCAAGGCCGGCGAGAACACCTACGGCTATGACCAGGCGGGCCGGCTCACGTCCTGGACGTCGGACGGCGCGACGACCGAGTACGGCTGGGACGACAGCGGCAACCGCGTCAAGAACGGTGCCAAGAGCGCCACGTTCGACGAACGCAACCGGCTGCTGACCGACGGGGACTACACATACGACTACACCGCGCGCGGCACCCTCGCCTCCCGTACCAGCTCGGGGCTGACGGAGGAGTTCACCTTCGACGCCTTCGACCGGATGACGAAGGCGGGCGAGTCAGGGACGGCGTACACCTATGACGCGCTGGACCGGGTGGCCGACCGCAACGGCGCGGACTTCACCTACGCGGGATTCGCCCCCGACCCGGTCAAGGACAACTCGGCGACGTACGGGCGCGGGGCCGCGGACGAACTGCTCTCGGTCGCCGAGGGCGGCCCGGCGCAGCTGTCCGTCAGCGACAAGCACGGCGATGTGGTCGGCGGCATGTCGCCGACGGACGGTGCGCAGACGACCCTGGCGTCCTCGACGGCGTACGACCCCTTCGGCGCGACGATCGGCACGGCGGGCGCGTCCGACAGCGCGGGCAGCGCGGGCTTCCAGGGGGACTGGACCGACCCGGAGACCGACCAGGTCAATATGGGCGCGCGCTGGTACGACCCGGGCACGGGCACCTTCGACTCGCGCGACGCGTACACCTACGCCTCGGGCGCCTCGATCCTCGCCAACCGCTATACGTACGGCGCCGGTTCGCCGATGGACTACACGGACCCGGACGGCAACTGGCCCAGCTGCGGCTGGTGCAAGAAGGCCTGGAACAAGGTCAAGAACAGCAAGCCGGTGAAGTTCGCGGTCAAGACCGCGAAGACGGTGTGGAGCGGGGTGGTCTACACCGTGCGCCATCCGCTCTCCGCACTGAAGATCGCCACGAAGGCGCTGGGCCGCGCCGCGAGCTGGGCGTACGAGAAGTCGGGCCTGAAGACGGCCGTCAACTACGCCGTCAGCGCGGCGAGATGGGTCGGGAGCAAGGTCAGCGCGGCGGCCGCCTCGACGGGTGAATGGGCCAGACAGAAAGCGGCGGAGGCCCAACGCCAGTACCGCGCGGCCCGGGAGGCCGTCACCCGCAAGGCCAAGTCGGTGGCCGCGTACGTGGCCAAGCACAACCCGATCCCGGACATCGTGGCCGCGGCCAAACCTCTGATGGCGGTGGCGCAGGCGATCGTCACGGCCAACCCCAACCTCCCGGCGATCATCGTCTCGGCCACCCGCGATGTCATCGCGGACGTCGCCAAGGTCACGAACGCCATCCGCGACGCGGCGGTGGAGCAGATCGGCATCGTGGTCGAGTCCGTCTCGGCGGCGGTCGACTACGCGATCGACGTCGCCCCGGCGGTCTGGGACGGGGTGAAGGCGGTCGGCAATGTCGTCGGGGAGGTCACCGGCTTCAACGACATCAAGAACTGCGTCACCAAGGGCGACATGGAGGCCTGCGCCTGGGCCGTCGCCACGGTGGGCGGCCTGGCCCTGGGCGGAGTGGGCGCGGGCGCGGTCCGGGCGGCGAAGGCCGGCCGGATGGGCATGAAGGCCGTGAAATACGCGGACGACATCGCGAAGGCGGCCGACAGGATCGGCAAGGTCGAGGACGCGGTCGACCGGGTCCAGACGGCGGTCTCCTGCGCCCAACTCGCAGCGGACGTGGCCGGGAACAGCTTCCTGCCGGGCACGGAAGTGGTGATGGCCGACGGGACCAGAAAGCCGATCGAGGACGTCGAGGCCGGCGACAAGGTCACGGCAACGGACCCGACGACCGGGAAGACCTCCGCGCAGGAGGTCACCGAAACGATCGAGGGCAAGGGCCTGAAGAGCCTGGTCAAGCTCACGGTCGACACGGACGGCGCCAAGGGCGACGCGACGGACACGATCACGGCGACGGAGGGCCACCTCCTCTATCTCCCGGACCTGAAGAAGTGGCAGAAGGCCGGCGAACTGAAGCCGGGCCAGTGGCTCAGGACGGGCAGCGGCAGCTGGGTCCAGGTCGAGGCGGTCCAGGCGTGGACGCAGCAGGCGGCGGTCTACAACCTGACGGTCGATACGGCGCACACGTACTATGTGCTGGCCGGCGGCGTCCCGATCTTGGTCCACAATTGTGAAGCGAACGCTGATGGGTATCTGTATCGCGGTCTCGCCAAGGGGCACCGTAGTTATGGTGCCGCTGCTGAAGGCCGTGCGGTTCCCGTCGGAGGCCACTCAAACATAGGGGATCATGTGGGTGGAAATAACACGGATTCCGTCTTCACGTCCTGGACCGATGACCCCGAAGTTGCCATCTATGGTGCGGAGAACCTGGGGGACAACTGGGTTGGGGAAGGCGTGATGCTGCGCATCAGGGCAGCAGACATAGATCCCCCCGTGGGGCCATCGAGGAATATTCAAATCCACGACAGTCCGTGGGATCGGTCATTCGGCGAAGATGAGCATCTCATCGTTGGAGAAATCCAAGCCCAAGGAATTAGCTTCGACTTTGGGAGAACCTGGACAAGCGTTACGAGGAGATGAGGTGAACAAAGTATCTGTGAGTGAACTGCTCGCCGCATTCGAGTTCGACTCCGAGGCCAGCATTCGGGCCCAAAATGCACTACTTTCTGGAGCGCATTTCGACGTCTGGCTCGAGCCAATTCCAGCCGCGAGGCTCCGGGGCATCTGTCGCGGGAGAGTGACAACCTTGCAACGGCGTGGCAAGCCGACTGTCGGGGTCGCGGAATGCCTTACGAGTCTTGCCGAAATGGGCGAGCGGGGCCTTCTTGTGGCCTACGTGGACGATCGCGAACGAGCAGGATACTACTTTCAGCTCTACCTCGACCCGCACCCGCTCAAAGTAGTCGGATGCATAGGAGTCAACATCTCCCCCGAAGATGACCCCATCACTGGTCCCGTATAACACCTGCATCAGCGTGTCCGGCATCCCTGCGGGGGCGGGCAGGCGAAGTTGACGGTGCGCTCTGGATTGAACCGCCTCACGGGGCCCACTCCGGTCCTCGGCCCGAGCGGACGGCGGGCGCGGCGGCCGACCGCCGCCGCGCACCCCAACCTCCCCGTGAATCGTTGGTCGAACCAGTGGCCCAGACCACGTCCACTGCCTACCATCGATCACTGCAAGGCCTTGTGCATCGCCGCACAATCACGCCGGGAGGCCCCCTTTGCACCGCCGTCGTCGCACCGCGCTCTCCGTCTCCGTCGCGCTCCTCGCCGCGGCCCCACTCCTCACCGCCTGCGGCAACGAAGCCCACCCCGGAGCGGCGGCCGTCGTCGGCGGGCAGCGGATCGAGGTGTCCGCGCTCCAGGCCCAGGTACAGGACGTACGGGACGCGCAGCGCGGCGCCCCCGAGTCCGAGCAGCTGATCGAGAACACCGGGCAGCTCAGCCAGGCCAAGCTGAACAGCATGATCTTCGACCGGGTGCTGGAGAAGGCCGCCGGCAACACCGGGGTCACGATCAGCCGCAAGGAGATCCAGACCACCCGGCAGCAGGCCGCCGCCCAGTCCGGCGGGGAGAAGCAGTTCGCCGCGATGCTGCTCCAGCAGGGCGCGCTCTCCGCGGACCAGATCGAGGCGGCGATCCGCCGCGAGGTGCTGCTGACCAAGCTGGCCGTGGCACTCGGCGCCAACACCACCACGCCGCAGGGCCAGCAGACGGTCCTCGCCGAGCTGACGAAGACATCCGAGCAGCTCGGTATCGACGTCAATCCGCGCTACGGCAGCTGGGACAACAAGCAGGTCAGGCTGGGCGACGCCAAGACGCCGTGGATCACTCAGCTCACCAGCGAGGCGCCGGAGCAGCAGCAGCCGACGGGCACCTGATCCGACGGTCCGGGCGGGGCGTGGCACGGCCACGGCCCGCGGGCGGGACGGTCTGCGGCCGGAGGTAGGTTCGAGAGGTGACAGACGAAGCTCCCGCCACTCCCGGCCGTATCGTCCTGCTGACCGCCAGCCACCGGGTCGCCCCCGGGCTGCTGTCCTGGCCCGCCTGGCAGCTGCTGCACGCCGCCGACGCGGTGCTGTGCGCCGACGCCGGCCATCCGCAGCTGCCCTATCTGCGCGAGGCGGGCATCACCGTCGAGCATGCCGCGCCGAGCGCGCGGGAGCTGGTCGACGCCTGCGCCGGTGGCCGTACGGTCGTGGTCGTCCCCTCCAGCGAGGGCGACGGGACCGACGCGCGGCTGACCGACGGCCTGGCGCGACTGGCGGGCTCCGGCCGGGTCCGGATGCCGGACCTGGAGCTGCTCCCCGGCTCGTACGACCTGCCGGGCGCCCGGCTGCTCGATCTCGTCCAGGTCATGGACCGGATCCGCGTCGAGTGCCCGTGGTCCTCGGCCCAGACGCACCAGGGGCTCGCCAAGTACGCCATCGAGGAGGCGTACGAACTCGTCGAGGCGATCGAGGAGGGCGACGCCGACGAACTGCGCGAGGAGCTGGGGGACGTCCTGCTCCAGGTGGTCTTCCACGCCCGTATCGCGGAGGAGCGTTCCGCGGCGGGGGAGGAGGACGACGAGGGGTTCTCCATCGACGACGTCGCCGGCACGATCGTGGAGAAGCTCATCCACCGCCACCCCCATGTCTTCGGCGACGAGACCGCCGAGACCCCCGAGGACGTCAAGACCCACTGGCTCCGGATGAAAGCGGTCGAGAAGCAGCGCGACTCGGTCACCGACGGAGTCCCCCTGGGCCAGCCCGGCCTCGCCCTCGCCGCGAAACTCGCGGGCCGCACCCGCACGGCCGCCCTCGACGTCCCGCTCCCGAAGGGCGAGGGCGTCGGCTACGAACTGCTGGCCCTGGCGGTACGGGCGGAACAGGCCGGGGTCGACCCGGAGGCGGCACTGCGCGCGGCGGCCCGCGTATACAGGGACGCGATCCGCACGGCCGAGGGCCACGCCGGATAGCCGTACGGCGGCAGCGGGCGCCGCGTCGGCGGCCGCCCGTACCCCGTCGGCGACGCCGGTTACTGTCAGGGGCATGCACCACCAGCCCGCCCCCATATCCCCGGCCGCGCCCGCTCCCGAGCTGTTCACCTGGGAGTTCGCCACCGATCCGTACCCCGCCTACGCCTGGCTGCGCGAGCACTCTCCCGTGCACAGGACCGCGCTGCCCAGTGGGGTCGAGGCGTGGCTCGTGACGCGGTACGTGGATGCCAGGCGGGCCCTCGCCGACGCGCGGCTCTCCAAGAACCCCACGCACCACGCCGAGCCCGCGCACGCCAAGGGGAAGACCGGCATACCCGGCGAGCGCAAGGCGGAGCTGATGACACATCTGCTCAATATCGATCCGCCCGATCACACCCGGCTGCGCCGGCTGGTGTCCAAGGCGTTCACGCCCCGCCGCGTGGCCGAATTCGCGCCGCGCGTACAGGAGTTGACCGACCGGCTCATCGACGACTTCGCCGCGGAGGGCGAGGCGGACCTGATCCATGACTTCGCGTTCCCGCTCCCCATCTACGCGATCTGCGATCTGCTCGGGGTGCCGCGCGAGGACCAGGACGACTTCCGCGACTGGGCGGGCATGATGATCCGGCACGCCGGCGGGCCACGCGGCGGGGTCGGGCGCTCCGTCAAGAAGATGCGCGGCTATCTCGCCGACCTCATCCACCGTAAGAGGGCCGACCCCGGCGACGATCTGATCTCCGGACTCATCCGGGCCGGCGACCACGGCGAACATCTCACCGAGAACGAGGCCGCGGCGATGGCCTTCATCATCCTGTTCGCCGGTTTCGAGACGACCGTGAACCTCATCGGCAACGGCATGTTCGCGCTGCTGCGCCACCCCGAGCAGCGCGCGCTGCTCCAGCGCTCGCTCGACGCGGGGGAGACCGGCCTGCTCGCGACGGGGATCGAGGAACTGCTGCGGTACGACGGTCCCGTGGAGCTGGCGACCTGGCGGTTCGCGACCGAGCCGCTGACGCTCGGCGGACAGCGGATCGCGACGGGCGATCCGGTCCTGGTCGTCCTCGCCGCCGCCGACCGTGACCCCGAGCGCTTCACGGATCCGGACACGCTCGACCTCTCCCGGCGTGACAATCAGCACCTCGGATACGGACACGGCATCCACTACTGCCTCGGCGCGCCACTGGCCCGGGTGGAGGGACAGACCGCGCTCGCCACCCTGCTGACCCGGCTGCCCGATGTGCGGCTCGCGGGAGATCCTGCCGATTTGCGCTGGCGCGGAGGGCTCATCATGCGTGGATTGCGCACGCTTCCGGTGCAGTTCACGCCATTGTCCGGCTGAAGGGCGGCCGGCTCGGGTTCCTGACGGCCCGTCAAGACTGTGACTTTCACGTGATCTCCGCTGCATCGACTTGTGACAGCAGTTCGAGTACCGCTACGTTCTCGAAAACTCAGCCGCCACACGCAGCAGTCGAAACATCAGTCACACGGAAGGCAATCGCATGCGCTCCGGGAACGGCCGACACCGTCGACCTCGCCAGGCCCCCGCTCTGATCGTCGCGGCAGGGGTGACCGGCTCGGCGATCGCTATTCCGCTGCTCGGTGCCACCAGTGCCGGCGCGGCCGACGCCTCCACCTGGGACCGCGTCGCCGAGTGCGAGAGCGGCGGCATGTGGAGCGCCGACCTCCGCAACGGCTACTACGGCGGACTCCAGATCTCCCAGGAGACCTGGGACGACTTCGGTGGCGCGGAGTACGCGGCCAGCGCCGACCTCGCGAGCCGCTCGCAGCAGATCGCGATAGCCGAGAGGATCCTCGACGCGCAGGGGCCGCGGGCATGGGCCAGTTGCGCCGCGATCTCGGGGCTGACGGTGGGCAGTGCCGCGCCGGGCGTGGACCCCGGTACGACGCCCGAGGCGACACCCGAGTCGTCCGCGCCCCCCAAGCCCTCCGAGACGTCCGGGAAGACCGAGAGCTCCAAGCCCTCCGAGGCGTCCGGGAAGACCGGGAGTGCCGACCCGTCGGACACCTCCTCGGGCACCTCCACGGACACCCCCACGGACACCTCCTCGCCCACGCCGGACGCGACGGTGCCCGACGGCGTGACGCCCGCTCCCTCGGACTCCTCGGGGGCCCTTGGCTCCTCCGGGTCCGCCGACGACGACGCCAAGGGCAAGCACCGCGGCGACGCCGCCCCGGACGATGCCGCGCCGGGCAATTCGGGCGAAGGGCGTGAATCCGGCCGTCATGCCTCGCGAGGTGACGGATCGACACGTCATGCGGGCGGCGCGACGGACAAAACGGAAGGCGCGGGCGTGGCGGATGGTGAGTACACCGTCCGTGCGGGCGACTGCCTTTGGCTCATCGCCGACGAGCGCGAGGTGCCCGGGGGGTGGACCGCGCTCTATGAGGCGAACAAGGACACCGTCGGCGCCGACCCCGACCTGATCCTTCCTGGCCAGACCCTTGATCTCGGCGTGAAGTAAGGGCAGTTAGGGGCCCTATGTCCACTTCTGTGAAAGTGAGACAAGGGTCTCTTTGCCGCAACTGGGGTCTTTTGGCCCGTCGGTTGGGCCGTTTCATCTCCGACCTGCGCAAATGAGGTCGTTCCAGGGGGAGGTAAGGGCGATTTTTCCTTGATGTGCTTCTTTGAACAACGGACAGACCTGTGATTACGGTCTGAACCGCTCGCACCGCGGGCCCCGTCGACCGTCACGCCGAATCCTGCCGTCGGTCGGGGGGAGTAATCGACGCGTCATGCGCCGTAGGCAGGAGCGGGGGACCCAAAGGTTCGCGCCGGGCTCCAGCCGTCGAGAGACGGCCGACGACCGGCTTGGGGTGAAGCCATGTGCGACAGAGCACATGGCCGGGCAACTCACTTGGCCCGAACCCGACAGCTGACCTCGTAGGCGTCGGTGAGGAGATGTTCCATGCTGCTGCGTTCCAGCAAGGCCAAGCACCGCCGCCCGTCGAAGGCCGTCCACTACGCCACGCTCGCCGGGGTCACCGGTGCCGCCGTCGCCGCCCCGCTGATCGGTGCGACCTCGGCCTCCGCCGCGACCGCCTCCGAGTGGGACCAGGTCGCGCAGTGCGAGTCCGGAGGCAACTGGTCCATCAACACCGCCAACGGCTTCTACGGCGGCCTCCAGTTCACGCCGTCCACCTGGGCCGCCTACGGCGGTACCGCGTACGCCGCCCGCGCCGACCAGGCGAGCAAGTCCCAGCAGATAGCCGTCGCCGAGAAGGTCCTCGCCGGCCAGGGCAAGGGCGCGTGGCCGAACTGCGGCGTGGGCCTGTCCAGCGCCGCGTACGACGGCGGCTCGGCCACCCCGAGCACCCCGAGCACCCAGAAGCCGGCTCCCCAGCGGCAGGCGCAGCCGAAGCAGCAGTCCCAGCCGAAGCGGCAGGAGACCACGCGCAGCGCGGCCCAGCCGGCCTCGCGCGGCGAGAGCCGTCCCACGACGATCAAGGAGGGTGACGGCGAGTACAAGGTCAAGCCCGGCGACTCCCTCTCCAAGATCGCCAAGGCCGAGGACGTCAAGGGCGGCTGGAAGAAGCTGTTCGACCTGAACAAGGACATCGTCAGCGACGCCGACGTGATCTACCCGGGCCAGCAGCTCCACCTGAGCTGACCCACCGGGGAGCCTCCGGGGAACCACCGGGAACCCTCCGGGATCCCTGGGCCAGCGGGCCCCCTGGGACTCAGCCGGACCCCCCTGGGACCCGAGCCCCCCGGGACTCAGCCGGGAACCACTCGGGTCTCGTCCGGGCCCTACCCGATACCACCCCGGCCGGGCGCGTAATCCCCCGTACGCGCGCCGGGCCGGGGTTTCGGCTGTGGCGCGCCCGTGGGCGGCTGTGGCTCCGGCGGTGGGGGAATCGGGCCTCATTATTTCGTCTTAGGGGGCGGGCACCGGCCGACCGATGACCCCGCGCCGGTTAGTCTCTTGGCGCAAGGCCAATGAGACCCTGCACTCCAAGCGTCACATCCCAGAAGGAGATGCTCGTGCCGTCCATCGACGTCGTCGTAGCCCGGGAAATCCTCGACTCCCGAGGCAACCCCACGGTCGAGGTCGAGGTCGGCCTCGACGACGGCAGCACGGGTCGTGCTGCTGTCCCCTCCGGTGCCTCCACCGGTGCGTTCGAGGCCCTTGAGCTCCGCGACGGTGACCAGAACCGCTACCAGGGCAAGGGTGTCGAGAAGGCCGTCCTCGCCGTCATCGAGCAGATCGGCCCGGAGCTGGTCGGGTACGACGCCACCGAGCAGCGCCTGATCGACCAGGCGATGTTCGACCTGGACGCCACCCCGGACAAGTCGTCGCTCGGCGCCAACGCCATCCTCGGCGTCTCCCTCGCCGTCGCGCACGCCGCCTCCGAGGCCTCGGACCTCCCGCTCTTCCGCTACCTCGGCGGCCCGAACGCGCACCTGCTGCCCGTTCCGATGATGAACATCCTGAACGGCGGCTCGCACGCCGACTCCAACGTGGACATCCAGGAATTCATGATCGCCCCGATCGGCGCGGAGTCCTTCTCCGAGGCCCTGCGCTGGGGCGCCGAGGTCTACCACACCCTCAAGAAGGTCCTGAAGCAGAAGGGCCTCTCCACGGGCCTCGGCGACGAGGGCGGCTTCGCGCCGAACCTGGAGTCCAACCGCGCCGCGCTCGACCTCATCCTCGAAGCGATCAAGGAGGCCGGTTACGTCCCCGGCCGCGACATCGCGCTCGCCCTCGACGTCGCCGCCTCCGAGTTCTACAAGGACGGTTCGTACGAGTTCGAGGGCAAGTCGCGCTCGGCCGCCGAGCTGACCGAGTACTACGAGGAGCTCGTCGCCGCGTACCCGCTCGTCTCCATCGAGGACCCGCTCTTCGAGGACGACTGGGCCGGCTGGAAGGTCCTCACGGACAAGCTCGGCTCCAAGGTCCAGATCGTCGGCGACGACCTGTTCGTCACCAACCCGGAGCGCCTCGCCCGCGGTATCGAGGAGGGCTCGGCCAACGCCCTGCTCGTCAAGGTCAACCAGATCGGTTCGCTGACCGAGACCCTGGACGCCGTCGAGCTGGCCCAGCGCAACGGCTTCAAGTGCATGATGTCCCACCGCTCCGGTGAGACCGAGGATGTCACCATCGCCGACCTCGCCGTTGCCACCAACTGCGGCCAGATCAAGACCGGCGCCCCGGCCCGCTCCGAGCGCGTCGCCAAGTACAACCAGCTGCTGCGCATCGAGGAGATCCTCGACGACGCGGCGGTGTACGCGGGCCGCAGCGCGTTCCCGCGGTTTCACTCCGCGAACCATTAAGAGGATGCGCTCTTCCTGATCCTGTGGATACGAGGGCGAGGGGCGGCTCCGCCCGTCGCCCGTACGTCCCCGGTCGCGGTCCCGTACCGTGTCCGGGGACGTACGTACAACAGGGGACGTAACAGGGGAGGCGAGCCATGGCCGGGAACCGGGACCGGTTCTCCACCGCGACCAGACTGCGACTGCTCGGCGAGCAGACGGCCGCCCGGGTCTACCGCTCGCAGAACCGCAGGCAGGACCGCCGCTCCCGGCTCACCGGCCGGGCCGCCTTCCTCGCCCTGGTCGTGTGCACACTGGTGGTGGCGCTCGCGTATCCGATGCGGCAGTACGTGTCGCAGCGGAACGAGATCGCCGACCAGCAGCGGCTGACCCGCGAGGCGAAGCAGCGGGTCGAGGAGCTGCGCGACGAGAAGGCGCGGCTCCAGGACGACGCGTATGTCCAGCGGCTGGCCCGGGAGCATCTGCATTACGTGATGCCGGGGGAGACCGGCTACATCGTGATCGACCCGGATGTGAGCGAGCAGCGCCGCGAGGAGCAGGGGGCGACCGACCGCCCCTGGTACTCGAACGTGCTGGACGGCGTGGACAACGCGGACCGCCCGGACAGATAGCCCGCACAGAAAGTCCTGACATATACGGCAGGACATGCAGCAGGACATACAGCAGGACATATGGCCGGAAACAAGAGACTCAGCACCCCAGAGCCACCCAGAACCCCCAGAGCCACCCAGAACCACCCGGAATCGCAGAACATACCTAGGCAGGCATGGACACGCCCCCTCCGCAGACCGAACGCACGGAACCCACCGACGCGGACGTCGCGGCATTCGAAGAACAGCTCGGCCGCCCGCCGCGCGGCCTGCGGGCCATCGCGCACCGCTGCCCCTGCGGCCGGCCGGACGTGGTGGAGACCGCCCCGCGGCTTCCCGACGGCACGCCCTTCCCGACGACGTACTACCTGACCTGCCCGCGCGCGGCCTCGGCCATCGGCACGCTGGAGGCGAACGGCGTCATGAAGGAGATGACCGAGCGCCTGGCGACCGACCCCGAGCTGGCCGCCGCGTACCGCGCGGCCCACGAGAACTACCTCGCGCGCCGCGACGCCATCGAGGTCCTGGAGGGCTTCCCGAGCGCGGGCGGCATGCCGGACCGGGTGAAGTGCCTGCACGTCCTGGTCGGCCACTCGCTGGCGGCCGGGCCCGGGGTGAACCCGCTGGGTGACGAGGCGCTCGCGATGCTGCCGGAGTGGTGGGCGAAGGGCCCGTGTGTGACGCCGTGCGTGTCTGATCCGTCCGGTGATCAGGGGGATGACGAGGGGGATACGGAATGACCAGGGTCGCCGCCATCGACTGCGGTACGAACTCGATCCGCCTGCTTGTCGCGGACGCTCACCCCGAGACCGGTGAACTGGTCGATCTCGACCGCCTGATGAAGATCGTCCGCCTCGGCCAGGGCGTGGACAGGACGGGCCGCCTCGCCCCCGAGGCGCTGGAACGCACCTTCGCCGCCTGCCGGGAGTACGCCGCCGTCATCAAGGAACACGGCGCCGAGCGCATCCGCTTCGTCGCCACCTCCGCCTCGCGCGACGCGGAGAACCGCGACGAGTTCGTCAGCGGGGTCCTGGACATCCTGGGCGTGGAGCCCGAGGTGATCACCGGCGACCAGGAGGCGGCCTACTCCTTCACCGGCGCGACGAAGGAGCTGGGCCCGGTGGACGGGGACAGCTACCTGGTCGTGGACATCGGCGGGGGCTCGACCGAGTTCGTCGTCGGCAACGACCACGTGCGCGCCGCGCGCTCCGTGGACATCGGCTGCGTACGGCTGACCGAGCGCCACCTCGTACGGGACGGCGTCATCAGCGACCCGCCCACGGACACGGAGATCGCCGCGATCCGCGCCGACATCGAGGCGGCCCTCGACCTGGCCGAACAGACGGTCCCGCTGCGCGAGGCCCGCACCCTGGTCGGACTGGCCGGTTCCGTGACCACGGTCGCCGCGATCGCGCTCGGCCTGACCGAGTACGACTCCGCCCTGATCCACCACTCCCTGATCCCGTACGACCAGGTCAAGGAGATCACCACCCGCCTGCTCCACGCCACACACGCGGAGCGCGCCGCGATCCCCGTCATGCACCCGGGCCGGGTGGACGTCATCGGCGCGGGCGCCCTCGTACTCCTCGCGATCATGGAACGGACCGGCGCAGAGGAGGTCGTGGTCAGCGAACACGACATCCTGGACGGGATCGCCTGGGCTGTGGCGGCAGACGCCGGGTGATTTCCCGGCGCGTACGCCTGTACGTCAGATGCCGCGATAGACGTCGCGCCGGTCGCCCACTTTGACGACGAGGATGGTGAGCTCGCCATCCTCGACCTGGTAGGCGACCCTGTAGTTGCCGACCCTGAGGCGATAGAGGCCCGACGGGCCCGCGAGTTTCTTGACGTCGGCGTCATCACGGTACGGATCGTCGCCCAGCGCGGTCAGCGCCGTCAGGATGCGCATCGCGGCAGTCCGGTCGATGGACCGGAGCTGCCGCTGGGCGACTGCGGTGAACCGAAACGCGTACTTCACGCCGCGCCTTGGGTGGGCTCGGCGAACAGGTCTGCCAGTAGTTCGGCCATCGTCACGGTGGGCCCGCCTTCGGTCAGGACCGCTTCCGCCTCTCGGGCCAGCAGCACATCAGCCGCTTCTTCCAGCGCCTCGAATTCCGCGATGGGCACCACCGCCGCCACCGGCACACCGTTGCGAGTGATCACCGTGGGCGTGCCCTGCTCGGCGCTATTGATGTGGTCGGCCAGATGGGCACGGGCTTCCCGCACGGTCACAGTGTTCTCGTCCATACGGGAAGTGTACGCGCAGCTGTGTACACGATTCCTGGGATAGTGGCGGAAGGCGCCGGGTGGCTCCCCCAGGCTCAGTCGTGGGCGGCGTCCCGGCGGTTTCGCAGGGTGGTGCCGAGTGCGCACAGCGCGGGCGTGGCGTCGGTGAGAGCGGCGCGGTGGATGGGAGAAAGCGTGGCGAGGGCGTCGGCGAAGAGTGCCGCCCAGGCGTCTTCGATCCGTGCCATTCCGTGACCGGCGTCCACTGTCGGATACAGAACTGCACGACCTGATGCTGGACGCCACCTTCACGGCGGGCCACTACGCGTCGCGACCGCCGGGGATGCCGCACGGTCCGTACCGGACGGTGATGGGCTGCACGATGCTGGAGATCCGCTACCGGCCGGCGTCTGCGTAGGCGGTGGCGTGACTGGTGGCGAAGGCCAGGAAGTCGGTCCAGGCGCGGGGGGGGACGGTGAGGTGGGGGAGGTGGGGTGCCTTGCTGTCACGGATGGGGACGAGGTTGTGGGCGTGGGCGTAGGAGGGGGACCACTCGACGCAGTTGCCGCCGTCACCGTTGCTATAGGTGGACCTGACCCACGCGGTTGGCAACGAGTTGGGGTTCACAGTGTCTCCATCTGATTTCTAATGAAGGCCGCGCTCTCCCGTGCTGAAAGCGCCTCGCTGGTCAAGTCATCGTAGGCGCGTACGGCCGTCCGGACATGTTCGGGATCTTCGTGGATGTTCGCTGTACGGAACGCATCAACACAGACTACTGTCACATGATTTGGCGCTGTCAGGAACGTGATGGGCCCATCGATAAGCAGATGCGGTTCGGCGTCGAGCGGCAGAACCTGTAGGCGTGTGGTCTGGCGTTCTGCTTGGCCCAGGAGCACCGCCAGCTGCTCGCGCATAGCGTCGCGGCTCACAATACGACGCCCGATCACGGACGCGCACAGCACTACGCGAACGTTCGGTGGGGCGTCGCCACGTAGCAGCTCCTGTCGAGCGAGTCGTGCACGCATCAATCCTGCGATCTCATCCTCGGTCGCCCGTGGGTTGTTGGCCCGAAACAGTGCGCGGGCGTACTCAGCGGTCTGAAAGAGACCGGGGATGATCGTGGGAGACCATTCCCAGATCGCGGTGGCCTCCCGCTCCAAGCCCATGCGACGCCGGTACAGGGCTGGGAAGGATCGCGAGACCACCTCCTCGTACAGCCGCTTGAACTGGCCGTCCGTCTCAAAGATCTGATCGAACACGGCGGGCAAGTTGCTGGCGATCGGCGGGACTCCGCGCTCGATGCGGCTGATGGTGGATTTTGACGTGCGCGCCTTCTTCGCCAGGGCCGACTGCGACAGCCTGTCGGCCGTTCGCAGTTCACGGGCGTTGCGCAACGCCTCGCCGAATGCCTCCCTGGGGCTCCTCACCGTTTCGTCAACATCGCGTCGCTCTGCCATGCGAAACCTCCTTGACCACTGACTTGAGAATCGACGTCACTCGTCGTATCCGCGCAGGTCAGGGCATGCGGAGGCGCGCCAGTGAGACCAATGCGCAGGTCGGACGGTGAACCGCTTCCCAAGCTAGCGCGACTCGTCGCACTCTGAACACGGTTCGTAACTAATCGTAAGAAGGGTGAGACATGGTGGATCCGACCGAAGACACCGCCGAGGACTTCTGGCGACTCGTCCCCGAGTGGGTACCGCGCGACGGATACACGGCAGCAACCCCCGCACTGATGTGAGAAGTTGAGGCCGGGCTGATGCGGCGGTTGTCCGATGACGACTAGCGAGGCACGACGGCTGCTGTCCCTGCTGATCGAAACGTTCGGCGCGAACGGCGCGCTCCTTGTGTGGAAGGACTCGCTCGGCGGGGAGGGGACGGGGCAGACTCCGTCCGGCGACGAGCCCCCCGGTGGGTCGCCCGAAGATCTCAGCGCGCGGGTGGCAGAACGCAACAAGTGGAGCAGTAGGGGTGGCGTATGAAGCGCGCTTGGTGCTGGTTCACGGGCGCGCTCTCCGTCCCCGTACGGCTCGTCAGCCCACGTCGGCGGCGTGCTCACCGGGAACACAGGCGCCGAGAGGCGCTGCTTGCCCTCCAGGCGCCGGACGAAGTGGCTCTGTACGAGCGGATCTTCGGCTACCCGCCGCCGGGCGCGAGGGAGCGCGAATGACGCGCATGGCCGCCATCGCGGTAGCGGTCGGCGCGAGCCTCTGGGTGATCGCCGTGGCGGCCATGTTGGGCCGACTGTGAGGGCTGCGGTCGCCCTGGGTGGTATTCGAGTATTTCGCGTAGATGGGTCTGGCCGGGCCTGAGCGGGGAACCGCCGTTCGTCGTCCGCACCGTCGCGGGGATGGGAGAGCGAAAAAGTGAGCGAATGCGTGGTGCTGGTCACCGGAGCACCAGGGCCTGTCTTCAAAGTGGCGCCGTCCGCCCGAAGGGCGGGCCCGGCGGCGGCCGGCACGCACACTCGCCGCGTTGTCGGAGCCCGCGCCGTACTCGTCCTCAACGGAATGCGGAGGTGATCCTCGCCGGGGAAACCTCAGTCCCCTCGCGCGCGAGCCCGGCGGGCATAGTCGGTGGGAGTCTGACCGTAGTGGGTCTTGAAGGCCCTGATGAAGTGGCTACTGTCCGAGAACTGCCAGTGAGCGGCGAGTTCCGAGACGCTCAACCGCCCGGACTGTGCGGTGAGGGCGAGCCGCGCCTCTTCCAGCCGCCGGAGGCGGATGTAGGCGGTCACTGACTCGCCTCCTGCGGCGAACGCACGCTGCAGCGTGCGTACGGAGACGTTGAGTTCGCTTGCGAGCGTCCTGGAGGAGAGCGAAGGATCGGTGAGCCGGCTGTCCGCCAGCTCCTTCGCGGCCTGGGCGAGGGCGGAGGCCAGCAGGGGTTCCTTGTCGTCGAACCGGTGTCTTGCCACCGCCTTGGCCAGTTCGATCAGAGCACTGTGGGCGGCTTGCACACCGGCGGGGCTGAGGCCGGTCACGGTGGCGTGGATCATGTTCGTGTGTGCCACGAACAGGCGCACCTCGGCCGAGTCCGCCGAGCCGGTGACGATCCGGTTCCCGAGCAACGGTTTGAGCATGGTGGCGGGCAGGACGACGATCTTCGCCGTTGTGTGCGGGGCCGTCGCGAAGTGCGAGGGCCGCCCGACGTGGCGGAGGAGGAACTGCCCGGCGGATACGGTGTGCTCACCACCGGGGCCGCCGCCAAGAGCCCACGCTCCGCGCTGCACGACCCACATCCGCACCTGATCCTCGACATCGCCGAGGGCGGCGGTCCGGATGGCTGATGCGCCGTGGACATCGGTGATCGCCACATCGCGTACTTTCGCGGCGCGGCCCTTGACCCGGAAGTCGCCCGTCGTGGCCGGGCTGAAGGTCGGCAGCGGGAAGCCATCACCGACCTGTGTCTCCCACTCGCGCTGGAAGCTGCTGAATCCTCGCGACAGGGAGGGAGTGGTGTCCAGGGAGAACGCCCCTCGTGAGTCGTCGGCCCCTGCCTCAGCACTGTCCATCGCCCGTCGATCCGCCTCTCTTCCGCGTGTCGAGCCTATCTCGTGGCGCCCATGTCCAATTTGCGGGTCGCGGAGGTTCAATCCCGCGCCGGACCGCCGCTCGTAGAGTCCAGTGGCAGGCAAGAGTCCGGCGGGAGGCAGAGCCCAGGCTGTACGAACCATGTGATCGCTTCCCGCCCTCGGCAAGCTGTCGGCCTCGATAGCGCGGCGACGGACTCTTCCCGGCCGCGCCGTTGGCACCGCCGGACGAAGCAGGCGAAATGCCACACGAGGCCGCGATCCGTCTTCCCGAGGGTGCGGGTATCGCCGGCTGCCCGTCCGCGTCCGTTCGATGCCCGCACGGCACCGAATACACCCCCCATCCGTAGCCCTTGACAAGGAGTACCCATGATCCAGGACCAGCGTCTTGAGGATCGCGTCAACCACGCGTCCGGGACGATCAAGATCGCCGGAAAGACCGTCCACAGGCTCGGCTTCGGGGCCATGCGACTGGTCGGTCCGCACGTCTGGGGCGAGCCGGCCGACCGTGGTGCCTCCGTCCAGCTCATGCGGCGTGCGGTCGAACTGGGCGTCGACTTCATCGACACCGCCAGCGTCTACGGACCACACGTCAGCGAGGAGATCATCCGTGAGGCGCTGCATCCCTATCCGGAGCATGTGCTGATCACGACCAAGGGCGGACAGACGCAATCCGGCCCGGGGTCCTACGCCGTCCTCGGGCGCCCGGAGTACCTGCGGCAGGAATGCGTGCTGAGCCTGCGCCGTCTGGGCGTTGATCACATCGACCTCTACCAGCTGCACCAGGTCGACCCCAGCGTGCCGTTCGAGGACCAGATCGGTGAGCTGAAGAAGCTGAAGGAGGAGGGAAAGATCGGCGCGATCGGGCTCAATGAGGTGACGGTCGACCAGGTCACCGCCGCCCGGCAGATCGTCGAGATCGCCTCCGTCCAGAATCAGTACAGCATCACGGAACGCAAGCACGAGGACGTGCTCGAATACTGCGCACGCGAGGGCCTGCCATTCATCTCCTGGTTCCCGCTCGACATCGGCGCTCTGGCCCGGCCGGACAGCCCGCTCCGCGGACTCGCCGCACAGATCGACGCCACGCCGGCCCAGGTCGCGCTCGCGTGGTTGCTGGCTCGGGCCGAGAACTTGGTGCCGATCCCCGGCACGGCCTCGATGACGCATCTTGAGGAGAACATCGCGGCGGCGACGGTGCGGCTGAGCCCGGCGCAGATCACGGAGCTGAACGCACTGGCCAGTTGAGTCGATGAAGACTCACCAACTCGTCGACGGCCACGGGCTGCGGCTGCTGGGCCCCATCACGCGGCAGTCCCGGTCAGTCTTCGTCGTCCCAGTCTGGATCCACCCCGTACTTTGCCAGCGACGCGAGCAGATCGTTGCCTCGGGGATCCTGCAACCTCCTCAACGTGCGCGCCAGTTCCGACCGGTCGACGAAATGCAGGGCGGGGTCGTAGGCCAGCGTGGCGAGCAGGTCCTTTCCCCGGGCATCGCCCAGTTCCGCCCGCTCCTGCGCCGCTTCGACCCGGTAGTGGTCCAGGACGGTGGTGTCGGTCATCAATTGCTCCCACACCAGAGCGGCCTGGTCGCGGTCGAGTCGCGCCAGAGCCCGCGCCGCTTCGATACGTTCGTCGCCGGGGAACATCTTGATCGTGACCAGTTCGGCCCACACACCGACAGCTCGCTCGCCATTCAGTTTCGTCAGAGCTCGCGCCGCGCGGAATCGAGGCTCCTGACGAAGGCTGGTGTCGAGGGCCAGTGAGGCGAGCAGTGCCGTGCCGCGCTCGGTATCCATCTCGGCCAGTGCCTGCGCCGCCTCGACCCGGTAGTAGTCACCTGCGGTGGCATTGGTAGCCAGAGCCTCCAGTAGACCGGCACCTCGTTGATCGCTCAGTCTGACCAGTTCTTGTGCCGCTTCGAGCCGACGGTCATCAAGGAGGCCGTCATCGGCGGCCACCGAGGCAAGCAGGTCAGCCGCCCGCGGATCCCCGAGATTCGCGAGCGCCCGTGCCGCGTCGTAACGACTACCGGCGTGCACGGTGGTGTCGGTGGCCAGCGAGGCAAGCAGTTCGCCGCCTCGCTCAGCACTCAGCATGGCCAGGTCCTCCGCCGCCCGGACACGGTCGTGGTCATTGTGCGCAGCGGTGTCGGTGACCAGCGGGGTCAGGGTGTTGATGGCTGCCTCGATGATCCCAGGGGCCAGGGTGATGCCCTGGCCGGCGAGAAGAGCAACGTGACTGCCATGCTCACGGCTGGTGGCGAATTCCGCCAAGTGCGTGGTCAGGTGCTGGGGAACACCGCGCGGGAGAGGAGCCAGCGGCGGACCCGAATGCCAGGCGCCGATGAGAAACAAACGGAAGGAGGACAACTGCACCCCAAGGGGCGGTCGGGTACTGCCGCCGACACCGCCCTGGTCGTACATGCCGCGGTAGATAGGCTCGCTGAGCTCGGGGGCGTCGGCCGTGTGCTGGGCGGCCAGGAACTCACCGATGGTCTGATGAACGAAGGTGTAGGTTTCGCCGTGGGCGGCGACCAGGCCGGTTCGGCGGAGCACCTCCCGCCGCCAGGCGTCCCAGTCGGGGTAGCGCATCTCCGACGGGCAAAGGTCCTCGGTGGCGTTCCGCACCGCGGTCAGCAGGTCGGGGAACACCCCGTCGGCATGGTGCTCGACGGCCACTCGCCTCAAGGTGCTCATGATCTCGTGAAGCACATCGTGAGACTGCGGGTCCAGAGCCTGCAGGAGGCGTTCCCGCAGCAGGTCGACGAAGCTGTAGTAGATGCCGTAGCGGTCGCGTGGTAGCGCTTGCTCCGGCCTGGCAGCGTGGAGCTGGCACAAGATCGTGGCGATCAGCGGGGTACGGGCCAGCGTCGCCAAGGGGGGCCGGGCTACCTGGGCCATGAAGGCGTTCACCGCCAACGCTGGTTCCGGTAAGCGTCCAGGCCCCAGGTCGGCAGTACGCATCCAGCGTTCGGCGAAGTCACGCAGCTGCCCGGGGTCGAACGGCAGCAGCTCGTAGCTGCGGCTACGCCACTGCGGGTCCGACTCCAGCTGACCCAGCTCATCCGATGGAAGCGGTCGGCTGGTCAGCACGAACCGGTAGAGCTCGCTCCGATACTCGCCCAGCAGCTGTGCAAGTCGGCGGCGCTGCCGCACGTCGGTGATCTCGTCGAGGCCGTCGAGCAGGACCAGCCAGCGGGAGGCGGGGCGAGGGGGCCGGCTGAAGCTGTCCGTCGGCAGGCTCGGCACGGCCCGCCCGGACAGCTCGTGGCGGACCGCGGCGGCCAGCTGCTCGGCGAACGATAATCCCTCGCTGGTCAGGTCGACGGCGGAAACGTAGATCGGGATCTCCGTGATGTCCGGGGCCGTCCCTCTCTTGGCCAGGGTGATCAGTACCTGGCGCAGCAGGCTGGACTTGCCCGTGCCGGGGCCGCCCAGCAGCAGCACATCGTGATCGGCCGACAAAACCGCCTCGACTGCGGGCCTGGGCGACGGGTCAGCGTCGCCACCCGCCGCGATGCTGTTGGCATCCGGGGCAGGCCGGGGGCGCCCGCGTTGCTGCACGTACACCTGGGACAGCGGCGGCAGGGGGATGTCGGGCAGCACGCCCGGGTAGGGATGGGCCTCGGCGGTGCGGAGCAGGGCATCGAGATAGGACTTCAGCCACGGCTCAGCCCGTGGAGCGGTCTTGGCCGACTGCCACAACGACTGCCACTTCTCCGTGTCCAACAGGTCTATCAGCTTTTTGCGTTGGTCCTCGGTGAGGTTCGTGCGGCCCTTGACGTGCTCGGAAACCGCATCGACCACGGCCTCCAGGTACTCGTACGCGGGGGTCGTCCTTTTAGTCCAGTCGCTGATCCGCTGCTTGGTCACCTGGCGGGGTGGGCGACTGGTCCGGTGAATCTTGCCGGTCCTGGGATCCTTACGATTATCAAGGATCTTGGTCGCTGCCGAGGCGATTGCGTCGTAGGACCGTCCGTCCATTTCGACGAGCTCTTTCACTTTTGCGGCCAACAACGTTGCCGGGTCATCCGCGCTACCGCTCACTGAGCCCTCCTCGTATCCGGACCTGTCCGGTGTCGTCCGTAACGGACAAGACTGAACAGCTGGTCAGGCCATAGATGATCAACGACAGCGCACCAGTCATGGGCCGCCGGCCCACACGCTGCATCCATGGATTTCCTGAGCACTCTCTCCGACTCCATCGGTCTCCTCGCGGCCGGCATGTCCATCCTGGCCGAGGTGCTGCGCCGCAGGCACCGCCGCGACGGCCACAATCACGATGAAGCCTCTGGCGCTGAGGACTGAGCCGCGCCCCGTCCGGGCTGGGCAGGCGCACACCACCAAGCCGCAGCCAGTTCCCGCCGGCGAGCACGAGCGGATGGTCGGGCCGGGCCGCCGGGTTGTTGACGGTGCCGAACAGCGGGCGGACCTCGGTGAACCACTCGTCCAGGACGTCCGGGGTCCAGTCGAACACGGTCAGCACCCCGCGGCGCTTGGGCGGCGAGTCCTTCTTGGCCTTGACGAACCGAACCTGGCACCGGCCGTACTCGCCGTACTCGCCGCCGTGCGGGTTGCGGCCGAAGTCGGCGGCGGCGGTTCTCGTACTCGCGCCGGGCCCTGCGCTGGGCCAGGAGCCCTCGGTGCACGGAAGACACAGCGCTCCCGCGCAGGGTGTAGGCCCCACTCGATCTTCAGGCGGGGCGCTTGGCCATGATGACCAGGCCCGGCCCGGTTCGCTCATCTGCGGGGAGCCGAAGTTCGGCGACCGGGTGCAGTCAGCCCGCTCGATCAGGTCCACGAGCTGTTCCGGCCGCCATTTGTGAGTGGTCCAACGAACGGGCACTCCTCCGTAGGCCTCGGTGCGCACCAGGTCTTCGTCGCCGACGTGCGTTGCGGTGATGAAGTGGCCGCCTGGCTTCAGGGCACGCGCGAACAGAGCGAGAACCTGAGGAAGGACGTCGCGGGGGAGGTTGAACAGTGACCACCACCCGAGCACGCCGCCAAGGGACGCTTCTCCAAGGTCGAGGTCGGTGGCAGAGGCGACGCTGAAGCGGCATTGCGGATGAAGACGGCCGGGCCCCACCCGCCATGACGGATTCCGGGTGCCCCCGACTGCCCCTCGGTCCTCACCCGCGGTCGAAGCCCTCCTCCACCAGCGGGGCATGAGTCCCAACTCCCCACCTGCGTAAGCCCGCTGAACCGGTGCCGGGCCACCCCGCTCCACTCCGGCGCCCCACCCACCGACCGGCGGTCGGAAACGTTATGCGCGCTCCATCACCTGCTTGAGTGTGGTGAGGTCGGCGATTACCGCGTCCGCGTCGCGTTGGAAGTCCTCGTCACTCATCCCCGCCCGTCGGCGAAGGGTGAACACCACCTCGCACCCGGTGCCGTCGGCGATCACTCGCACCGGGTTATAGACGGTCTCACCCGAGGGCAATGTGACGTCGTGGTCGAGTACGCCAAGTTCGTTCTCCTGCGTGAAGGCGACCACGACCCGCCCCATGGGCGACGACTCGGCGATCCACTGCCCGTCGATCCGGGCGATGGAGCCCCCCAGCCCATGAGCCCACTCGGGCAGGTTGGCGGGGTTCGACGCGTAGTCGTAGACCTCCCTGAGGGGGCGATCGATGTGTGTGCTGATGTGCCGCGAGGCCGAAGCGGTGGTCTCCATGGCCGTGATGGTACGAAGCCGCTGTCGACGCGGTCTTGAACGAATCGGTCACGGCTGAGGGGTAGCCGGCGGCCCCCACCCGCCATCGAACCCTCCGGGTCACCCCGACTACCCCTCGGCACGACCCCGCACCCGGCATCTATCGCGTTTGTGCATCCCATGCGCCTCCCATGCAACGAAGCCCCGGTCGCGGGCGCCGTCAGCCATGCCCAGACTGGAAGGAAAGGGCGATCCGGGAGAGGAGTGCGCCATGTCCGGGTGCCCAACGGGAGGCGATAGCCGGTCGCGCCGGTGGCCAATCGGCTGCACGTCGTTGAACGTAACGCCCCCGACCACGCCGCCGACGGCCACCGGCCCGCGCACCTCGATCTGGTCCGGCTGCCGGAAGTCCGGGAGCCCGTCCGGCACCGGCCGACGCGCCTGCGCCCGATCAAGGGCAAGCCGGTCGAGCCGTTGAACGTGCACCAGCCCGACCGGCGGGTCGAGATGGACAGTCTCGCCTACCCCTTCAGCACGGTCGGCCGGGTCGCGCTCCCGTTGGCCCGCGGCTCGGATCAGTTGAAGCTCGGCACGGGCGCGCTCGTCGGTCCGCGCCATGTGCTGACGGCCAGTCATGTCATGAACCGGCACTGGCCGGGCCCCAACCTCAGCCCGGTCTCGTTCACCCCGTCGTTCAACCACCGGACAGGACCAGCCACGTCCCCGCCCTGTCCCCGCTCGCGCGCGCCGGGCCGTGCGCAGCCGGGACGCGCCCACTCGCTCGCCAGGGGGCGCGGAGAGCCGCCGGCGGGGGGTCCTGGCGGCGTCGCGAGAAAGTTCGTGAACTTCTTCACAAGGAAATCGGCCCTGTGGGGTGATGGGGCTGATCCGGAGGGCCGTCTGTGAGGACCGAGGGGGCCCTGCACCCTTATACCGGGCGGTTCCGGGCACGTTACGCGCGTATGAATGGGGTGGGGTGGTTCACCCCCGGCCGAGCACGGAGGGCCAGCTCACGAGGGGTGGGCAACGACCAAACCGGCCATCTGGTTCCCCCGCTGGACCATGACCTCGATCAAGCGAGCCGCGCAGTGTAGCACTAGGGGGCCCATACCTTGTGAAGGGGCTCACGAGCCACCCCCCTGAGAGGGGTGGATACTCGATGGCATGAGCACCACGGAGCGTCCCAGGATCCTCGTTGTAGGCGGTGGGTACGTAGGCCTGTACGCAGCTCGTCGCATTCTGAAGAAGATGCGCTACGGGGAGGCGACCGTCACGGTTGTCGACCCTCGCTCGTACATGACGTACCAGCCCTTCCTCCCGGAAGCCGCCGCCGGCAGCATTTCGCCTCGGCATGTCGTCGTCCCGCTGCGACGCGTGCTGCCCAAGGCTGAGGTGCTCACCGGCCGGGTCACGACCATCGACCAGGACCGCAAGGTCGCCACGGTCGCGCCGCTCGTCGGCGAGGCCTATGAGCTGCCCTTCGACTACCTCGTCGTCGCCCTCGGCGCTGTCTCCCGTACCTTCCCGATCCCCGGCCTCGCCGAGCAGGGCATCGGTATGAAGGGCATAGAGGAGGCCATCGGGCTGCGCAACCACGTACTTGAGCAGCTCGACAAGGCCGACTCGACCACCGACGAGGAGGTCCGCCGCAAGGCGCTGACCTTCGTCTTCGTGGGCGGCGGCTTCGCCGGCGCGGAGACCGTCGGTGAGGTCGAGGACCTGGCGCGCGACGCGGCCAAGTACTACACGAACGTGAAGCGCGAGGACATGCGCTTCCTCCTCGTCGACGTCGCCGACAAGATCCTTCCCGAGGTCGGCCCGAAGCTGGGCGCCTGGGGCAAGGAGCACCTGGAGAGCCGCGGTGTCGAGGTCTATCTGAAGACCGGCATGGACTCCTGCGTGGACGGCCACGTCGTGCTCAACAACGGCCTTGAGGTCGACTCCAACACCATCGTGTGGACGGCCGGCGTCAAGCCGAACCCGGCGCTCGCCCGTTACGGTCTGCCGCTCGGCCCCCGCGGTCATGTGGACACCAGCGAGAAGCTCCAGGTGCAGGGCACCGACTACATCTGGGCCGCCGGCGACAACGCCCAGGTCCCGGATGTCGTCGGCCGCAAGGCCGGCAACCCGAACGCCTGGTGCCCGCCGAACGCGCAGCACGCGCTGCGGCAGGCGAGGGTCCTCGGCGACAACGTGATCTCCGGTATGCGGGGCTTCCCGCAGAAGGAGTACAGCCACGCCAACAAGGGTGCGGTCGCCGGTCTCGGCCTGCACAAGGGCGTCGCGATGATCGTCATGGGCAAGATGAAGATCAAGCTCAAGGGCCGGCTGGCCTGGTACATGCACCGTGGCTACCACGGCGTGGCCATGCCGACCTGGAACCGCAAGATCCGGGTCTTCGCCGACTGGACGCTCGCGATGTTCCTCAAGCGCGAGGTCGTCTCGCTCGGCGCCATGGAGACGCCGCGTGAGGAGTTCTACGAGGCCGCCAAGCCGGCCCCGGCGGCAGCCGCCGCGTCGTCCGCTCCGGAGAAGGCGAAGGCGTCCTGACGCCGCCGCGCTGAACCCCGAAAGGGCCGTCCGCCATCCGTGGTGCGGGCGGCCCTTTCGCGTGCCCGACGCGCCCCGGAATCCGCCGGGCATGCTCCCCGCGATCCGCCGGGCACCCCCCGGAATCCGCCGAGTGCGCGCCCCGCGCCCGCCGGGCACGCGCCCGGAGGCCACCGATAATGTGCACGGACTCAGGGTGGGCGCCGGGAGAAAAGCGTCCACATCCACCCTAAAGTGTGTGGTAGTTGCAGGTATTTTGCCGTCCCATTGCGCGTCTCCGGGACTGCAACCGCACCCGTCCGGTGTTTACGTGGTGTTGAGCATTTCCGGTTATTCCTCATCACGGAGGTGTACGCCATGGCCGACGCCGCGCTGCGGCTGACCACTCTTGCCGAAGAGTTGCTGGGGGCCCCGCTCCCGGTCCGTATCCGTGCCTGGGACGGCAGTGAATCCGGTCCCCCGGACGCTCCGGCCCTGATCATCCGCAACCGTCGTGCCCTGCGTCGCCTCCTGTGGAAACCCGGAGAACTGGGGCTCGCGCGCGCCTGGGTGGCCGGTGAGATCGATGTGGAGGGCGATCTCTACGAGGCCCTCGGCCTCCTCGCCGGGCTCATCTGGGAGCGCGGGACCGATGCCAAGGACGAGGTGCACCCCGCACTCGACCCCCGTATGCGGGCCGCAGCGCGCGGGCTCGTACAGATCGCGGGACCCTGGCCGCCGCCCGCCCCGCCCGCCGAGGAGATCCGGCGGCGGCACGGCGCGCTGCACACCAAGCGCCGCGACCGGGCGGCGATCAGCCACCACTACGACGTGGGCAACGACTTCTACGAGCTGGTGCTCGGTCCCTCGATGGTCTACTCGTGCGCCTACTGGGGCGACGCCGACGGCTTCACCCTTGAGGACGCACAGCGCGACAAGCTCGATCTGATCTGCCGCAAGCTCGCCCTCAAGGAGGGCGACCGGCTGCTCGACGTCGGCTGCGGCTGGGGCTCGATGGCCATCCACGCCGCCCGCGAGTACGGCGTCCGCGTCACCGGCGTCACCCTCTCCCGGGAGCAGGCCGCCTACGGGCGCAAGCGGGTCGCGGAAGAGGGCCTCACCGACCGTATCGAGCTGCGGGTCCAGGACTACCGGGACGTCAGGGACGGCCCGTACGACGCGATCTC
The DNA here is from genome assembly GCF_044766385.1 of Streptomyces sp. NPDC102274. Lineage (NCBI taxonomy): Bacteria > Bacillati > Actinomycetota > Actinomycetes > Kitasatosporales > Streptomycetaceae > Streptomyces > Streptomyces sp. NPDC102274. The sequence continues at coordinate 80,200 of NZ_JBIWLW010000027.1, read as the reverse complement.
GTCCATCGGGATGGCCGAGCACGTGGGCTCGGTCAAGTACCGCGAGTACGCCGACGATCTGTACGCCCTGCTCAAGCCGGGCGGCCGGCTGCTCAACCACCAGATCGCCCGCCGTCCCGAGAAGGACGAGAGCAAGTACCACATCGACGAGTTCATCGACGCGTACGTCTTCCCGGACGGCGAGCTGGCGCCCCTCGGCAGGACGGTCGCCACCCTGGAGGAGGCGGGCTTCGAGGCCCGCGACGTCGAGTCGATCCGGGAGCACTACGCCCTGACCCTGCGCCGCTGGGTGGGCAACCTGGAGGACCACTGGGCCGAGGCCGTGCGCAGCACCTCCGCGGGACGCGCCCGCGTCTGGCGCCTCTACATGGCGGCGTCCGCGCTCTCCTTCGAGCGGAACAAGATCGGCGTCAACCAGATCCTGGCCGTGAAGACCCCGGAGGGCGGTGCCTCCGGGATGCCGGCGCGGGCGCGCGTGTGGGGCGGCTGACGCCGGACACCGTGCGAGTGACAAAGAGATGAGCGGGCCCGGGGGGTGACGGCGAGTTGGTACGTTCTGCCGTCCGGGCCTGGATGACGGAGCGGCCGGGCACGCCCCTGCCCGGCGGCTCCGTTTTCCGCTTCCCGCGGGGTTTCACCGGGTCCGGCATGTCATGTGTGTGCTTCTGATATGTCCGATACGTGCTCCCTGAGCCGAAACCGAACAGGAGGCCGGTGTGCTCCGCCATCACTACAGCCACAGCCACAGCCACAGCCACAGCCACAGCTACAGCCATCGTCACCGTGGAATCCGGCTGTTGGGCCTGGCCGTCGCCCTGATGTCCGTCATGGCCGTTTCCGGCGCCGCGTGGGCCGACGGGGACAACGGGTCCGAGTTCTGGGCCCCGTCCGAGGCCGAACCCCCGTCCAGGGAGCAACCGGCGGCGCCGTCCCGGTTAACGGCCGGGGCCCCCGCCGCCCCGGTCACCACCGGCGCGATCTTCAACGACCCCGCGGGCACCACCGCCGAGCGGGACAGGATCAGGAACCATGTCGTCTCGCTGATCGACGGCTCCGCGGCGGGCGGCTCGATCAGCCTGTCCCTCTACACCTTCACCGACGACAGCGTCCGCAAGGCCCTGATCGCGGCCAAGGAACGCGGCGTCGCCGTCCGGGCGATCCTGGACCACAAATCGCACGAGTCGGTCACCGCCGGCGGTGAGTACGAGAACCTCGCGGCGGGCCTCGGCACCGACCGTGCCCGGCCGTCCTGGGTGATGTCCTGCCCGTCGAACCGCTCGTGCCTCGGCAACCGCACCATCGGCAGCCGCGCGATCAACCACAACAAGTTCTTCCTCTTCTCCCGCACGGGAGGCGCGGAGAAGGTCGTCGTGCAGACCTCGGCCAATATGACCGGCACCCAGCGCACCGACCTGTTCAACAACGCGGTGACGATCGCCGACCCCGGTCTCTACGACAACTACGCGGCGTACTTCTCCGACCAGCTGAGGTACGGCGCCTCGGGCGCGGGGCTCGCGACGTACTACCGGACGCCGTCCAGCGCGACCGACCCCGCGTACAAGACGTACTTCTTCCCGCGCCGGGAGACCGCCGGAACGGACTACCGGAAGGACCCGGCCACCGACACGGTCAAGCTCCTCCTCGACAAGGTCGCCTGCTCGTCGACGCGGCGTTCCGAGGTGCGGATGGCGGCGAACCTCTTCTACCGCGACCAGGTCGCGAGCAAGCTCGTGGCCATAAAGAACGCGGGCTGCCTGGTGTATCTCGCGGGCGACGGCAATCCGAACGGCGGCGGCACCGACGTGCCGTCCCTCGGCAGGACCGTCACCTCCGTCGTCTCCGGCAAGCTCACCCAGCGCGTGGAGTGCTGGGAGGACCCGCCCACGAACGGGGCGCCGCAGATCGGGCTGCACTCCAAGTACGTGCTGGTGAAGGGTACGTACGACGGTGTCGCCGACAAGAAGATCGTCTGGACCGGCAGCCACAACTACTCGTGGCAGGCGCTGCGTTCCAATGACGAGACCCTGCTGAAGATCGACGACGCCGCGATCCACGATCAGTACAAGGCCAACCACGATGATCTGATGGGCTACTGCGCCGGCACATGAGGACGCGGGAGAGGGCGGGCCCCGCCCTCTCCCGGGCGGGCCCCGCCCCGGGGTCCCGCCCTCTCCCGCTCACCGACCGGTCCCGCGCTACTCGGTCTTGATGGCCGTCAGCATGTTCAGCTTCGCGGCGCTGCGGGCCGGCCACAGCGCGGCCAGGATCCCCACCAGACCGGCGAGCACCAGGAAGATACCGACCCGGTCCCACGGGATGACCAGCGCGTAACCAGGGATTTGATCCTTGATGGTCTCCCCGATCGCCCAGGCGAGGAAGGATCCGAGCCCCACCCCGATCACCGCGCCGAAGAGCGAGATGACGACGGCCTCCAGCCGGATCATCCGCTTGACCTTGGTCCGGTCCAGGCCGATGGCCCGCAGCATGCCGATCTCCTGCTGACGCTCGAAGACGGACATCGCCAGCGTGTTGACGACCCCCAGGATCGCGATGACCAGGGCCATCGCCAGCAGGCCGTACATGATGTTCAGCGCGGTGTTGATGAGGCCGCCGAACTGGTTCCTGATGTCCTGCTGGTCCATGATGGTGATCGCCGGGTTCTTGCCCAGCGAGTCCACCAGCGCCTGCTCGTGCGCGCCGCTGGCGCCGCCGTCCATCTTCACCCACACCTCGGGGATGTACGCCCTGGCCTCGTGCGCCGCGGCCACCTCGGTCGACATCAGCACCGGTGAGAGGAACTCGTTCTTCTTGTAGGTGGCGCCGACCTTCAGCTTGCCGGTCTTCCCGTCGTTGTAGGTGACCGACAGGGTGTCACCGATCTTCCAGCCGTTGGACTTGGCGGTGTCCTCGGCCACCGCGATCCCGCCCTGGGCGAGCGTGTCCATCGAGCCGGAGACCGAGGCGATGTTGATGACCTTCTCGATGTCCCCGGGGGTGACCGCGGAGGCGGAGTGGAAGCGGCCCTTGACCTCCACCGAGGCGGCCTGCTGCGGGGAGACCGCGCTCACGCCGGGCGCCTTCTCCAGCGCGGTGAGCGCGGACTTGTCCAACTGGCCGCCGCCCGCCATCGTCACCATGTAGTCGGCCTTGATGTTGTCCGTGGTCATCTTGTCCACGGCCTGGCCGATGGTGACACCGAGCACCGTCAGCCCGGTGACCAGCGTGAGTCCGATGGCCAGCGCGGAAGCGGTGGCGCCGGTACGCCGCGGATTGCGGACCGCGTTCAGCCCGGCCAGCTTGCCGGACACCCCGAAGACCCCGAGCAGCAGCGGCCGTACCAGCGCGATGACCGGACGCGACAGCAGCGGGATCAGCACGATCACACCGACCATCGCCAGGAACGCGCCGGCCCCGATGAGCAGCCGGCCGTCGGAACCGGCCGCGGCGCCCGCGAGAATCACCGCGGAGCCGAGCAGGGCCAGCGCGCCGCCGATGGAGTTGCGTACGACGAGCGACTTGGTGGTGGCCACGCCGTGGACGCTGCTCATCGCGGCCACCGGCGGGATCTTCGCGGCCCGGCGGGCGGGCAGCCAGGCGGCGAGCAGCGTGATCAGCACCCCGACACCGAAGGCGGCGCCGACGGCGGTCGGCGAGATTACCAGCGCGCCCGCGGGCATCTTCGCGCCCGCCATGTTCATCGCCGAGCGCAGCGCCACGGCGAGCCCGATGCCGAGGACGAATCCGATCGTGGAGGCGATCGCGCCGACCACCGCGGCCTCGGCCAGCACCGAGCGCTTGACCTGGCGGCGGGAGGCGCCGACGGCGCGCAGCAGCGCCAGTTCCTTGGTGCGCTGGGCGACCAGCATGGTGAAGGTGTTGGAGATCAGGAAGACGCCGACGAAGAGCGCGATGGCGGCGAAGGCCAGCAGCATCTGGTTGATGCCGCTCAGGCTCGTCTCGATCTGGTCGGCCTGGTCGGAGGCGAGCCGTTCACCGGTCTTCGCCACGGCGTTCTCCGGGAGCAGGGGCTCGACCTGGTCGAGGATCGTGCTCTGGGAGGCGCCGGCCGCGGCGGTGATGGTGAGATCGCTGTAGAAGCCGGGCTCCAGATAGAGCTTCTGCGCGACGGCGGTGTCGAAGAGGACCAGGCTGCCGCCCGCGTTGACCTCTCCGTCGTCGGTGGTGAAGACACCGGTGAGGGTGTACTCCTTCACCGGCCCGTTGGTGGCGACCCGTACCGGCTTGCCGACCGTGTACTTCCCCTCGGTCGCTGTCGCCTTGTCGAGCGCGATCTCACCGTCCTTGGCGGGCCCCGAGCCCTCGGTGAAGGTGTAGGAGGCGTCCTTGCCGTTCTTGCCCGGCGCGAAGTTGGAGCCGTTGTTGGACCAGCCGTCGCCGATCAGCTTGCCGCCGGGGTCGGCGACCCCGGCGAAGCCGTTGACCCGGCCGGTGACGGAGGCGACCCCGTCCAGGGCCCCGATCTTGCCGACGGTCTCCTGGCTGACCCCGGGGTCCGAGTTGGCGTCGGAGCTCTCGCCGGAGTCGCGTTTGTCGTACGAGGTGACGCCGACGGCGACGTCCTTGTAGCTCTTGGCCGACTGGTTCTGGAAGGCGTTGCCGAGGGTGTCGGTGAAGACCAGGGTGCCGGAGACGAAGGCGACGCCGAGCATGACGGCGAGGACGGTCATCAGCAGCCTGGCCTTGTGCGCGAGCACGGTGCGCAAGGCGGTACGGAACATGGTGGAAGTCCTGGTGAGGGTGGGCGGAGAGGGCAGGCCGAACAGACGGGCCGACACGACGGACCGGACCGAGGGGGCGGAGGTGTGGGGCCGACTGCCGGGGCGTCAGCGCGCGGGCCGCGTGCGGGTCAAGTGGCACGCGCGGGAGAAGCACCACGTACGGGTTAACGGTCACGTACGGGTTTAACGGTCACGCACGGGTCGTGCACGGGGGTCGTACGGGTCGTACTACGCCGTACGGGTGACGGCCGGAGGCCGCGTACGGGCGGAACGGAGCCGGCGGAGCGTCAGCTCGTACGGCCCTTGGCGTCGAAGGCCTTCATCCGGTCGAGCACACCGTCGGCGCTCGGGTGCAGCATCTCGTCGACGATCCGGCCGTCGGCGAGGAAGATGACGCGGTCCGCGTAGGAGGCGGCCACCGGATCGTGCGTCACCATGACGACGGTCTGGCCCAGTTCGCGTACGGAGTTGCGCAGGAAGCCCAGCACCTCGGCGCCGGAGCGGGAGTCCAGGTTTCCCGTCGGCTCGTCGCCGAAGATGATCTCGGGCTGGGAGGCCAGCGCGCGGGCGACGGCCACGCGCTGCTGCTGACCGCCGGAGAGCTGGGTGGGCCGGTGGCCGAGCCGGTCGGCGAGACCGATCATCGAGATCACCCGGTCCAGCCACTGCTTGTCGGGCTTGCGGCCCGCGATGTCCATCGGGAGCGTGATGTTCTCCAGGGCGGTCAGGGTCGGCAGCAGGTTGAACGCCTGGAAGATGAAGCCGATCTTGTCCCGGCGCAACTGCGTGAGCTGCTTGTCCTTGAGGGTCGACAACTCGGTCTCACCGAGTTGTACGGAGCCGCTGCTGAAGCTGTCGAGGCCGGCCACGCAGTGCATCAGCGTGGACTTGCCGGAGCCGGACGGGCCCATGATCGCGGTGAACTCTCCCTGCCGGAAGTCCACCGAGACCCGGTCGAGGGCGACCACCTGGGTCTCGCCCAGGCCGTAGACCTTCGACAGATCGGAGGCGCGGGCGGCCACGGCTGTTGCGCGGTGGGCGAGCGAGGTGGTGGTCACGGGTGGACTCTCCTGTCGGTGCGTTGTGAGGACTCCTCCATCCTCGTGGCGGGGTGGGCGCGAGTCGTCCGTCCCGGTAACCGTTCCCGGGGCCCTCTTGGGTCTGACCGCCGGGCCGCGCCCTCCTACTCGGGGATGACACGACCCCTGAGACGGATCCGCCGTAAGTCGTCTGCACGCCGTGTGGACGCGGCGACGATGCCGAATGCGTGACCGGGCGGCGACTTTTCGTCATTCCTGCACGCCTCGGTCGGAGATGACCACCCGCGCCCGGCATGTGCCGACGACTCGTTACGTGGTCTGACACACCCTCAGACGTCAATAAAATAAGACAACATCGGGTAGCCGCTCGGCTGTTCGAGTGGTGTGCCCCGATAGGCTCCTGTGCCAACGCGGCGTCGCGCGCCTTGCCCGGATGGTGGAATGCAGACACGGCGAGCTTAAACCTCGCTGCCCCTCGGGGGCGTGCCGGTTCAAGTCCGGCTCCGGGCACATCACCGGTTCACCGGCGAAGGCCGGACGGCCGGCGCCGGTGGACACGCCGGTCCGGGAGCGCTCCGGTAAGACGCTCCGGTGTGGTGAGGCACACCCGCCGGACGTCACGATCCTGGAAAGATCCTCCCCGAGCACTAGGGCGTACGCTTTGCGGCCCCATTACTCTTGTCGCAAGGCCGCGCACGGCGGCCATGGAGGAGTGAGATGAGGAGCAGTAACCCGGTCTTCTCGCGACGGGGCTTCAGCCGCGACAACGGCCACGCGGGCTTCAACGCGGCGCCGCAGGCCGGGGGCCCCGCTGTAGGAACCAACCCGTACGCGACCAACCCGTACGCCACCAACCCCTATGCCCCGCAGCAGGGCACCCAGCTCGGCGGCCCGCAGGCGCCCGCGCGCCCCGACGTCATGACCATCGATGACGTCGTGAGCCGTACCGGCATGACGCTGGGCACGGTCGTGCTCACCGCCGTCCTGTCGTGGGTCCTGCTGCCCGTGGACCCCGCCAACATCGGCAAGTCGTACGGCATCGCGATCGGTGCCGCGCTGGTGGCGATGGTCCTCTCGCTGGTCCAGTCCTTCAAGCGCAAGCCGACGCCCGCGCTGATCCTGGCGTACGCCGCCTTCGAGGGTGTCTTCCTCGGCGTGATCAGCTCCGCCGTGAGCACGTACCTCTCGCCCGGCGTGGTCGTCCAGGCGGTCATGGGCACGATGGCGGTCTTCGCCGGCGTGCTGATCGCCTACAGGATGCGCTGGATCCGGGTCACCCGGCGCTTCTACGGTTTCGTGATGGCCGCCGCCATGGGCTTCGTGCTCCTGATGGTCGCCAACCTGCTCTTCAGCGTCTTCGGCGGCGGTGACGGCCTCGGCTTCCGCAGCGGCGGTCTGGGCATCATCTTCGGCATCGTCGGGATCATCCTCGGCGCCTGCTTCCTCGCCCTCGACTTCAAGCAGGTCGAGGACGGCGTCGCGTACGGCGCTCCGCGCGAGGAGTCCTGGCTCGCGGCCTTCGGTCTCACACTGACGCTGGTGTGGATCTACCTGGAGATGCTGCGGCTGCTCTCGATCCTGCAGGGCAACGACTGACGCCGCACGGCTGAGCGGTACGGCTGAGTAGTACGAAGGGGTCCGCGGGCACTGCGCCCGCGGGCCCCTTCCGCTGTTGTCCGCTGTATCCGATTCCGCTCTGTCCGACGGCTCGGGTGCCGGGTCAGAGCAGGCGGCGGGCCGCCCGCCGCAGGTCGTACTCGTGGATGATCGCCTTCGCGTGTCCGTACGCGAGGTTGTGCTCGCTCCTCAGCCAGCCGACCTTCTCCTCGAAGCGGATGAGGGCCGGACCTTCCTCGACCTCGCGGAGCCAGTCGGAGATCTCTCTGCCGGTGCAGTGAGGGATGCGGGAGAGCATGTTGCGATGGGTCTCTTCGGAGAAGACAAGGGACATTGGCGCCTCCGGACGCTTTGCGCGTACTGGTCCTTCACGCCACCGTGCCTGAGCGTTGGCCTGTTGGCAACACTCCTGGAGGGGCCCTGTCCGGTCGCGTAAGGTCGCGGCGTGCTCGATACGACGCCGCTGACGGCGGCAGTGGACCGATTCGCCGACCGCCTGCGGGCCGCCCCGCAGAGCCGGCTCCAACGCGGAGCCGCCGCCGAGGCACTGGCGCTGGCCAGGGAACTCGCCGTACGGGCCCAGCGGCTCGACGCCCCCGGTGAGGACCCCCGGATCATGCCGGACTCCGGCGTCTTCGTGGTCGCGGACCAGCTCACGGTCGCGGCCGGGGATCTGGCCGAGGCATTGCGAACGACCCCGTCCCTGGTGGAGCTGGACGAGGCCGTGAGATCGGTGGAGCGTGCGGCGGCGCGCGCCGCGCTCTGAGGCCGGGCGGGACTTTCGCCACACTCCCTGGAGGGACGCGCCCGAGGGACGCGCTAGAGGGACGCGATGACGCGGTCCGCGAGGATGTAGACGTGCTCGCCGCCGCACGAGAAGGTCAGGGCGTACGCGCCGGAGACTCCGGAGCCTCCCAGCAGGACCGGGGCCTCACCCTCGCGCAGCGCCCCGGCGAGCCGCTCCGCGGTCTCGCGATGGCCCGGGGTCATGCAGAGCGTCGTGCCGTCGGCGAAGACATAGACGTCGAGGGTGCCCAGCGGGCCGGGACGGACGTCCGCGAGCGCGGTGCCGGTCGCGGCGAGTTCGTCGAGCCGCGACACCGTGCGCTCATGATCGGTGACGACGGGGGCCTGCACCGGTACGAAGTCGGGGTGCGAGGGGTGCCGGCGACGGGCGGCGGCCAGCTCGGCGGAGTCCTCGGCGAGCTCACCGGCCTCACCCACCCCGCTCACCTCGCTGACCTCGGTCAGCTCCGGGTAGTCGGCGTAGTCGTCGGTCCCGTCGACGGCGTCGAGGTCCAGCGCCTCCAGCCCGGCGAAGTCCACCTGGCGGGGCACGTAGTACGGGCTCTCCTCGGTGCCGAACCCGGGCAGTCCGCCCAGCAGCGACGGGGTGTCGGCGGCGTCACGGGCCTCCTGGGCGGCCCAGAAGGCGCGCGCCTCGGCCAGCTCGCGCTCCCGCTCCTCGGCGAGTGCCTCGGCGACCGCGGTCCGTATGTCGTCGGCGTGGGTGGCGCTCCTGGCCTGCGGTACCGCTGCGGTGAGGTCGCCCGGGGCCGACGCGGCCAGCTCACCGCGCAGCGCGCTGACCTGCCTGCGCAGCCCGTGGGCGGCATGCAGGGCGGCGACGCCCACCGCCGTGGCGGTGGCTGTGGTCAGCAGCAGGGCAAGAGACATGGCGCTCACTGACTACTCCCGATTCCGATCGATACCCCCGACTTCCTACCTCAGCTTGTCGAAGGCGAGCGCCGCCCGTCAGTGCATTACGTCACGAATTGGACAGGTCTTTGGGCCTTATGTTTGCCCTGAATGGGGCTCTGACCTGGGCAAAGGAATCTCCCCCGGGCGCAGGTCACATCCTGGGGGAGATTCAGTCACAACTGGGGATCGACGGGGTCGAGGTGCGCTTATCCGACTCGCGCGACTACTCTCCGCTAAGAATCGGCCCGGTCCGGTTCAGCTCAGGCGCTCGATGACCATGGCCATGCCCTGGCCGCCGCCTACGCACATCGTCTCCAGACCGAACTGCTTGTCGTGGAACTGGAGGCTGTTGATCAGCGTGCCGGTGATCCGCGCGCCGGTCATGCCGAAGGGGTGGCCGACGGCGATGGCGCCGCCGTTGACGTTCAGCTTCTCCAGCGGGACGCCGAGGTCCCGGTAGGACGGGATGACCTGGGCGGCGAACGCCTCGTTGATCTCGACCAGATCGATGTCGTCGATGGTCAGCCCGGCGCGGGAGAGCGCCTGGCGGGACGCCTCGACCGGGCCGTATCCCATGATCTCCGGCGACAGGCCGGTGACGCCGGTGGAGACGATCCGTGCCAGCGGGGTCAGACCCAGCTCGCGCGCCTTGGTGTCGGACATGATCACGAGCGCCGCCGCGCCGTCGTTGAGCGGGCAGCAGTTGCCGGCCGTCACCAGACCGTCGGGGCGGAAGACGGGCTTGAGGCCCTGGACGCCCTCCATCGTGACGCCCGCGCGCGGGCCGTCGTCCTTCGCCACGACCGTGCCGTCCGGGGTTGTCACGGGCGTGATCTCACGCTCCCAGAAGCCGTTCTTGATGGCTTCCTCGGCGAGGTTCTGGGACCGTACGCCGAACTCGTCCATGTCCTGGCGGGTGACGCCCTTGAGACGGGCGAGGTTCTCGGCGGTCTGGCCCATCGCGATATAGGCGTCCGGCACCAGGCCGTCCTCGCGGGGGTCGTGCCACCCGGCACCGGTGCTCTGCGCGACCTCGGCGGTGCGGGCCTCGGCGTCTACGAAGAGCGGGTTGTGCGTGCCCGGCATGCCGTCCGAGGAGCCGTTCACCGAGCGCGAGACCATCTCGACCCCGGCCGAGATGAAGACATCGCCCTCGCCCGCCTTGATGGCGTGCAGCGCCATCCGGGAGGTCTGGAGGGACGAGGAGCAGTAGCGGGTGATGGTGCAGCCGGGGAGGTGGTCCATGCCCAGCTGTACGGCGACGATCCGGCCGAGGTTGTGGCCCTGCTCGCCGCCGGGCAGGCCGCAGCCGAGCATCAGGTCGTCGATGTCGCGCGGGTCGAGCTCGGGGACCTTGGCGAGCGCGGCCTCGATGATCGTGGCGGTCAGGTCGTCGGGCCGCAGTTCCTTCAGCGAGCCCTTGAAGGCCCGGCCGATGGGGGAACGGGCGGCAGAGACGATCACGGCTTCGGGCATCACGGCTCCATGGGGACGGGAAGTTGACGGGTGAGGGCTGACGGTGGGACAGGGGGTGGGAGAGGCGGGTCTGTCCGGGGTCTGTCCGGGATCTGTCTGGGAAGTTACCCGCACGTAGTGCCGGGGGCACCGCGCGGGGCATGTGATGCGGACCTCTTTTCCAAGCGCTTGCTCAGGCGACCGTCGACCGGAATCGGGGCCAGGGCCAGGGCCAGGGTCGGGGTCGGGATCGGGCCAGGACTCGGTGTCATGCCTCCCAGCCCACCTGCCGGGTCTCCTCGGCGTCCGGAGGCACGTCCGGCCGGTCCGCCTCCGGTGGGACGGCCCCCGCCGGGGTCGCCTCGGCCGCTGTCGGCAGGTGACGGCGGCGGCGGTGCTTCAGCAGGGCCCAGGGGGCACGGGCGCCGGCGACCTCGGTGCCCGCCTGGGACGCCGCCGCCGAGGCCGCCTTCGCCACCGGCAGCATGTCCTCGTCGCGGGTCGCGTCGAGGCGATCCGTCTCGGGCCACAGATTGAGCACCGCGCAGAGCGTGGGCAGGACGGCCATCGCGGCCGTCGCGTACCCCTCGGCGGAGGGGTGGTAGTTGTCCGGGCCGAACAGCTCCCGCGGATTCGCCGCGAACTCCGGGCCCAGCAGATCGCCCAGCGAGACCGTACGGGCCCCCTGCTCGACCGCCACGATCGTCTGGGCGGCGGCCAGCTGCCGGCTCACCCGGCGCGCCAGCCAGCGCAGCGGCTGGTACACCGGCTCGATCGTGCCGAGATCCGGGCAGGTGCCGACGACCACCTCCGCCCCGGCCGTACGCAGCCGCCGTACCGCCGCCGCCAGACACCGCACCGACTGGGTCGCGGGCAGCCGGTGCGTGACGTCGTTCGCGCCGATCATGATCACGCAGACGTCCGGGACCCGGGCCGTGTCCGACAGCAGCAGGGTCACCTGCCGGTCCAGATCGTCCGACCTCGCCCCGGGCAGCGCCACATTCCACAGATCCACGGGGCGCTCGGCGACCGCGGCGAGCCCCGAGGCCAGCAGCGCCCCCGGAGTCTGCCCCGCCCGCCGTACGCCCTGTCCCGCGGCCGTGGAATCGCCGAGCATGCCCATGCGCAGCGGCTCCGTGTTCCCGAAGGCCAGTCCGTACCATCCGTCGCCGCTGGGCGGTACGGGAGCGATCCCGCCGCCCACCGACCGCTTCGCCAACTGGACCTCCGCCAGCAGCACTCCCACGCCCGCCGCTCCCAGCAGGCCGATGCTGCCGCCGCCGTAGGCCGCACCAGCGGCGATCCGCCGCGCCACCCTCGCCCTCGACACAGTCCGAGCCACCTCCTCCAAGCCGCCTTACGCACGAGTATGTGTGCGCACACCAGCTAACTGCCCCGTAAGGACTGTCGCCCAATCTCACGCGTGTGCGCATACGCTGGCCGGACCATCACGGAGACCCCGGAGACAACGGTGCAATTCCACGACTCGATGATCAGTCTGGTTGGCAATACCCCGCTGCTGAAGCTGACCAGCGTGACCGAAGGCATTCAGGCGACAGTCCTGGCCAAGGTCGAATACTTCAACCCCGGCGGTTCGGTGAAGGACCGCATCGCCCTGCGCATGATCGAGGCCGCCGAGGAGAGCGGGGAGCTCAAGCCCGGCGGCACGATCGTCGAACCGACGAGCGGCAACACCGGCGTCGGTCTCGCCATCGTGGCCCAGCGCAAGGGCTACAAGTGCGTTTTCGTCTGCCCGGACAAGGTCTCCACGGACAAGATCAATGTGCTCCGGGCCTATGGCGCCGAGGTCGTCGTCTGCCCGACGGCCGTCGATCCCGAGCACCCCGACTCGTACTACAACGTCTCGGACCGGCTGGTCCGTGAGACGCCGGGGGCCTGGAAGCCGGACCAGTACAGCAACCCGAACAACCCGCGCTCGCACTACGAGACGACCGGTCCCGAGCTGTGGAAGCAGACGGACGGGAAGATCACCCACTTCGTCGCGGGCGTCGGCACGGGCGGCACCATCTCCGGGACCGGCCGCTTCCTCAAGGAGGCCAGCGACGGGAGGGTGCGGATCGTGGGCGCCGACCCGGTGGGGTCGGTCTACTCGGGCGGGTCCGGCCGGCCCTATCTGGTCGAGGGCGTCGGCGAGGACTTCTGGCCGACGGCGTACGACCGTACGGTCACGGACGAGATCGTCGCCGTGTCCGACAAGGACTCCTTCCAGATGACCCGGCGCCTCGCCAAGGAGGAGGGCCTGCTCGTCGGCGGCTCCTGCGGCATGGCGGTGGTGGCGGCGCTGAAGGTCGCCGAGGGGCTCGGCCCGGACGATGTCGTGGTCGTCCTGCTGCCGGACAGCGGCCGGGGCTATCTCAGCAAGATCTTCAACGACGAGTGGATGAACGACTACGGCTTCCTGGAGCAGGGCGGCGACGCGGCGAGCGTCGGGGACGTCCTGCGGCACAAGGAGGGCGCCATCCCGACACTCGTCCATATGCACCCGGAGGAGACGGTCGGCGAGGCCATCGAGGTCCTGCGGGAGTACGGCGTCTCGCAGATGCCGATCGTCAAGCCGGGCGCCGGCCACCCGGACGTGATGGCCGCGGAGGTCATCGGTTCGGTCGTGGAGCGGGAGCTGCTGGACGCGCTCTTCACCCGGCGCGCCTCGCTCGGTGACCCGCTGGAGAAGCACATGTCCTCCCCGCTACCGCAGGTGGGCTCCGGTGAGCCGGTGGCCGATCTGATGGCGGCGCTGAGTGGTTCGAACGGCTCCGACGCCGCGATCGTGCTGGTGGAGGGCAAGCCGACAGGGGTCGTGAGCAGGCAGGATCTGCTGGCGTATCTCTCGAAGGACGTGAAGTAGCGGCGGGGACCACCCGGCGGAGCCGCGAAGGCGCGGGTTCGTGAAAGTGGTACGAGCGCGACACGTCAGCGCAGCACCGGCTTAACACGCGTCCGGCACATTGGTGGTTGTCGGCGTCAAGGACCTCCGGAGCGGCTCCCGGACCTCCATGGACGCCTGGACACGAGGCCGGCCCTGACCCGGAACGTGTCCCTCGCGGGGACCGCCGTCGTCCCGCCCCCCGGTAACGGGGGTGCGGCGGTCCCCGCGACTACTTCTTTCGCGTGGTCTTTCGGCCCGCGGGGACCGTCGGCCGCGGGGCGCGGGGAGTGCCGCCCGGTGCCGGTCATTCCTCCCAGTCGGAGGCTTCGCGCCGGTTGCGGTCGGCCCAGGGCCAGCCGCGGGCGGCATGCACCGCGTTCACCGCGACGATGCCCAGCCAGCAGACGACCAGCCCCTTGAAGCCGGTGTTCACGGCGGCTATCGCGGTCAGCGGAATGGCGAGGACCAGCGAGACGACGCCGAATCCGAAGCGCTCGCCGAACCCCGACGCGGGGCTCGGTGAGCGGGGACCGCCGCCACGGGCGGCCACCATCTGCTGCTCGGCGAGCCGCCGCCGGACATGACGGTCGGTCATCCCGTCCATGCGCTGCTCCACCTTTTCGAGGAACGATTCGATCAGTGCGGGCTCGTAGTCCGCCCCCAGCTCATTACGGGCCTGAAGGGTGGCGTCGAGCTCCTTCTTGAGCTCAGGGTCGCGGGCTTCCATACGGCCACGGTACGAAGCGGGACGTCCTCACGCATGGGGGCTAGCCCCCGTTTTTCCCTGAGGAATTCCTCAGGCCGTGGTCCGCCGCCCAGGTGTTCGCGACATCCTCCGGGTCCTTCTTGTCCTTGTCCACCTGGCGGTTGAGCTCCGTCAGGGCCTCGGTCGTCAGGGCGTTGCCCAGCCGCGCCAGCGCCTTGCGCACGGTGGAGTCGGCCTTGCGGTCGGCGATCAGCGGGACGATGTGCTGGCCGGGGACGAGGTTCTTGGGGTCGGCGAGGACCACCCAGCCCTCGGCGGCGATGTCCGTGTCCGTGGTGAAGAGATTGGCGACATCCACATCGCCCTTCTTCAACGCGCCCTTGACCAGCGGTCCCGAGGAGTCCAGCGACTTGAACTCCTTGAACTCCACGCCGTACACGTCCTTGAGCCCGACGACCCCGACGACCCGCTTCTTCACCTCGGGCGCCGCGCCGATGACGAGCTTGCCGTTCTGCTTCGTCAGATCCGCCAGTGTCCTGAGGCCGAATCTGTCGGCGGTCTCGCGGGTGACGGCGAAGGCGTCGGAGTCCTCGGCCTTCCCGTACGGGAGGATCTGGAGGCCGGCGGGGAGGACGACGGCGAGGGCGTTCTGCATCTCGCCCTCCTCCGTGGCGGTCGCCTTGGGGTCCAGGTAGTGCAGCAGCGCGCCCTGGTACTCGGGGAGCAGATCGATGTCGCCGCCCTTGAGCGCGGGGATGAGGATCTCGCGGGTGCCGAGGTTGGGACGGACCTTCGTCTTCACCCCGGCGGCGCCGAGCGCGGCCGCGTAGAGGTAACCGAGGATCTGGTTCTCGGTGAAGTTGGCGGTGCCGATGATGATGCCGTCCGCGCTGGAGCCGCCGCCGCTCCCGCCGCCGCTGCCCTGGCCGTCGAGGGAGGTGATCCCGCTGCTGCACGCGGCGAGCGCGGGGACGGAGGCCGCGGCGAACAGCCCGCCGAGGACCTTCCGGCGATTGATCGGTGAGTTCGTGTGCGGGGTCATGGGTGAGTTCGAGGTCACGGGAGTGGTCTCCTAGGCGGCGGTGCGGTGGCGGAAGAGGACGCGCTGAAGCCCTGACAGCGCCAGATCGAGGACCACGGCGACGACCGCGACCAGCACGGCTCCGCCCAGTACCTGGACCAGGTCGCGCTGGGCCAGGCCGTCGAAGACGTACCGGCCGAGCCCGCCGAAACTGACGTACGCGGCGATGGTCGCCGTCGCCACCACCTGGATCAGCGCGAGCCGCAGCCCGGTCATGATCAGCGGCAGCGCGAGCGGGATCTCGACCTGGAGGAGCACCTGACGGCCGCGCATGCCCTGGCCCCTGGCCGCGTCCTTCACCTCCGGGTCGACCGCGGTCATCCCCGCGTACGTATTGGTCACGATGGAGGGGATGGCGAGGGCCACCAGCGCCACGTACACCGGAGTCATGGACAGCCCGCTGGCCAGGAAGACCAGCACGACGAGCCCGACCGTGGGCAGGGCCCGGCCGAACGAGGCGAGGTTGATGGCGAGGAACGCGCCCCGGCCGGTGTGCCCGATGAGCAGCCCGACGGGCAGCGCGATCACCGCGGCGATGAGGGTCGCGATCAGCGAGTACTGGAGGTGCTCGGCGAGGCGGTGACCGATGCCGTCCGGGCCCGTCCACTGCTCGCTCGACACCAGCCAGGAGCCGAGGTCCTTGAAGAGTTCGTACATGTCAGGCCTTCCCGCTCTTCGGGTGCCGCTGTCTCGTCCAGGGGGTGAGCACGTACTGCACGGCCACCAGCAGGGCGTCCGCGACCAGTGCGAGCAGCAGGGTCAGAACGACGCCGACGACCACCGGGGTGGGGAAATCGCGCTGGAAGCCGTCGGTGAAGAGCTGGCCGAGGCCGCCGTCGCCGATATAGGTCGCGACGCTGACCAGCGAGATGGACATGACGGTGGCGATCCGTACGCCCGCCATGATCACGGGGAGCGCGAGGGGCAGTTCGACGGTGAGGAGCGTACGCAGCGGGCGCGTGCCCATGGCGACGGCGGCCTCACGCGCCTTGGCCGGGACGGAGTCCAGCCCCTCGACGGTGTTCCGCAGCAGGACGACCAGCGTGTAGATCGTCAGGCCGATGACGGTGGTGGTCCTGGTCAGCCCGGAGACGGGCAGCAGCAGGACGAAGACCGCGATGGACGGGATCGTGAACAGGACGTTGGAGAGCCCGAGGAGGAAGCCGCGCAGCGGCCGGACGCGATGGGCGAGGACCGCCAGCGGGAGCGAGATCAGCAGGCCGAGGAGCACGGCGGTCAGGGCGGCCTGGAGATGGGAGAGGGTGAGGGTGGTGAGATCGCCCGCGTGGTCGGATATCCACGCCCACTCGATGGTCATTCGGTCCCGCCCGGGGTCTTCGACAGGGCGGTGGTGCCGGAGTCGGCGGTGGTCTCGGAGGGGGCGGTGGTCTCGGAGGGGGCGGTGGTCCCGGAGTCGGCGGTGGTGCCGGAGTCGGCGGTGGTCTCGGAGGGGGCGGTGGTCTCCGAGTCGGCGGTGGTCTCCGACCGGGCCGTTGCCCCGGTGAGGTGCACGGCCGCCCGCGCCGCCTCCTGGTGCCTGCGGCCCGCGTGCTCGTGGATCGCCTCGCGCGAGGTGACCCCGGTCAGCACCCCGTCGGCGTCGACCCGGGCTATCAGACCGGCCGGGGACGCGATCGACTCGTTCACCGCGGCGAGCAGGGAGTCGGTGTCGCGCAGCGGCCGTACGGGCGTGAGCGGGGCGGCGGGAGAGGCGGCGTCCCTGGCGTACGGGTCGAGCCAGCCCAGCGGCTCGTTCCTCGCGGAGACGACCAGATGGGGTCCCGAACCGGCCGGGGGCACCGGCGCGTCCTCCCGTACCGTCGTGGCCCGCTGGAGCGGGACCTCGGCGAGCGTCGTCAGCGAGAGCAGCTTCAGCTCGCGCTCCGCGCCGAGGAAGTCCGCGACGAAGTCGTCCGCCGGGCGGGCCAGCAGCTCGGCGGGGGCGGCGCACTGCACGAGGTGGCCGCCGGTCCGGAAGACGGCGATCCGGTCGCCGAGCCGTACCGCCTCGTCGATGTCGTGGGTGACGAACGCGATGGTCTTGTTCAGCTCGCGCTGGAGGCGGATCAGCTCGTCCTGGAGCTGGGTCCGTACGACCGGGTCGACCGCGCCGAACGGCTCGTCCATCAGCAGCACCGGCGGATCGGCCGCCAGCGCCCTGGCCACCCCGACGCGCTGCTGCTGGCCGCCGGAGAGCTGGTGCGGGTAGCGCTTGCCCGCCTCGGCGGTCAGCCCGACCGTCTCCAGCAGCTCCGCGGCCCGCGCGCGGGCCTTCTTGCGGCCCCAGCCGAGCAGCAGCGGCACGGTCGCGATGTTGTCGAGAACCGTACGGTGTGGAAAGAGGCCCGACTGCTGGATCACGTAGCCGATACCGCGCCGCAGCTCGGCGGCGTCCTGTTCGAGCACGTCCCGGCCGCCGAGCCGGATGGTCCCGGACGTCGGGTCGACCATCCGGTTGATCATGCGGAGGGTGGTGGTCTTGCCGCAGCCCGAAGAGCCGACCAGGACGGTGATCCCGCCCTCCGGCATCTCCAGCGTGAGGTCGTGAACCGCCGTGGTGCCGTTGGGGAAGCGTTTGTTCACCGCGTCGAATTTGATCATCAGTCGTCCCTTGCCCCGCGTCCCTTGCCCG
Source organism: Streptomyces sp. NPDC102274 (assembly GCF_044766385.1). Lineage (NCBI taxonomy): Bacteria > Bacillati > Actinomycetota > Actinomycetes > Kitasatosporales > Streptomycetaceae > Streptomyces > Streptomyces sp. NPDC102274. The sequence goes on along the minus strand of NZ_JBIWLW010000027.1, from coordinate 62,342 downwards.
GCTGCATATAGTCATGCAGAGTTCTCGTTGTCTGAATAGATTGTCAATGCCCCCGGGTAAATCACTCGTTACGGATGGCCGCAGGGCAAGACATAGCGTCCGATAAGGAGGCGTTCGCGCATGATGTCGTCCCACATGATGGACCCGTCGGCCTCGCGCACCACCCCGAGCACGGCCATCGTCGTCCTGGACGGACAGAGCCTCCCGGTGATCGATGTCGTACGCCTGGCCGACGGCGCCGCTCGTCCGGTACCCGGAACCGACGCGATGAAGCGTGCCGAACAGAGCTGGCACGTCGCGCGCGAGCTGGCCGCCTCCGGCCGGGTCTACGGGCGCTCCACCGGCGTCGGCGCCAACCGCACCGAGGCCGTGCCCACCGAGGCCGCCGCCGACCACGGACTGCGGCTGCTGCGCAGCCACGCCGGCGCCATCGGCGACCCCCTGCCCGCCCGCGAGGTCCGCGCCATGCTCGCCGTACGGGCCAACCAACTCCTCGCCGGCGGCGCCGGACTGCGGCCGACCGTCATCACCGCCCTCTGCGAGGCGCTGGAGTCCGGCGCGTACCCCGTGGTGAACGAGTTCGGCTCGGTCGGCACGGGCGACATCGCCGCCCTCGCCCAGATGGGGCTGGCCCTCGCCGGTGAACATCCCTGGCAGGGCGGCCCGGCGCCCGACGCACAGTCCCTCGACAACAACGACGCCCTCGCCCTGATCAGCAGCAACGCCCTCACCCTCGGGCAGTCCGCGCTCGCCCTCCACGAACTGCGCCGGCTCACCGCCGCCACCGAACTGGTCGCCGCGCTCTCCCTGCTGGCCGTCGACGGCTCGTACGAGGCGTACGCGGAGCCCGTGCACGCCGCGCGCCCGCACCCCGGCTCGTACGCCGTCGCCGCGGACATGCGGGCCATCCTCGGCGCCCCCGAACGGCCGGGACCGCCCCTCGGCCGGATCCAGGACCCGTACGGCTTCCGCTGTGTCCCGCAGATCCACGGCCCGGCGCGTGACGCCGCCGACGCGCTGGAGAACGCCCTCGCCGTCGAGATCAACGCCGCCGCCGAGAACCCGCTGATCCGCCCCGGCACGGAGGCGGACCCGATCCCCGCCGCATACCACCACGGCGGGTTCTATCTGGCCCAGGTGGCGCTGGCGCTCGACCACTTCAGGCTCTCGCTCGTGCAGACGGCGCGGCTCTCCACCTCCCGGCTCTCCGCGCTCAACGAGCCCGCCTTCACGCGACTGCGGCCCTTCCTCGCCGACGCCGAGCCCGCGAGCTCCGGGGTGATGATCCTGGAGTACGCGGCCGGGGCGGCCCTCGGCGATCTGCGGGCGTTCTCCGCGCCGGCCTCGCTCGGGCACGCGGTACTGTCCCGTGGCGTGGAGGAACAGGCGAGCTTCGCCTCGCTCGCCGCACGTCAGACCCTGCGCCTGGGGAGTGCGTACCGGCTGGTCGTCGGCTGCGAACTGGTCGCCGCCGTACGGGCCCTGCGCCAGCGCGGACTGCGACCGGATCCCGGGCTTCCGGTCGGCAGGGCCTTCGAACTGGCCGAGACCGTACTCCAGGACGAGGCCGCCGACCGGCCGTTGACCGATGATGTGACAGCCGCCGCCGCGCTGCTCGACCGGTTCATGGACCTGGCCACGGATCTCGTGACCGGCCGGACCACGGTCGGCCCGACGATGGCCGCCCCGACCGAACCGACAAGAGGGATCGCATGAGCGACAGCCCTGCCGCCCGACTCCAACAGCTCTTCGAGGGCCACCGGCTGACCCCCACTCAGCGGCGCATCGCGCACAGCATGGTGCGGCGGCCCGCGGACGCGCCCTTCCTGTCGAGTGTCGAGCTGGCGGAGCTGGCGGGAGTCAGCCAGCCGTCCGTCACCCGCTTCGCGGTCGCGCTCGGCTTCGACGGCTACCCGGCGCTGCGCAGACATCTGCGCGATGTCGCGCCCGCCGGCCCGGAGGAGGGCGCGTCCGCGTACAACGAGTACCAGCAGGCCGTACGCGGCGAGATCGAGAACCTGCGCCAGCTGGCCGAACTGCTCGCCGATCCCGGCCCCGTCGAACAGGCCGGCCGACTGCTCGCCGCCTCCCGTCCCCTGCCGGTACTCGGCCTGCGCGCCGCCTCCTCACAGGCACGCGGCTTCGCCTACTTCGCGGCGAAGGTCCATCCGGACGTACGGCTGCTGGACGAGGGCGGCACGATGCTCGCCGACCGGATCGACGCGGCCGGCGCCGCGGGCGCCAGCACGCTGCTCTGCTTCGCGCTGCCACGCCATCCGAAGGAGGTCGTGGACGCGCTGGCGTACGCGCGGTCGACCGGGCTGACGGTCGTGACGGTCGCCGACTCGGCGTTCGCGCCGGTCGCCGTCCACAGCGACCTGCTGATCCCGGCGGCGGTCGGTACGGGTCTCGCCTTCGACACGGCGTGCGCGCCGATGCTGCTGGGGCGGGTGCTGCTGGAGGCGATGTGCGACGGGCTGCCGGACGCGCAGGCGCGGCTGGAGGAGTTCGACGCGCGGGCGGCGGTGCGGGGGCTGTTCGTGGAGTAAGGGAGTGGTCGTGGAGTCAGGGGAGTGGCCGAGAGGGCCGCGGGCGGTGGGACGAAAGTCACTCGCACATTGATCGCATAGAACTACGATATGGCGCATGAATATTCGTCATGTCTCCTTCGGTCACCCCGACGCCGTCAAGCTCAACGATCGCGTGCAGCTGGAGTACGCCGCGCGATACGGGGACGAGGGCGACGTCACGCCCCTCGACCCGACCATGTTCGAGCCTCCACAGGGCCTGTACCTGATCGTCTACGACGACCAGGACACCCCGGTCGCCACCGGTGGCTGGCGCGCTCAGGACGCGAACGACCAGGGGTACGCGGACGGTGACGCGGAGATCAAGCGCATGTACGTGGTCCCGGAGGCGCGCGGCCGTGGCCTCTCCCGGCGGGTGCTTGCCGCCCTGGAGGACGACGCCCGCGCGGCGGGCCGCGTCCGGATGGTCCTGGAGACCGGCACCAAACAGCCGGAGGCGATCTCCCTCTACATGTCCAGCGGCTACGAGCTCTGCGCCAAGTTCGGCCACTACCGCTTCGACGAGCTGAGCCGCTGCTACGCCAAGCCGCTGGCAGCCGTGGCCACCGTCCCCGCGCCCGCCTCCACTTCCGCCGGAAGCCTCACGCCGATGTCGTCGGCGTGATCCGCTTCTCGAACCAGTGATGGGCGTACGGCTCGTCATTGCAGGCGGCGACCTCCTTCAGACCGGCGCAGCCCATGGTCTCGCCGTGCGGCCGGGCGACCAGTGGCCGTGTCGGATCAGCCGCGCCAGACCGCGATGGTGAGGGAGGCTCCGACGGTCAGCACCGCGATGACGTAACCGACTTGCTGGGCGCGCGGGCTCATACCGTAACCGCCAGCCGTTCTTTGAGGCGCGCGCTGAGAAGCGGGGGTCCGACTGCGTCGAGCGAGATCCAACGCGCCTGGCCCAACTGCGTCAAGGTGCGCAGGAGGACCCCGGAACGGACTCGGAACAAGTACCGGAAGCCGTACCGCGTGCGCGGAACGTGTGCGCGGTGCGCGAGACGTCGATCGCGACCGGGCCTTCGGCCCCGGGTACGGGCCACAGGTCGAGAACCCCCGCGCACTCGGCCAGCACGCGCGTGGCGGTCTGACGGAGTGTGAGATCCGTGATCTCGGGAGCGCCCTCGGCGAAACCCCATCCGGCACCGTGCCGCAGGGTCAGCGCCCGCCCGCGTTCATTCACCAGAACGGCTCCGGACCTGATGACAGGGCAGCGACTCCTGTGGGGACAGGTCCCCTGGTGCGCGTGGTCGAGCATCGAGTCGAACAGCGGCATGAGGGCCCCGGTTTCGTCGGGATGACGGTGCAGGTAGCTGTTCAGCTCTTTGAAGACGGCCCGCTCGTCGACGGCCATGGTCAGCCCTTCGCGGTCGCGGTCGCGGTCGAGGTCGCGGTTGTTGCGGTCATCGTCCTGACGGCGGACGGTAAGTGAATCGAGCACCTGATGTCCTTGCCCGACGCGGTGAGCACGGTTTCCCAGTGCTCCGTCAGCCCATCGATCAGAACCAGCCCGCGCCCGTCCTCGGCACCGGCGGACACCTCGCGCCTGGCCGGTACGGCCATGAGGGCATCACTGACCGTGATGAGCAGGCGCGGTTCGACGGGGATGACGAGAAGGTCGCACCGGCCGCCGGCGTGCTTGTAGACGTTCGTCGCAGCTCTATGACGACGAGTACGGCGGTGTCGGAGACGGCCCCGTACCCCCACGAATCCAGGCAGGTGGCCAGGTCGCGGCGGATATGTCTCAGCTCCTCGGGCCGCACGGTGAGGCTGAGTCGCAGTTCCCGTTCGATACCGGCCACGTTCACCATGGCTCCTCCTGGGCGCTGCCATGCGGGCAGCACGGTGGACAACGGCGAGTCACCAAGTTGGTGCGCCGCGTTACGGAATGATGATGGCCGGTGAAGTGGTGCAGGGGCAAGATATTCCACAGGGTGTTTTTCTTGGGGGTGAACATGTCTCATACGGGCTGTGCGTCGAGTGGTGATCGCGTCACCATGTGGCCATGGCTCACAGCGATATGCCCACGATGCGCAGCAAGCGGCTCGGCAACGAGTTGAGGCGACTCCGTGTCGAACGGGATTACAAAGTCCAGGATGTCGCCGACAAATTGCAGTGCGGGCAGCCGAAGATCTCGCAGATCGAGAACGGCAAGCGCGGGATAAGGCCGCTGGATCTGACGGTCCTGCTGGAGTTCTACGGGATCGAGGACGAGGCGTACATCGCGAGCATCAAGCGGCTCGCCAAGGAGATCCACAAGGTCGACTGGTGGAGCAGCCAAGGCCCCTTGCTGCACGACACACTTCGGGACTACCTGACGCTCGAGGCCGACTCGGAGTTGGTCCGTGAGTACGACCCGTCGGTGATTCCCGGGCAGCTCCAGACCGAGGCGTACATGAGGGAGATCTTCGAGGCCCGTCACCCGGCGGAGAAGGTCGGTCCGCTTGTCGAAACCCGCATCAGGCGGAAGGAACTCCTCGACTCCCACCTGGACTTCCGGCTGCGTTCGATCATCGAGGCGCCCGTACTCCACCGCATCAGCAGGTCCAAGGCGCTGGTGCGGGAGCAGCTTGAGTATCTGCTCGAAATGAGTGGGCGGAACAACGTCAACATCCAGATTCTGCCGCTCGACGCGTCGATCCCGGCCGAGCAGTACGCGCCGTTCACCCTCTTCTCGCTCCGGGGCGAACCCTCCATCGACGTCGCATGGTTGGAGCACGTCACCGGTGGTACGTTGTTGGAACAGCGGACTGACGTTCAGGTGTACACGCGCGTGTGGGACGAGTTCACAGCCGCAGCCCTCTCGCCATCCGCGTCCGAGAAGTACATCCGGGATCTCATCTAGGGCAGTGGATCGTGACCTCCGACGAGTTCGATGGTGCGCGCTGGCACAAGAGCACATACAGCGGCAGTGACAACGGCTGCGTCGAGCGAGGCCAACTGCGTACCGGCCGTCAGGCTGTTCGTGACACCAAGGACCGTGCACGTGGCACCGTCGTCTTCGCGTCCGCGCCCTGGCAGACCTTCGTCAACGCCGTCCGCTCGGGCGTCCTGTCTCTCTGACGCCTGTTGAGGGATCGCGGTTTCCTCAAGCCGTAAGGTTGTCCGGTGAGGTCAAACGATGTCCCGTCAGGACGCGTCCAGCCAGGGGCCCTTCAGGACGGGCCGTGGGTGACGCGGATCTTGGACTGGCCGTGCGGCAGCTCCTCCCAGTCGGTCATGAAGCGGGCCGCCAGGCCGTGCTTCTCGGCCAGGGCGATCAGCGTCTCGGTGCGGTAGTAGAAGTCCTCCCGCAGGACTTGGTGCTCCGTGCCCTCGGTGCGGTCGAAGGTGAAGTCGAACCAGCCGCCCGGGGCCATCACCCGGCCGACATTGGCGAAGCACTCCTCGATGACCGTGAGCGGGGAGTGTGAGAAGACGCTGTGCGCGTGCACGACGTCGAAGTGCGCGTCGGGCAGGAAGCGCAGGGTCAGATCGCGGACCGGGGTCAGCGTCGGCAGCCGGTTCCGCAGTCCCTGGCGCACCATCGTGTCCTGCGCGGCGGCGAGGATGTCGGGGGAGATGTCGATGCCGTAATAGTGGCCGGGCTCCAGGTGTCTGATGAACCGCCAGCCCGCCCGCAGATTGCCACACCCGATCTCCAGCATCCGGTGCTCGGGGCGCAGACCGTGGCCGAGCAGATAGTCGAACTGCATCGCGCCCAACGCCAGCCACCGCTCATGGCTGCGGCTGCCGACCGCCGCGTCCGGGTCGGCGCGGGTGTCGGACCGCATCACCGCGCGGTAGTACGCGATGTGGTCCGGCCGGCGGTGCCGCAGCCACGCGTCGCGGGCGGCGCGGACCAGATGGCGCGGCACGCGGTCGGGGTGACGCAGCGCGTAGGAGATGCGGTGCCCGAGGGCGGCGCGGTTGACGGTGACGTTCTTGGTGGTCACAGGGACATTCCCTCCTCGTACGGTGCGGACGCGGCGGCGGGCTGTGCCGTCCCGCCTCGATGGTCTCGATACCAGCCTCGGTGCGCGGGCGCGTGTTGGACGCGGCTGACTGGCTCCCATACGGGACGGTTCGGGGACGCGGGTATCAGCTTGTCGTTCAACCCCATCAAGGGGTGACGTAGTCGCCCCGGCCGGAAGCAGCGACGTAAGCCCGTCGAACGGCTTCTCTGCCGCGCCCACCCCTGACGTGGAGGACGGCCGGCGCGAGGACGAACCAGGCGGTGAAGCACCCGGCGACAACCAAAGTCCGGCGAGAGCCCGAGAAACTGGCAATGGCCGCCAGGGCAATGTGGTGAGCGAATTCGACGAGATCCGATTGCGGCGCTTTAGCTGCCAATGCTATTAGCGTGGAATGCGACTAATTTCTGGCTGATGACACGGTGCGTGAAATCGGAGTTTTGCCCGCTAAGGTTTCTTCTGTTCAGTTGTCGAATTTCATGGCATGGAGGTAGTGGGTATGCGTTCGAATTCGAGGATGCGAGCGATCGGGATCACGGTCGCCGGCCTGTGTGCGGCAGGTGTCGCCGTGGCCGGTGGAATGGCGATCGCGGCCCCTGGGGGATCATCCCAGGCGCCTTACGCCCAGGCTGGAGCGCTGGTCAACGCCGACGGGACAATCGTGCACGCCAAGGACGTCGCGGCCGTGAGGAAGCCGGCGGGGCACACCTTCTGCGTCGAGATCAGTAACCCCGACGTGGACCTGTCCAGGGCCATCGTCGAGGCCACCCCGCGTGACGGCATCGGCACCACCCTTCGCGCCATCGCGGGCGGCTGCGCGAACGGAAAGGGCGTCCTGGTGGCCACATACGACGCCAACGGCGGCGGTAGGGCCTCAGGGTTCTACCTGGCCGTGCTCTGAGCTGACCGGGCCGCGCACCGAATGCCCCGGCCCGAGCGGACACCCCGGGCCGGGGCGGTGGTGGTCGCGAGCGGCTGCGGCTGCCTCAGATCGCTCATTCTCAGGAAATGCTCAGAGAACCTCATTAGTCTGCGCGCCACAACACAGGCTTGAGGAGGCGGATCGTGGGGCGCGGAGGGCAGTCTCTGGCACGGGTGGCCGTGATCGTACGGGCCGGTGCGGTCCCGCTCTGGTGGCTGGGGGTCCTCGCCACCGGGATCGGTGTCCTGCTCCCCGGACTGACCGGGCGCAGGATCGGCGGCTACACCGGAGCGGCGCTGTTCGTGGTGTGCGCGGCGGTGGTCGCGCTCGTACGGCGGCGCCGGTACACCGAGTGGGCGGACCGTGCCGAGCGGGCGGGGAAGTTCGACTTCCTCCAGGACCGCGCCGTGACGGTGAGGAACTGGCGCCGGGCGAACCGCTGGTGGCTGCTGGCCGCCTTCCTCGTCGCGGTGGGGAGTTCGTTCGCGCTGCCCGGTGCCGGGGGCCCGGCCCTGGCGGGTGTGGGCGTCGGGCTGTGGCTCAAGGCGGCCTGGCTGGGGCGCCGGGAGCGCCGGGACGACGTGCTGGTGTGGGTACGTACCGACTGGGTGAGCACCGGGCACCCCGTGGGCACGAAGGTCAAGGGCTACCGGACCACGGGGACCGCGGCCGGTGACGCCGTGCCCGGCGGGGCACGGCGTCGCCGCTGAACACCGGCGCGGTCGATCGGCGGCGCGGGCCGTGCGTGACGCGAGTGCCCGCGCGGGCCGCTCAGACCTCCAGCTCGGCTTCGATTCTCATCAGCTGGTGACGGGCCATCGCGAGGTTCGCCCGCGACTTGTCCAGCGCCAGATAGAGGAACAGACCGTTGTTGCCACGCCCCTTGAGCAGCCGTATCAGGTGGTACTGGTTGCCGAGGGTGATCAGGATGTCCTCGATCTCGTCCTTCATGCCGAGCAGTTCCATGGCGCGGACCTTGGCCCGGACCACATCGGTGTTGCCGGCCGCGGCCACCGTCAGATCGAGGTCCTTGCCGCCGCCGACCGTGCCGAGGGCCATGCCGCTGGAGTAGTCGACGAGGGCGGCTCCCAGGGCGCCGTCGATGACGGTGGTGGCCTGCTTGAGGGCGGCTTCGGTGTTGGCCATGGATGTCGCACTTCCTTTCCGTCCGGTGCGGGCGGTCCGGGAGGTCCCCGGGGCCCGGGTAACGCGTGTTCCGCGTGGGGTGGGGGCTGTCATGGGTCAGGCGTTCTCCAGCCGTTCCAGGGCCTCGTCGACCAGTTCGCCGATCCGGGTGCTGGACCGCCGGGCCTCCAGATGGAGCCGGCCCACATTGATCCGGGGCTCCGCCAGGAGCGTCAGCACCGCCGAGGCGCCCGCCGCGTACGTCGCGACGTACCCCAGTTCGCCCCGGATCAGCAGCTCCCGGAATCCGTGTCCGTGAGGCGCAGGGCGACGCCCAGCGCGGCGGCGGTGAGCGCGGCCACCCCCTCCGCCTCGACCTCGGCCGTGTCCTGGGCCAGCACCAGACCGTCGGTACTGGCCGCGAGCGCGCCGGTGAGCTGCGGGAGGCGGGCCCGCAGGCGCCTCAGCTCGGCCAGTACCTCGGCTTCCGCCGTCATCAGCTGTCTCCTCTCGGCACGTGCCCGCAGCGCGCGCCTCATGACGGCGTGGCGTGGTCCGGCACGACATCGGACGCACGCGTCCGGGCCCGGTGGATGGAACGGGGAGTCACAGGCTTGCCTCCAGGGCGTCGCGGAGCCGGCGTAACAGGTCGATGTCCGGGTCGGCCACGCCCACGGCGGTGCCCACCCAGGAGGGGACCGCCGCGGGCGTGGCCGCCGCCGGTTCGGCGGGCGTCTCGACCAGTCCGGCCGCGGCCAGCCGGCGGATGTCCAGCAGGGTGTGGAACGCGGGTCTGCCCAGGGTCCAGGCGATGGCCAGCGGTGTCCGTACGCCGTCCGCCAGCTCCAGCAGCGCCCGCCGGCGGCGGGTGACCGCCTGGCCCGGCGCCGGTTCGCGCGTCCGTACGGGCGCGGTGTCCACGGCCGCGTACGGCCAGACCTGGTCGAGGAGTTCGCGCCGGCGCCGGGTCTCGCGCTCGACGGCGGACGCGGAGACGGGCCGTACGGGGCCGATCCAGTGCGCGACGCCGGAGCGGAAGCGGGTGGGCCCGCTGCCGGGGGCGAGCGCGAAGTAGGCGGCGTCGAACAGCGCGCCCAGATGGCAGATCTCCAGCTCGCCGCCGCCGATCCGGCCGCTGTCGACCAGGAACCGGCCGACCTCGCGGCGTGCGCCCGCCCGGTCGACCGCCTCCTCCCAGCCCGTGCGCGGCAGCCGGCCGCCGGCGGTGAGCAGGACGTCGATCCCGGGGGCGGCGGGGCTCTCCGCGTGCACGACGCGGCCGTCGGCGAGATAGAGCGTGCCGTGGTCGCGCAGGAGCGCTCCGGTGGCGCGCTCGCCGGCCAGCCGGACGAGCATCGGGGAGACCGTGGAGTGCGCCGCCGCCGTCATCCCAGCACCAGCCGTTCGGCGAGCTGTCCCAGCCGTAATCGGGCCAGGGCGAGGTTTCCGGTGTCGCGGTCGAGCCAGAGATGGAGGAAGACGCTGCTGTCGAACGTCGTCTCGACGAAGCTCAGGAGGTGGTAGCCGGTACGGGTGGTGACGATGAGGTCCTCGACGGGTGGGCCCTCGTGGCCGGCCGCGGCGGCGGGAGCGAACGCCGTGTACTCCGCGGCGGCCCTGGCCAGTTCGGCCGTCTCGGCGGCGGTCGCCTCATGGTCGCCGTTGGGCGTTTCCCCCGCCGTGCCGAGCGCGAGACCGCTCGTCCAGTCCACGATCGCCGCTCCGCGCGCTCCCGGCAGGTTCATGGCCTCCAGTAGGCACGCGTCGATTCCGGGCACGCGGACTCCCCTCCCAGCCGGGCGTGCGGGCGCACTCTTGTGCGGCAGTGACCGTGAGATTACGCATCGTCCGTGCGGGGGGAGGAGGTTCTGGCATTTTCCATCGGAACATGCGTGCCGGGCCGCGGGGGAGTGGCCAGTTCCGGCCGTCCCGGTCGGGTCGGTGCTCTCGGTCGCCCCGGCCCGGGTCAGTCGTCCAGGAGGAGCGCGTCGGCGTATCCGCCGCCCGACTCGGTGACGATCTCCTCGACCGTCTGCGCGGCTCGTACGGTCGCGAAGCGCACCCCGCCGCCGGCCCCGCCGGGCGCCGCCACGAAGCCGTGGATGCCCGGCCTGGCCAGGCTGTTGTAGGCGTAGTGGTTGGAGAAGTAGTACGCGCCGGTGTCGAGGGCGGCCACCAGATCGCCCTGCTCAAGCAGCGGCACGGGCCGGTTCTCGGCGAGCAGGTCGCCCGCGAAACAGGCCGGGCCCGCGATGTCCTGGGCCACGGCGGGGCCTGTCCTGGGCCGTCCCCCGGCGTCGTACGCGGCGATGCGCAGCGGCCAGGAGGCGGGGTCGTAGACGGTACGGGTGGCGACCTGCGCGCCCGCGTGGGTCACCGCGATCGGGCGGCCACCCGCGGACTTGGCGTATTCGACGCGCGCGAGGACCGTGCCGTGCTTGGCGAGCAGAGAACGGCCGAATTCGGTGACCAGTCCGTAGCGGCCGTCCAGCAGACCGGGGACGGTCTCCCTCAGCAGTCGGGCGTAGGCCGCGTACGTCGGTGTCTCCTCGTCCGAGCCGAAGTTGACCGGGAGACCGCCGCCGATGTCGAGGGTGTCGATCTGCCGGTGGCCGGCCGCCTCGTTGATCTCCTCCGCCAGTTCGTACACCGTCCGTACGCCCTCGGCCATACGCTCCAGCGGGACGCCCTGCGAGCCGGAGTGGGTGTGCAGCCGGGTCAGCCAGGGGCGGTCCAGAAACGCCTGGACGATCCAGGCGCGGGCGCCCTCGTCGCGCAGCGCGATCCCGAACTTGGAGGTGGCGGTCGCGGTGGAGAGGGCGCCGATGGATCCGCCGCCGACCTGCGCGTTGATCCGCAGCCCGAGCGGGGAGGCGACCGGTCCGGAACCCGTCGCCGAACCCGTCCCTGAATCCGTTCCCGAGCCCGGTCGTGCGCCCGTCCCAGAGCCCGGTCGTGTGCCGGAGCCGATGAGGGCGTCGAGCCGGTCCAGCTCCTGGGGGTTGTCCGCGTTGACCGCGATGCCGAGCGCGAGGGCCTCGCGCAGCTCGGCGGTGGTCTTGGCGGGGGAGTCGAGGACGGTGTGCTCGGGCCGTACGCCCGCCGCGCGGGCGAGGGCCAGCTCACCCGCGCTGGCGACCTCGGCGCCGATGCCCTGTTCGCCGAGCAGGCGCACCACGGCCACCAGGGGCGCGGCCTTCACCGCGAAGGCGTGCAGAACCGCGGTGCCCGGGGCGGTGACCTCGTCGAAGGCGGTACGGAGCGCGGCGGCGGAGGCGCGGATTCCGGCCACGTCGAGCAGGGCGACGACGGGCTCGGACTCGCTGATCAGACCCTGCGCCACGGCGGCCCGTACGGCGAGGTCCCGGCGGGCCGCGGCGCCGGGGGCCGCGCTCGTACCGCCGTCCGCGGAGCCGTCCGTGCCGTGCGGGGTGGTGCGACCGTTGTGCTGAACCGAAGGCATGCGTGCCAGCCAATCATCCGTGGACCGGTCACGCAGCTGTTGACTACAAGTATTCATCCGGACAAGATGTGAATAGATTGGCCAACAAATCAGTCGGTGGATTCACCCCGGCGGATTCACCACGGAGGAGGCATCGCCATGTCAGGACCCCGGCCCGTACGGGCTCCGCGCGGTACGGAACTGAGCGCCCTGGGATGGCAGCAGGAAGCCGCCCTCCGCATGCTCCAGAACAACCTGGACCCCGAGGTCGCCGAACACCCGGACAAGCTCGTCGTCTACGGCGGCACCGGCAAGGCCGCCCGCGACTGGCGCTCCTTCGACGCGATGGTGCGGACGCTCCGCACCCTCAAGCAGGACGAGACGATGCTCGTCCAGTCCGGCCGTCCGGTCGGGGTGATGCAGACCCACGAGTGGGCGCCGCGCGTGCTGCTCGCCAACTCCAACCTGGTCGGCGACTGGGCGAACTGGGAGGAGTTCCGGCGCCTGGAGGCCCTCGGGCTCACCATGTACGGGCAGATGACGGCCGGATCCTGGATCTACATCGGCACGCAGGGCATCCTCCAGGGCACGTACGAGACGTTCGCCGCCGTCGCCGCCAAGAAGTTTGGCGGGACGCTCGCCGGGACCATCACCCTCACCGCCGGACTGGGCGGCATGGGCGGCGCCCAGCCGCTGGCCGTCACCATGAACGACGGGGTCGCGATCTGTATCGACTGCGACCCGCGTGCCATCGAGCGCCGGATCGAGCACCGCTATCTCGATGTACGGGCCGACAGCCTGGAGCACGCGCTCCAGCTGGCGACCGAGGCGCGCGACGCGCGCCGGCCGCTCTCCATCGGCCTGCTCGGCAACGCGGCGGAGCTGCTGCCCCGGATGCTCGCCGAGGGCGCCCCCGTCGACATCGTCACGGACCAGACCTCCGCCCACGACCCGCTGGCCTATCTGCCGCTCGGCGTCGACTTCGACGAGATGGCCTCGTACGCCGCCGAGAAGCCCGCCGACTTCACCCAGCGCGCCCGTGAGTCCATGGCCCGGCACGTCGAGGCGATGGTCGGCTTCATGGACGCGGGCGCCGAGGTCTTCGACTACGGCAACTCCATCCGCGGCGAAGCCCAACTCGCCGGATACGAAAGGGCCTTCGCCTTCCCCGGCTTCGTACCCGCCTATATCCGGCCACTCTTCTGCGAGGGCAAGGGCCCGTTCCGCTGGGCGGCGCTCTCCGGCGAGGCGTCCGACATCCACAAGACGGACAAGGCGATCCTCGACCTCTTCCCGGAGAACGAATCCCTCCACCGCTGGATCAAGATGGCGGGCGAACGCGTCCACTTCCAGGGCCTGCCGGCCCGGATCTGCTGGCTCGGCTACGGCGAGCGCGACAAGGCGGGCGAGCGTTTCAACGACATGGTCGCCTCCGGTGAACTCGCCGCCCCGCTGGTCATCGGGCGTGACCACCTGGACTGCGGCTCGGTCGCCTCCCCGTACCGCGAGACCGAGGCCATGCTCGACGGCTCCGACGCCATCGCCGACTGGCCGCTCCTCAACGCCATGGTCAATGTCGCCTCCGGCGCCTCCTGGGTCTCCCTCCACCACGGCGGCGGCGTCGGCATGGGCCGCTCCATCCACGCAGGCCAGGTCTCGGTGGCCGACGGCACGGAGCTCGCGGGCGAGAAGATCCGCCGCGTCCTGACCAACGACCCGGGCATGGGCGTCATCCGCCATGTCGACGCGGGCTACGACATCGCGGAAGCGGTCGCCGACGAGCGCGACGTCCGTGTCCCGATGCGGGAGGGCGAGTGACCGCGTCACTCCCTCCCGAGCCGGGGCACGCCGAGGGTGCCCAGGGGGACGCCCGCCGGCCACCCTCCTTCCAGGAGATGTGGCGCGAACTCGCGCCGCTCGGGCGCGACTCCGGCAGCGGCGGCTACCGGCGGTACGCCTGGACCGCCGCCGACGCCGACTGCCGCGCCTGGTTCCGCGCGCAGGCCGAGGCCCGGGGGCTGGCCTACGAACTCGACCGCAACGGCAACCAGTGGGCCTGGCTCGGCGATCCGCTCGCCGGGGACGCTGTCGTGACGGGGTCGCATCTGGACTCCGTCCCGGACGGCGGCGCCTTCGACGGGCCGCTCGGTGTCGTCTCCTCCTTCGCCGCACTCGATGAACTCCGGGGCAGGGGCGCGCGGTTCAGCCGCCCCCTGGCCATCACCAACTTCGGTGACGAGGAAGGCGCGCGCTTCGGTCTCGCCTGTGCCGGCTCCCGGCTCACCGCGGGCCATCTCACCGCCGAGCAGGCCCATGAACTGCGCGACGGGGACGGCGTCACGCTGCCCAGGGCGATGGAGGACGCCGGCTACGACCCGTCCACGCTGGGCCCCGACCCCGAACGCCTCGCGCGGATCGGCGCGTTCATCGAGCTGCATGTCGAGCAGGGCCGCGCCCTCGACCTGTCCGGCGACCCCGTCGGTGTCGCGTCGGCGATCTGGCCGCACGGCCGCTGGCGCTTCGACTTCCGGGGGGAGGCCAACCATGCGGGCACCACCCGCCTCGCCGACCGCCGCGACCCGATGCTGACCTACGCGGAGACCGTGCTCGCCGCCCGCCGCGAGGCCGAACTCGCCGGAGCCCTCGCCACCTTCGGCAAGATCTCCGTCGAACCCAACGGCGTCAACGCCATCCCCTCCCTCGTCCGTGGCTGGCTGGATTCCCGCGCCGCCGACCAGTCCGCCCTGGACGCCGTGGTCGCCGGTGTCGAGGCCGCTGCCCGCGCGTGCGCGGACCGGGCCGGTATCGAGCTGTCCGTCGTACGGGAGTCCTTCACCCCCGTGGTCGAGTTCGAGCACGCCCTGCGGGACGAGCTGGGCAAGATCCTCGGGCAGCGCCCCGGCGGCGGCGCTCCCGTACCCGTCCTCGGCACCGGCGCCGGGCATGACGCGGGTATTTTGTCCGGCTCCATCCCTACCGCCATGCTGTTCGTACGGAACCCCACCGGAGTCTCGCACTCCCCGGCCGAATCGGCGGGCGAGGACGACTGCGTGGCCGGGGTCCTGGCACTCGCCGACGTACTGGAAGGACTCGCGTGCGCATGACGCACCCCACAGCGGCACCGGGCAGGACGAGGGTCACGGACGCCGGGAAGACCACCAGGAGCGGGCAGCCCACCGGGACCGCCACCGGGACAGAGGCCGCGACCGAGCCCGGGGCGGACACCACACCCGGGGCGGCCACCGCGCCCGGCCGGGCCGCGCCGGCCACGCCCGCCGGCCCCGTCTACTGGCTGGAGCACGCCTGGCTCGGCACCTACGTCGAGCCGGGTGTCGCCGTCGGCGTCACGGACGGCCGCATCACCGACGTCCGCACCGGCGTCATGACCCCGCCGCCCGGAGCGACGGCGCTGCGCGGACTGACCCTCCCCGGGCTGGCCAACGCCCACTCCCACGCCTTCCACCGCGCACTGCGCGGCACCGTCCAGGTCGGCTCCGGCACCTTCTGGACCTGGCGCGAGATCATGTACGGAATCGCCGCCAAGCTCACCCCCGACTCGTACTACACGCTCGCCCGCGCCGTGTACGCGGAGATGGCGCTCGCCGGTATCACCGCCGTCGGGGAGTTCCACTACCTCCATCACACCCCGGACGGCGCTCCGTACGACCGGCCGAACGCGATGGGGGAGGCGCTGATCGCGGCGGCGGCCGAGGCCGGGATCCGGATCACGCTCCTGGACACCGCCTATCTCTCCTCCGGCATCACGAAGCGGCGCGGCGGCGCGCCCCCCGACCGCCACCAGCTCCGCTTCTCCGACGGAACGGCCACCGCCTGGGCCGAGCGCGCCTCCGACCTCGCCTCGGCCCACAAGGACAGCGCCCACGCCCGGATCGGCGCGGCGATCCACTCCGTACGCGCCGTACCCGCCGAACAGCTCTCCACCGTCGCGGACTGGGCCGAGGCCCACCGGGCACCGCTGCATGTGCATCTCTCCGAGCAGACCGCGGAGAACGACGCCTGCCTCGACGTGCACGGCCGTACCCCCACGCGTCTGCTCGCCGATCACGGCGTACTCGGCGCCCGTACCACCGGCGTGCACAACACCCATCTCACCGACGAGGACATCGCCCTGCTGGGCGCCGCCCGCACCGGCACCTGTATGTGCCCCACCACGGAACGCGACCTGGCCGACGGCATCGGCCCCGCCGCCCGGCTCCAGCGCGCGGGCTCGCCGCTGTCGCTCGGCAGCGACAGCCACGCCGTCATCGACATTCTCGAAGAGGCCCGCGCGATGGAACTCGACGAACGGCTGAGCACCCGCGCCCGCGGCCACTGGACGGCCGCCGCCCTCCTGCGCGCCGCGACCGCGGACGGCCACGCGGCCCTCGGCTGGCACGAGGCGGGCAGGATCGAGCGCGGCGCGCTCGCCGATCTCGCCACCATCGCCCTGGACTCGGTCAGAACAGCGGGCACGCTCACCCGGCTCGGAGCGGAGACAGCCGTATTCGCCGCCTCCGCGGCGGATGTGCGCCACACCGTCGTCGCAGGTCGTGAGATCGTCCGGGACGGTGTCCACGCGCTCGTCCCGGACGTGCCCAAGGCCCTCGCCGAGTCGATCGCAGCCCTGCGCGGCTGACGCCGCGGACGCCGCCGAAGGAGAAGACCGTCACGATGACGACCACCACCACGGCGGGAACCACCGCCCTCACCAACATCGCCAGTCTGGTCACCAACGACCCCTCCCTCGGTGACGGAACCCCCATCGGTCTGATCCAGGACGCGGCCGTCGTCATCGACGGCGACCGCGTGGTCTGGGTCGGTGAATCAAGCAAAGCACCCGCCACTGACAATGCCGTCGACGCCGGTGGCCGCGCCGTGATCCCGGGCTTCGTGGACTCCCACTCCCATCTCGTCTTCGCGGGCGACCGCACTCAGGAGTTCAACGCCCGGATGTCCGGCCGCGCCTACTCCGCCGGCGGCATCCGCACCACCGTCGCCGCGACCCGCGCCGCCACCGACACCGAGCTGAGCGCCAACGTCGCGCGTTATCTGGCCGAGGCGCTCCGCCAGGGCACCACCACCCAGGAGACCAAGTCCGGTTACGGCCTGACCGTCGAGGACGAGGCCCGTGCCCTCCGAATCGCCCGCGCGCACACCGACGAGGTCACCTACCTCGGCGCGCACATCGTCCCGCCCGACCACGCCGGTGACCCCGCCGCGTATGTCGCCCTCGTCACCGGCGAGATGCTGGACGCCTGTGCCCCGTACGCCCGTTGGATCGATGTCTTCTGCGAGAAGGGCGCCTTCGACGGGGACCAGGCCCGCGCGATCCTCACCGCGGGAGCCGCGAAGGGCCTGCACCCCCGCGTCCACGCCAACCAGCTCTCGTACGGCCCCGGCGTCCAGCTCGCCGTCGAACTCGACGCCGCGTCCGCCGACCACTGCACGCATCTGACCGACGCGGACGTGGACGCCCTCGCCCACAGCGCGACCGTGGCCACGCTGCTCCCCGGCGCGGAGTTCTCCACCCGCGCCGTCTGGCCGGACGCCCGCCGCCTCCTCGACGCGGGCGCGACCGTGGCGCTCTCCACCGACTGCAACCCCGGCTCGTCCTTCACCTCGTCCATGCCGTTCTGTGTCGCGCTCGCCGTACGCGACATGGGCATGACCCCGGACGAGGCGGTCTGGTCGGCCACGGCGGGCGGCGCCGCCGCCCTGCGCCGCCAGGACATCGGCCGCCTCACCCCGGGCGCCCGCGCCGACCTCGCCCTCCTCGACGCCCCGAGCCATGTGCATCTGGCGTACCGCCCGGGGGTGCCCCTGGTCACGGCGGTCTGGCGGGCCGGCGAGCGGGTCCACTGACCCCCGCGTCGCCCGGCCCGCGTCGCCCGGCGCCCCCTCGTCGCCCGGCGGCCCCCCGTCGCCCGGCGGCCCGACGCGCCCTCACCCCTTCAATACAGCGACCTCATCGATCTTCGCCCGCAGCCTCCGCACCGCCTGCGTCTTCGCGTACGGCTTCAGCCTGCGCTGCATCGTCTCGAAGTGCTCGTCACCCCGCGCCGACGAGACATGCTCGTAGTCCTCCAGGAACTGCCACCAACTCCCGCACGCGGCCTCCAGATGCCCCAGCTCCAGCTGACGCTGCGCCAGCACCGCGAGGAAGTGGACCCTGCCCTGCCGTTCGTTCTTCTGCTGCGCCTTCAGGGACTGCTGGAGCGCGGATATCGAGCCCGGCAGATCCTTGAACTCGTACAGCACATGGGACGTGTGGAACAGATACGCCGTCGTGTCGTAACCGCCCACCGACTCACGCCGGTTGTCCGCCTTCGTCAGCGCCGTCTCGGTCTCCCGGAGCCGGGTGAACGCCTGCCGTTTGTCGCCGACCATCGCCGCGGAGTGGGCCTGCTGCCCGGAGAGGAAGGCCCGCAGACGTGGTCCGGCCTGCGGGGACGCCTCGGCGGCCGAGTCGGCGAGCTCCAGCGCGCGCTTGCCGTAGCCGAGATTGGACGCCTGGAGAGACATGCCGCGCAGCGTCCGGCAGTACGTCGTGTGGTCCTCGGCGGCGCCGGCCAGCTCCAGGGCCCTGAGGTAGTACCGCTGGCCGAGCCCGTGCGCCCGCTCGTACATCGCCATCCACCCGGTCAGATAGACCAGATCGGACGCCGCCGACAGCATGTCGCTCCGTACGCCTTCCGGAGCCTCGGCCTTGAGCCAGGGCATGACCGTGTTCACGAGAAACGCGGCGGCCATCGGGCGCGCGTGCCCTCCGCCGAGTTCATCGAGAATGTCCGCTATTCGATCGGTCATCGTACGTACGGCCTGTACTTGCGGCGCGCCGATCCGGGCCGTCCGCTTGCCGGTTGGTGCGGTCGTCGGGGTGGCGGCGTGTGCCAGATCCGGGAACAGCGGTACCACAATCGCGGCGGAGAACAGTCCTGCGGCTATCAAACTGCGACGCGACGGGTCCATATCGGCCCTCCCCATGTCGACCAGTTCTTCGAACGTGTTGACGCCGGAAGTGCCGGAAGTGCTGTAGGGGCCGTAGGCGCCGGGTATGCCGGAGCCCGCCGGCGCGTGCGCGGCGGCCGCGACCGGCAGGCCGGCCTCCGCGTGAGTGACCGGTCGCCGGAGCTTGCGCGCGAACGCCTCCACGATCAGTGGCCTGACCTGCTCCTTCGGGGTGGTGCCCGCGACCCAGTGGGAAACCGCGGACTGGTCGTAGCGCAGTTGGAGCCCGGCTTCCGCGCCGATGCGATTGATGATCTGGGCGAACTGCGCACGGGACCATTTCGCCTGCTCAAGCAGAGAGGCCAACCCGGCATTGGGTGTGCGTGAGTGACGTGAGTTACTCGCCATGCCTTTAACTCCCCCAAGCGTTCATGGCTTTCATTCTCGGACCTGCCCTCCACGGTACCCGGGGAGGGTAATAACGCGGTTTTCTCTTCAAGTAGACGCCGAACACACGAAGAGAGCGGGGGGCCAAGGTGACCACAGTGACAGACCGCAGAGCCGGAGGCACAGAGGAAAACGCACACGGGAAGGCATTGGCATATGACGATATCGCCTTCGATGTCATAGCCCTGAACATCGACCGCGCGCTCGCCCCGCATCGCCTGATGCCGCCGCCGGTGGAGATCGTCGATCTCACCAACCGGCTGATCGACCATGGGGCGTTGCTCGTCGGTTTCGTGGAGCGGATCCCCGAGACCGAGCACACGGTCCGGGCGAGGGGTGCGCTGAAGGACTGGTACGACCTGACCGGCAGCGGTCCCGGTGGTGGCGCCATGGCGAACTGGGTCCACATGCGTGCCCTGGCCCGCATGTGCCGCACGTTCATGGACTACCTGCACGAACGGGAAGGGCGGCACCGGACATGACGCCGGAAGCGAAGCATCAGGCGTGGTTCGTTGTCGCGGTCTGCACGCTGGGGCTCACCATCGCCCTGGCAGTCGGGCTGCGTCTGTAGGCCCCCTGTTGCCGATCACAGCTGCGGCGGGCCTCGACTACCCCAGTACCACCGGCAGTTCCCGCACGCTGTTGCCCACAAAGCTCCGATGGCGCGGAAGCTCCTCTTCCGGGACCGCGACCCTCAGGTCCGGGAAACGTGTGAACAACCGCCGCAGCGCGATCGTCGTCTCCATCCTCGCCAGCGGTGCGCCCGGACAGAAGTGCGCACCGTGGCCCAGAGAGAGATGGCGCGTGGCGGAGCGCGTACGTCGCATGACGTCGAAGCGGTCCGCGTCCGGGCCGTGGGCGGCGGGATCACGGCCGGCGGCCGAGAAGCCCGCCAGCACCGGAGTGCCCGCGGGGATCAGCGTGCCGTCCACCGTCAGATCCCGGGTCGGATAGCGGAACGGGAAGAAACTGACCGGACTGTCCCAGCGCAGCGTCTCCTCGACCGCGTCCGCCCAGTCGGCGCCACCGGCCCGGATCAGCTCCAGCTGGTCCCGGTGGGCGCAGAGCGCACGCACCGCGTTGGTGATCAGATTGAGCGTGGTCTCATGACCGGCGATGATCATCACGATCATCGTGCCGATGAGTTCGGCCTCGCCGAGCCGGTCGCCGCCCTCCTCGCGCGCGGCGATCAGGGCGCTGGTGAGGTCCTCGCCGGGACGGTCCATACGGGAAGCCGCCACCGCCGCGAGCACCGCCACCATCTCCCGGTTCGCGGCCACCGTCGCCTCGGGCGCGATGTCGGTCGCCACCACCTGGTTCGACAGGACATGCAGCCGGTCCCGGAACTCCTCGTCCACACCGAGCAGTTCACTGATGACGCTCATGGGCAGCGGCAGCGCGAAGCGCGCCCGCAGATCCACCACACCGTCGCCCCCGCTGTCGCCCCCGCGGTCACCCACACCGGCGCCGGCTCCGGCCGCCGCGGCCTCCACACCGTCCAGCAGCTCGTCGGCCAGCCGCTCGATGCCGGGCCGCAGCGCCTCCACCCGCCGTGCTGTGAACGCCTTGCTCACCAGTGACCGCAGCCGCCGGTGATCGTCGCCGTCCGAGGTGACCATGCCCTGCACGGTCGCGAAGGTCCGCAGCGGCCAGCCGTCCGGAATCCGCCCCTCGCGCAGTGCGGTGAAGTGCCGGGCGTTCTTGGCGACATCCGGGTGACCCATGAATTCCTTGAGCGCCTCGTGGCCGAGCACCGCCGCCGCCGGTACGTCCCCGGGGAGCAGGACCTCGGCCGCGGCCCCCTTCGCCAGCAGCGCGGCGTTGGAGGCGTGCGGGCAGCCGCCGGAGGAGTCCATCCGGTGGGGCGCGGAGTGCGCCGCGGGCCGGGGCTCGGAAGGGGACGCGTATGACGCGGTCAACGGACTCTCCCTCCCGGCATGCCTGGTACAGGGTCGCTCCCGATCCTATGAGGGACCGGGTGGCCCGGCACAGGAGCTGTTCCGGCCTCTTCCCGGCCTGTTCTGGCCTCTTGCGGTGACTTCCGGTGACTTCCAGTGACTTCCGACGGCTTCCGGACCGTTACGGCCCGTTGTCCTGGAGTGATTTGCGCGGGTACCGTCCTTTCGGGGCGGGACGCGACCGGGGGGTCGAATTGAGCGAGGTACGCGGTGCCGCGCGCATGCGCGTCGAGGTGGTGACGCCGGGGGAGCTGGCCGAGCCGGACATCGCGGCCTGGCGCGCGTTACGGGCCGCGTCCGGCGCCCCGGCCAACCCGTTCATGGAACCGGAGTTCACCCGCGCGGTGGGCCGCGTGCGGCCGGCGTCGCGCGTGGCGGTCCTGCGTGAGGAACGGGGGGAACGGGAGGAGCGGGGGGCCGGCCGGCCCGTCGGTTTCTTCCCGTACGAGAAGGGCCCGTTGGGGTACGGGCGGGCCATCGGGCTCGGGGTCTCCGACTGCCAGGGCGCGGTGCTCCGTACCGGTCTGCCGCTGACAGCGCGCGAACTGCTCGGTGCCTGCTCGCTCGCGGCCTGGGAGTTCGACAACCTGGAAGCGGGACAGGGGCTGTTCGTGCCCTCGGCCGCCGAGGGGTTCGAGTCGCCGGTGATCGAGGTCGGGGAGGGGTACGCCGCGTACGAGGCGGCCCTGCGCGTGGGGTCGCCCACGTTCTTCCGTACGACCACCGCGAAGGAGCGCAGGCTCGGCCGCCAGACGGGGGAGGTCCGCTTCGTCTTCGACGAACGCGATCCGGCCGCCCTGCGCGCGCTCATGGCGTGGAAGTCGGCGCAGTACCGCAGGACCGGCCGGCGCGACCGGTTCGCCCAGGAGTGGATCAGCGCGCTGGTACGGCTGCTCGCGGACACTCGTACGCCGGGCTGCTCCGGGCTGCTCTCCGTGCTGTACGCCGCCGGGCGCCCTGTCGCCGCGCACTTCGGACTGCGCTCGCGCACGGTGCTGTCCTGCTGGTTCCCGGCCTACGACCCCGGGTTCGCGAAGTTCTCGCCGGGGCTGATCCTGCATCTGCGGATGGCCGAGGCCGCCGCCGCGACGGGGATCGTGATGCTCGATCTGGGGCGCGGCGCGGCGGAGTACAAGGACGCGCTGAAGACCGGCGGGCTCCGGGTGTACGAGGGGTCCGCGGCGCGGGCGGGCGCGCGGGCGGCCCTCTCCTGGCTGGGCAGGGAGCCCTCCCGCAGGGCGCACGGCTTCGTACGGAGCAGACCGAGGCTGGCCCGATACGCGCAGCGGACGCTGAACCGGCTGGGCCGGCTGCGAGCCGGGTGACGGGTGACGGGTGACAGTGGCGGATGGCGGATGGCGGATGGCGGATGACGCGAGGCGATGGCCGGGCGACGCGCGACCTGCCGGGCGGACGGGCAGGACCTGGGGTGCGGGACCAACGGGGGAGCAGATGACCTATCCATCCACAGCCACACTCGCGTCCATCGCCGTAGCCGAACTCGATCTCGCCGGCCCCGACGGCCCGGTGCTGTCCCTGGGCCCCGCGCCCGGTGGCCCGCCCCTCGGCGAGGGGGACATCTACGCGCTCGTACGGATCGGGGGCCGCCCCGCCGCCACCGTGCTCGCCCGGGTCGGAGCGGGGGAGGACCCCGCCGAGGTGCTCATGGCCGCCTTCCGAGCGCAGAAGGGCCGGGCGGACCGTACGGCCGCCGGAGAGCCGCACGCCCCGCCCCGTACCACCGTCGTCGTCGGGACCCGCGAGCGCGCGGGACAGCTCGCCCGCGTCCTCGACTCGCTTCTCGCACAGGACCACCCGGACTTCCGTGTCCTCGTCGTCGACAACGCGCCCGTCACGTCCGCCACCCGCGACCTCGTGGCATCCCGGTACCCCGGCCGTGTCGACTACGTCCACGAACCGCGCCCCGGACTGGCCCTCGCCCACAACCGCGGTCTCACCGAGGCGGACGGCGAGGTCGTCGCCTTCACCGACGACGACGTGATCGCCGACCCGCACTGGCTCACCGCGCTCACCACGCCCTTCGCGGCGGACCCCGGCCTCGGGTGTGTCACCGGCCTGATCCTGCCCGCTCGGCTCACCACCCCCGCCCAGATCCTGCTGGAGAGCCACGGCGGCTTCGCCAAGGGTTTCGAGCCGCGTCTGTACGACCCGGCCAGGCCGCCCGCCGGTGAGCCGCTCTTCCCGTTCACCGCCGGCAGTTTCGGCTCCGGCGCCAACATGGCCTTCCGCGCCGACGCGCTGCGGGCCGTCGGGGGATTCGACCCGGCCACCGGCACCGGCACCCCCGCCAGGGGCGGCGACGATCTCTACGCCTTCGTCCGAATCCTGTCCGCGGGCCACCGGCTCCGCTACACCCCGGGGGCGCTCGTCTGGCACCACCACCGCGAGACCTGGCAGGACCTGGAGAACCAGGCGTACGGATACGGCGCCGGCCTCACCGCCTATCTGACCGCGGTCCTGGTCCGCCGCCCCGCGCTGCTGCCCGCCCTGCTGGCGAAGCTGCCGCGCGGCCTGGCCCACGCCCGCGCGATCACCGCCCACCGCCCGGACGGAGAGGCGGAGCCAGGGCCCGGCGCGCACGGCGCGCGGTCCTATCCCTGGCCGCGCGGCCTCTCCCGGCTGGAACGCAGGGGCATGCTCTACGGCCCCCTCGGCTACGCGAAGGCGCGCAGACGGATAGCCGGGGACGGGGGCCTGGCGTGAAGGACCTGCCCGCCGCCGTCCGCATCCCCGGCCCCATTCCCGTCCTGCTCTACCACGCCGTCATGGACGACCCGCCCGCCTGGATCGCCGAATTCACCGTCACCCCACGGGACTTCACGGCCCAGCTGGACGCCGTCGTCGGCTGCGGCCGTACGCCGGTCCCGATCAGCGGACTGGCCCGCCATCTCGTCCACGGCACGGCCCTGCCGCCCCGGCCCGTCGTCCTCACCTTCGACGACGGCTTCGCCGATCTGCCGGGCCCCACGGCCGAGGCGCTCGCCACCCGCGCGCTGCCCGCCACCGCCTATCTGACCACCGGCGCCCTCGCCACCAACGCCCCCACCACCAACGCCCTCACCCCCGGCTCCCGCACCGGCTCCGGCTCCCGCACCGGCTCCGGCTGCCTGCTGCCGCCCGCTCCGATGATGACGCTCGCCCAGGCGACCGCACTGGAGGGATACGGCATCGAGGTGGGTGCCCACACGGTCACCCATCCCCAGCTGGACACCCTCACCGCCCCCGCGCTCCACCGTGAACTACGGCAATCCAAAAGCGCGTTGGAGGATGTCCTCGGCCATGAGGTGGCGCATCTGGCCTATCCGCACGGCTACAACAGCCGCGCGGTCCGGCGGGCCGCCGAGGCCGCCGGATACGCCTCCGCCGTCGCCGTCCGCCACGCGCTCAGCTCGGGGCGCGACGAGCCGTACCGCATCGCCAGGCTCATCGTCCGGCGTACCCACACCGTGCCGGACATCGAGTCCTGGATGGCGGGCGAGGGGGCGCGCGGCGAGCGGGTCAGGGTCGCGCCCTTCCCCGATTCGCCGGCCACGCTGGGGTGGCGGCTCTACCGAGGCGCGCGCGCCCGCGTGCGCGGGCCCGAGTTCGCCGGATAGGCGGGGACATGCCACGGGAGCCTCGCCTGTCCGCCGCCTCGCCCGGCCCGTCCGCCGCGCCGTTACGTCCGCCCGCGTCCTCCCCGTTCAGGAGGTCCGTGTCCGCGCCGCTCCGGCCCCGACAGCTGCTGTCCTGGCTCCCGTTGGCGGTGGCGGCGGCGCTGTGGACATGGTCGTTGCCGAGAATAGGGTTCCGGGACATCGGGGACTTCGGACTCCTCGACCGCTTCCCCATCGCCTTCTACGCCTCGCTGGTCGTGCTCTCGGCCGGCTTTCTGCTGAGCCTGCGCCGGGCGGGCACCGCTCCCCGGTGGCCGTTGGCCCACTGCGTCGCGATGCTGATGGCCCTCAAGGCACCGCCCGCCCTCCTCTACGACTCCGTCCGCTACGCCTGGGCGTCCAAACATGACGCCGTGATCGCCAGGCTGCTGGCCGAGGGGACGGTATACCCGCACGCCGAGCTGTCCGGCGGCATGTCCGCGTACGACCAGTGGCCGGGCTTCTTCTCGCTCAACGCGGCCCTGATCCGGGCCTTCGGGGTGACGGGCGCCGCCTCGTACGCCAACTGGGCGCCGGTCCTGTTCGGGCTGCTGACGCTGCCCGTCCTGATCCTGGTCTACCGCACCTTCACCGACGACTGGCGGCTGGTGTGGGCCGCAGTCTGGATCTTCCAGCTCGCGAACTGGGTGGGCCAGGACTATCTGTCCCCGCAGGGCTTCGCCTATCTGCTCTTCCTGACCGTGTTCGCCGTGGTCGTACGGCATTTCGTACGGCCGGGATCCGCCGGGCGGCTGCGCGACCGGTCCCTGCTCGATCCGGCCGCCGCGTCCGTGCCGCCGCCCACCACCACGCGTCAGCGGGCGGCCGGTGTGGCGATCCTGGCGCCGCTCATCGCGGCCGTCAACGCCTCGCACCAGCTGACCCCGGTGATGCTCTCCATGACCCTGATGGCCCTCTGCCTGACCCGCCGTTACCGCAATCTCGGGCTGCTCGTGGTCACCGGCGCGCTGATGCTCGTCTGGGATCTGACCATGGGACGGGTGCTGTTCCTGGACACGCTGAGCACCCTGCGCGACTCGGCGGGCGATCTGCTGAACAACTCCCGCGCCGGATTCGCCGGCGAACCGACCGGCCCGGGGCCGGAGCTGGTGGGGAACGCCAACATCCTGATGGTGCTGGTACTGGGCGCGCTCGCCGGCGCGGCCGTTCTGCTGAGACGCCGGCTGGTACGGAGCGCCCTGCCGCTGCTGCTGGCCGTCGCGGCCCCCGTCCCGCTGTTCGCCGTCAATGACTACGGCGGCGAAATGCTGTTCCGCGTCTATCTGTTCGGGCTGCCGGGCACGGCCTTCTTCGCCGCCGCCGCGCTCGTCCCCGCCGTCGCGGGAACGGGAAGGGCGCGGAAACTGGCACGCGGCGTGTCGGTGGTCGCGCTGCCCGTGGCGCTGATCGCCCTGCTGGCGGGCTTCCTGCCGTCGTACTACGGCAAGGAGGGCATGCAGTACGCGCCGCCCGCCGAGACCGCGTTCGTGAAGCGGGCCTACGACCGAGCGCCGGACGGGGCGCTGATCCTCGCCACCACGGGGTCGTTCCCCGGCGCGTACTACCGCTACGACCACTACGAGCGCTGGTTCTTCACCGAACAGGAAGTGCCGGAGAACCTGAAGATGCTCCGGGATCCGGCCGGGTATCTCGACGCGGGCATCCCGGACGGGCGCCCGGCGTTCGTGATCCTCACCCCTTCCCAGGAGGAGGCCACCACCGGCGAGGGCTATCTGCCGCCCGGCGGCTTCGACCGGATGAGCGAGGCGCTGAAGCGCTCGCCGTACTTCCGGGTCGTGGAGGAGAGCGAGCACGGACTCGCACTGGAACACGTACCCCGAGGAACCCGAGGCACGCCAGGCACGCCAGGCACGCAAGCGGAGGAGAAGCCACGGTGAACGACACCAGGACACCGGCCGGGCCGTGGCTCAGAGCCGCCCTCGCCCTCTCCGGCTGGCCGGCGCTCGCCGCGACGGAGCTGCCCGACGGCGTGCCGCTGCGCTGGATACCCGTCCTGCTCTTCGTCCTCCTCGGCCCCGGCTGCGCGCTGCTCCTCCCGCTGCCGCGCGGCCTGCGGCCCGGCGCCCGGCTGGAGGCGCTGGCGCTCGCCGCGCCGCTGAGTCTGTCCCTCGCGACGCTCACCGCCACCGCGCTCTTTCTGGTGCGGGGCTTCTCGGCCACGGCGTTCATGGTGTCGCTCGCCGCCTTCTGCACGGTCGTGGCACCGCTGCCCGCCCTGCCGCTGCCCGCCGCGATCCGTGGGGCGGTGGAGCGGCGTCCCAAGCGGCGCGAGCGCGCCGAACCCGCCGCCGGTAACGGCCGATGACGGGTACGGAGGGCGTGCGGCGACGCACCCCCAGAACCGGCGGGACGACGTATCTGGCCCTCGTCCTGGCCGCCGTGGGGGCCCTGCTCGCCGGGATCGGTGTCTGGCACGCCCGGGACGGCACGGCGGACGTGGACCGGGACGGGGCGAACGGACCATGTGTGCCGACCGCGTTACTGGAACCCCCGTGCGGCGCCTGGTGGGGCGCGTACATCCCCTACGCGCCCAACGGCTCGCTCAAGGACGCGGTGTACGGCTTCGAGAGGAAGATCGGGCGCAAGCTCGACCTCGTCCACAACTACCACGACATGTCCAACACCGAGCGGGACGGAGTGCTGCTCACCCCCGACGAACGCGAGCTGGGCCGGGACCGGTTGCTGATGCTGGCCTGGGAGTCCACCGTATGGACCGAGCCGCACCACGAGAACTGGACCGAGACCCAGCTCGGCTGGCGGGCGATCGCGGACGGGACGTTCGACGAGGAGATCATCGATCCGCAGGCCCGGCGCCTCGCGGCGTACGGCAAGCGCGTCTTCCTCTCCTTCGACCAGGAGACCGACTTCCGTACGCCGGACGCGGGCACGCCGGAGGAGTTCATCGCCGCCTACCGCCATCTCCACGACCGGTTCGAGAAGCTCGGCGTGGACAACGTGGTGTGGGTGTGGACGGTCTCCGGCTATCTGGGCAACGCCGCGCTGATGAAGTCCCTCTATCCGGGCGACGAGTACGTCGACTGGATCGGCATGGACCAGTACAACTACTTCCGCTGCCACGACTCGGAGAACTGGCTGGACTTCGAGCGCAGCCAGCGGCCCTCCTACGAGTGGCTGCGGGCGAACGTGTCCGATACGGAACCCGTCATGCTCGCCGAGTTCAGTACGGCACCCGACGCGGAGCGGCCCGACCGGCAGCGCGACTGGTACCGGGAGATCCCGGCGGTGGCGCCGACGCTGCCGGGGGTGCGGGCGCTGGTGCACTGGAACCGGCCGGTGTCCGGCGAGGGCTGCGATCTGACGGTCGACAAGGGTCCGGCGCTGGAGGGTTACCGCGAGGCGGGGCGCGCCCCGTACTTCCATCAGCCGCTTCCGGCCCGGTGACGGCGGTGGCGAGGGCGGTGGCGACGGCGTAGGCGGCACGCGGCGCGCAGGGCCGACGCGATCGCGGCCACCGCGCACACCCCCAGGGTCAGCGGCAGCGCCACCGCCGCGAAGTGCTTCTGTGCCGCCCAGCCCGCCACCGCGAGCACCCATACCGCACCCGACGTGACCCGCGCGTCCGTCCCCAGCGCCCACAGGGCGACGGCGGCCAGCCCCAGGCCGAGCAGTTGCAGAGCGACGGGCAGCGCCCGCAGGGCACCGTCCGCGTCGGGGACGCCGGCGTGGAGTCCGGCGTGGAGTCCGGCATGGAGTCGGGCGAGGAGTTCGGCGGCCGGCTCGTGCCAGGGCCCCGATGCCCGGTCGGGCCGTACGCCCAGCAGCACGGGCGCGCTGTGCAGCGCGGCGAAGGTGGCCAGCGGCCCGAGCGTGAGCAGCGCCGGGCCCGGCCGTACGAGGGAGACGGCGGCGCACTGGACGACGATCAGTACAATGCCCGCGACGAGGGTCAACGGGGGCAGTACGGCGAGCAGTTGGACGCCGGTCAGCTGGTCGCGGCCGAGGTCCCCGAGGCGGACGAGCGGCGGCCAGAACAGCCCGGCCGCCAGCCCGAGAAGCAGCCAGAGCACGGTGATGGTCCGGCTCTCGTCGACGGCGGAGGCGGTGAAGGCGGCGGAGGGGGCGGAGGCGGTGGATGCCGTGGTAGCCGGGGGTACGGGCAGCCCGCGGACCGGGGCGGCCATGGCCTCCGCACGGAGCCGCGCGGCCTCACGGGCCCAGCTGGTGCCGTACGTGTCGGTGTCCTTCGTACGCGGCGCCCGCTTGCCGCGCGTGCTCCGCAGGGCCGCGCGCAGCCCCGGCGCCGCGATCAGTGCCATCACCGTCATGGACAGCAGCACCGCCAGCCCCGCCCCGGAGATCCCCGCCGGACCGAGCAGGAACAGGGCGCTGCCGAGGACGAGCACGCACATGGCGCCCTGGAGCGCGGCGAGCATGCCCGTACGCCCCTGGACCCGCAGCACTCCGATGTACAGCTCCACGACCACCCGGGGGAGCGCGGCGGCGGCGAGCAGACGCAGGACCGTCGTGCCGTGCCGCGCGTAGTCCTCCCCGAACGGCGCGAGGACCTGCGGCGCGAAGACCACCAGCACCAGCACCACCGGCACGAGCAGCACGGTCATCCGGCGCAGCGCCCCGCGCACCCCCTCGGCGAGCCGGTCCGGGCTGTGCGAGGCGTGCGCGGTGAGCGAGGAGGCCATGTTGATGGCCATGAACTCCATCGTGCCGCCGACGGTGTAGGCGGTGTAGAAGAAGGCGTTGTGCGCGGCGTCGAAGCGGACCGCGACCAGTACCGGCAGCAGATTGATCATCGCCAGACTGAACAGCGCCCCGACCGAGTCCCCGGCGAGGAACCGCCCGATGTCGCGCGCCCGGGGCGGCTCACGGTCGTGATCGGCGGAGGCCTGGCGGGGGATGAGCCCGCGGAAGATCAGCCAGCCGAGCGGCACGACGGACAGGGCGATGGCCGCCGCCCAGGAGACGAAGACCCCGAGGACCGGCATGGCCGTGGCGAACGCGGCGAGCAGCAGCAGCTTGCCGAGAGAGAACGCGGCGTTGCCGACGGGCACCCAGAACGCCCTGCGCAGCCCGGTCAGCACCCCGTCCTGGAGAGTGAGCAGTGCCCAGGCGACACAGGCCGCGGTGAAGACGATTCCCGCCGTGACCCCGTCGAGCGGCGCGTAGGAGGGGCCCCACAGATCGAGCGTCGCCAGGAACATCACGCAGGCGGCGCAGACGACCAGCGAACTGACCGCGTACGCGCGCCACACCAACGCGCCGGTGGCGCGGCCCGCGCGCGGTACGTAACGCACCACGGCGCCGATCATGGTGGTGGCGGTGAGCGAGGCGAGCAGCCGCATCGCGGCGATGGCGGCCGAACCCTGGCCGACCGCCTCCTCGGTGTAGTAGCGCGCGGCGACCAGCCAGAAGCCGAGGCCCAGGGCGGCGGAGACGCCGGTGGAGAGCATCAGGGCATAGGCGTTGCGGAACATCGAGTCGCCGTCGGCCGAGCCGGGACCGGTGGTCCCCGGCCCGCGTAACCGGGCGGTGTCAGCCACCGCCCCCATGCCCTTCGCCGATCTCGTCCCGGCGCGCGGGTCCTGCCCGGCGCGCGGGTTCCGCCCGGCGCGCGGGCCGCGCGCCCAGTCCGTCGAGTACGGCGATCACCTGATCCGCCCGGCGCGGATCGGCGGGCAGGGCGTGCCGGGCGAACCAGGCGGCCGGTCCCGGCGCGGGCGACGGATCGGTGAAGACCTCGCCCGCGTAGTCGTCGAGCGGCGGATCGTAGAGATAGCCGGTGGTGACGCGGTGCCCGGCGAGCGCGGCGATCGCCGCGTCCCGGTCCTCCACCAGCAGCGGCACCCGGAAGAGCGGCTGCGCCCCGGCCCTGCCGCCCGGGTCGCCCCACGGACTGGCCAGCAGCTTCTCCGTCCCCCTCCGGTGTTCGGCGAGCCGCTGGTCGAGGCCGCCGAGCAGCCGCCGCGTACGGTGCAGCCGGGACCGGCCCGAGCGGAGTCGGTAGTCGTGCATGTCGACCCGGACCCAGGAGTGGAACCCGCCGAGCCCCGGCGCCGTCCCCAGCGCCCGCGTCAGCTCGCCCGGCCGCAACGGCATCCGGATCTCCGCGCGTTCCTCCTGCCCCAGCAGCCGCAGCGCGGCGCGCGCGGCCCGTACCAGGCGCAGCCCCCGGACCCCGGCCTCGGCGTACGGGCGCAGCGCGTAGGCGAGTTCGGCGGTGAGCCGGGAGGGTTCGAGCAGCGCGTCACGGGCCCTCGCCAGTTCCGTACGCAGCCCCGGATCCGCGAGCGCGAGGAAGCCGCCGCTCTTGGCCCCCACATGCTTGGAGAGGCTGAACACGGACGCGTCCCCGAAGCCGCCGACGGGCCGCCCCGCCACCTCGCTGCCGATGGCGTGCGCGGCGTCCTCGATGAGCGGGATCCCCAACGCGTCGCAGCGGGCGCGCAGTTCGGGCGCCGGGTCGGGGTTCCCGTACAGATTGGTGGTGAGTACGGCGGACAGCCCGTGCCAGGCGGACTCCGGGAGGCCCGCCGGGTCGATGGACCCGTCCCGGGCGCGCAACGGCGCCTGTACGGGGCGCAGCCCGGCGGCGAGCACCACGAAGAAGATGACGTCGTCGTTGACCGGAGACATCAGGACGCGCCCACCGGGCCGGCACCAGTGGCGCAGCGCCACATACAGCCCGAGCCGGCACGACGGCATATACAGACATTCCCTGCCGAGGCGGCGACGCATCAGCGTCTCCAACGCCGCGTACGCGGTGTGCTCCGCCGGGCAGCCCTCCCCACGAGCCATCGCGTCTCCCCACGCTCCCCCTGCCCGGCTCAATGTGGCCCCATAACGGACGAGCCGTCAATAAGGCCCCCGAAGCGGGGAACGGGGGCGCCGAAGCGGGGAGCGCCGAAGGGGGAGCACCGAGGCCGGGGCCCGTCACTCCTCCAGCGTCAGACCCTTTCTGAGCCTCTTGAGGGTGCGGGAGAGCAGCCGGGACACATGCATCTGCGAGATATTGAGCTCCTCGCCGATCTCCGACTGCGTCATATTGGCGACGAAGCGCAGGGAGAGGATCTTCCGGTCCCGCGACGGCAGGCTCGCGATCAGCGGCTTCAGGGACTCGACGTACTCGATGCCTTCGAGTCCGTGGTCCTCGTAGCCGATCCGGTCCGCGAGCGCGCCCTCGGTGTCGTCGTCCTCGGGCTGGGCGTCCAGCGAGCTGGCGGTGTACGCGTTGCTGGCCGCCATGCCCTCGACGACCTCCTCGTTGGTGATGCCGAGGCAGTGGGCGAGTTCACCGACGGTGGGCGCCCGGTCGAGCCGCTGGGCCAGTTCGTCGCCCGCCTTGGCGAGGTCGAGGCGGAGTTCCTGGAGCCTGCGCGGTACGCGTACCGACCACGACGTGTCGCGGAAGAAGCGCTTGATCTCGCCGACGATGGTCGGCATCGCGAAGGTGGGGAACTCGACGCCGCGGCTCAGCTCGAAGCGGTCGATCGCCTTGATCAGGCCGATCGTGCCGACCTGCACGATGTCCTCCATCGGCTCGCTGCGGGAGCGGAACCGGGCGGCCGCGAACTTCACCAGCGCGAGATTGAGCTCGACGAGGGTGTTGCGGACGTACGCGTGCTCGTGCGTGCCCTCTTCAAGGGCTTCCAGCCGGGCGAAGAGCGTCTTCGACAGGGCTCGGGCATCCACCGCGCCCACCTCGTCGAAGGGCGGGATCTCGGGCAGGTCCTCAAGGCCCTCGGCCGGGCTCTCGAAGTCGGCCGGCGGTGTGATGTCGGTCTCGGAAAGTGCGGGCGGAGCTGCCGACGGCGCATGCGGGGCACGCGGATCGTCGAGCCGGGGTGACATGGGTCTCCTCCATACGTTCTCGGCATATGGCTGCCGATGCCAATACGCGCTGCTGGGTGTGCGGCGCCTCCAAAGCCGGCCGTGGTCGGATGTGTCCCTACAAGCCCTACCCGCTAGGCACGGACAGTTGCAAGTGTTAATTGTTTCATATGTCCTTATTGCGGGGGACTTTGGGTACCGGTCGGCGTACGAAAGGCGTAATGTTCGACGGGCGTCATCGGGATGTGATGACGATGAGATGACACCATCTGACGACGGCGCACGACACGGCGAAGAGGGACGGGCATGGACCGCCAGACGGTCGGCAGCACGAACTGGGGCCGGCTTCGGGTCGAAGTTCGGACCGAGGGCCGGAGCGAAGTAGTGACAGCGACCGGTGAGTTGGATCACCACACGGCCGACCTGTTGCGGACACCTCTGGACGAAGCGCTCGAACAGGGCCGGTCACGTCTGGTGATCGACTGTTCGCAACTGGAATTCTGCGACTCCACCGGACTCAATGTCCTGCTGGGCGCCCGCCTGAAGGCGGATGCCGCCGGCGGTGGGGTCCATCTCGCGGCGATGCTCCCCGTCGTCGCGCGGGTCTTCGAGATCACCGGCGCGGACGCGGTCTTCACCGTCCATGACTCCCTCGAAGAGGCCCTGGCCGACTGAGCCGGCCGCTACTCTGCACCCCGGGTTCCGACCCCGGTTCCACGCCCCTGCCCCGTCGTGTTGCCCGCGTCACGATTTCCGGATCGGCGAAGCGGGTGTTGTCACGATTCGGAGGGGCAGAAGACCCCCGGCGGAACGAGCAGGACCCCGCACGCTCTGTACACAAGAACTGGCTAATTGGTGAATCGGTGAGGTGAAGCGCTGATGAGCACCACCCGGCAGCCTCCGCCGGGCGATCTCGGCCCCGAGCCGGACGGCGCGGGTACCGCTGCCGCGACGTCCGAAGCGCGGGTGCGGTCGCTCGCCCTGGCCGGCGCCATCGGTGTCGTACCGCTCGCGCGCGACTTCACCCGCCAGGCGCTCTACGACTGGGGCTGGCTCCCCGCCTCGACCGCCGACCGGCGGGCGGCGGCGGAGGACGTGCTGCTGGTCGTCTCCGAGCTGGTCACCAACGCGTGTCTGCACGCCGAGGGCCCCGAGGGGCTGCGGGTCGCGCACACCGCCAAGGTGCTGCGTCTTGAGGTCACGGACCGCGGCACGGGCCAGCCGGCCCCCCGTACCCCGCACCGCGCGGGACGCCCCGGCGGCCATGGCATGTTCATCGTCCAGCGGCTCTGCCTCGACTGGGGCGTCGTACGGACGCCCGGCGCGGCCGGCAAGACGGTCTGGGCGGAGCTGTCCGCCCCGTCGTGACGCGCGTAGCCCACGGAGCCGGTGAATCCGAAGCCAGTGCCCCTCCCAGCAACGTTTGCCCGGCCAGGAGCGGCGTCCATTGCCGCTCGCGGCACAGGGGCGGCGTCCATTGCCGCTCGCGGCACTAGTGAATGTCGCCCATCAGCGCCTGGACCTTCCTTCGGTACATGAAGACCGCGAAGCCGGCGAGCGACGCCAGCAGCGCTTCCACGGCCACCACGCCCGTCCTGCCCAGATCGACCCCGCCGATGGAGAGCAGACCGGTCACCGAGTCGCCCGCGGTGACCGCCAGGAACCAGACCCCCATCATCTGGCTCGCGTACTTCGCCGGCGCCATCTTCGTCGTCACCGACAGACCCACCGGGGAGACGCACAGCTCGCCCACGGTCTGGATCAGATAGATGCCCACCAGCCACACCGGGCTGACCAGCGTGCCGTCCGCCGCCATCGCCAGCGGGATCAGGAAGAAGAAGAACGAGACGCCGACGAAGAGCAGCCCGGCGGCGAACTTCACGACCGTGCTCGGCTCCTGCCCCCGGCGGCTCAGCCAGAGCCAGAACCAGGCGAAGACCGGCGCGAGCGCCATGATGAACACGGGGTTCAGCGACTGGTACCAGGAGGACGGGAAGCCCACCCCGAACAGTTCGCCGGCCGCCTTCGTCGTACCGAACGCCTGGATCGTGGAGCCGCCCTGGTCGTAGATCATCCAGAACACGGCCGCGGCCACGAAGAACCAGATGTACCCCGACATCCTGGTCTGCTCGGCCGCCGACAGCTCCTTGTCGCGCTTGATCCGGATCAGCACGGCGGCGGGGATCGCGATGCCCGCGAGCGTCAGCGGGACCATCGCCCAGTTGAGGGTGAAGTTGCCGCTGAGACCGACCGCGCCGTAGAAGACGGCGGCGATCAGCAGCCACGTCATGCCCTTGCGCAGCCAGGTGACGCGCTCCTCGCGGGAGAGTGGCGTCGGGACGCGGCTGCTCTCCGGGCTCAGATGCTCCGTACCGAGCAGGAACATGATCAGGCCGATGCCCATGCCGACGGCGGCGAGGGCGAAGCCGAGATGCCAGCTGTAGGTCTCGCCGACGGTGCCGATGATCAGCGGGGCGAAGAAGGCACCGATGTTGATGCCCAGGTAGAAGATGGTGAACCCGCCGTCACGGCGCGGGTCGTTGGGGCCGTCGTAGAGATGGCCGACCATCGTGGAGATATTGGCCTTCAGTAGACCCGAGCCGAGCGCCACCAGTGCCAGACCGGCGAAGAAGCTTCCCTTGCCCGGCAGGGCCAGGGTGAGATGGCCCAGCATGATCGTGCAGGCCGCGATCGTGACGGTCCTGCGCGGGCCCCAGAGCCTGTCCCCCAGCCAGCCGCCGGGCATCGCCAGCAGATAGACCATCGACAGATAGATGGAGTAGATGGCCGTGGCGGTGGCCAGATCCATCCCGAGACCGCCGCCCTGAAGCCCCTTCGATCCATCGGGACCACCGGAGAGCAGATAAATGGTGAGCAGGGCCCTCATGCCGTAGAAGCTGAAGCGCTCCCACATCTCGGTCATGAAGAGCGTGGCCAGTCCGCGAGGGTGGCCGAAGAAGGTCTTCTCGGGTCCGGAGGGGGCGCTGGGCGAGTCCTTCGTCAGGCTGGACGCCATGGGTCGATCCTTGCTCGCTCGGGACGCGGCGCTTGGTCAGCGGTGACGCGCCCGGTGTGGGGGGGCGGGCCGGAGCGGTACATGCCGTCCCCGGCGCGGAGACGCGGAGAGGGGACCTTTGGCACCCGGCAGGCCAAAAGTCTCCTAGTGGTAGTACAGGCGTCTCGACACCATACGACACGACAGGGTCGTATATGGACGGAATGAAGAGATGGATCACAGGTTCCCATGGAGTCAAATTCTTACATTCGAAGGTAGATCATCTGATCACACGCGAATCCGAAGGCGTCGTCGAGCGGGACCCAAGCGCGGCCCCGTGCGGTCTACCATCACCCCATGACCCGTGTACTGCTCGCCGAGGACGACGCTTCCATCTCGGAGCCGCTGGCCCGTGCCCTGCGTCGGGAGGGTTACGAGGTCGAGGTCCGCGAAGACGGTCCGACCGCGCTGGACGCCGGACTCCAGGGCGGTGTCGACCTGGTCGTACTCGACCTGGGCCTGCCCGGGATGGACGGCCTCGAAGTCGCCCGCCGGCTGCGCGCCGAAGGCCATGCCGTGCCGATCCTGGTGCTGACCGCCCGCGCCGACGAGGTGGACACCGTGGTCGGCCTGGACGCCGGCGCCGATGACTATGTGACCAAGCCCTTCCGGCTCGCGGAGCTGCTGGCGCGAGTACGGGCGCTGCTCCGGCGCGGCGCCTCGGACCCCGTGCCCGCCCCCGCCACCCATGGCGTACGGATCGATGTCGAGTCGCACCGGGCCTGGATGGGCGACGAGGAACTCCAGCTCACCGCCAAGGAGTTCGACCTGCTGCGGGTCCTCGTCCGGGACGCGGGCCGGGTCGTCACCCGCGACCAGCTGATGCGCGAGGTCTGGGACACCACCTGGTGGTCGTCGACCAAGACCCTCGACATGCACATCTCCTGGCTGCGCAAGAAGCTCGGTGACGACGCCGCCAACCCGCGCTATATCGCCACCGTGCGGGGCGTCGGCTTCCGGTTCGAGAAGAGCTAGGGCACCTTGCGCCGTCGTCTGATCAACTCCACGCTCGCCGTGGTGCTCGTCGTCATCGCCGTCTTCGGG
This sequence comes from Streptomyces sp. NPDC102274, assembly GCF_044766385.1. NCBI lineage: Bacteria > Bacillati > Actinomycetota > Actinomycetes > Kitasatosporales > Streptomycetaceae > Streptomyces > Streptomyces sp. NPDC102274. The sequence goes on along the minus strand of NZ_JBIWLW010000027.1, from coordinate 25,395 downwards.
GTCTCGCTCGTCATCGTCGAGACCCGGACGATCAGCAGCAGCGCCCAGGAGAGCGTGGACTCCGAGGCGGTGCGGCTGGTGAGCATCGTCGACAGTCACCTCCTCGGCGGTGACAACATCACCGCCAAGATGCTGGCCGAACAGATCGACCGGACGCGGTACGCCCGGATCGAGATCCCGGGCCGGCCCGTCGTCCAGATCGGCGAGCGGCCGACCGGCAGCGTCATCCGGGCCAAGGAGAAGGGCGAGGAGGGCGAGACCGTCATCGTCGAGCAGGACCGCTCCTCGGTGACCCGTGAGGTCGGCCGCACCCTGCTGATCATCGGCGCGGTGGCGCTGCTCGCGGTCATCGCCGCCGTCCTGCTCGCCGTACGCCAGGCCAACAAACTGGCCTCCCCGCTCACCGATCTCGCGGAGACCGCGGAGCGCCTCGGCTCCGGCGACCCGCGCCCCCGGCACAAGCGGTACGCGGTGCCGGAGCTGGACCGGGTCGCCGATGTCCTCGACTCCAGCGCCGAGCGCATCGCCCGGATGCTCACCGCCGAGCGGCGGCTCGCCGCGGACGCCTCGCATCAGCTCCGTACGCCGCTGACCGCCCTGTCGATGCGGCTGGAGGAGATCTCCGCCACCGATGACCTGGACACGGTCAAGGAGGAGGCGATGGTCGCGCTGGCGCAGGTCGAGCGGCTGACCGACGTGGTGGAGCGGCTGCTCACCAACGCGCGCGACCCGCGCACCGGCTCCGCCGTCGCCTTCGATCTCGACGAGGTCGTCAAACAGCAGATCGAGGAATGGCGCCCGGCCTATCGCAGTGCCGGGCGTGCCATCGTCTGCTCGGGCCGGCAGGGGATGCGGGCCGTCGGCACCCCCGGCGCGGTCGCCCAGGTGCTGGCCGCGCTGATCGAGAACTCACTCATGCACGGTGGCGGCACGGTCGCCCTGCGCACCCGCGTCACCGGCAACCAGGCCGTCATCGAGGTGACCGACGAGGGCCCCGGCGTCCCGGCGGACCTCGGGGCGCGGATCTTCGAGCGCACCATCAGCGGCCGCAACTCCACCGGGATCGGCCTCGCCGTGGCCCGTGACCTGGCCGAGGCGGACGGCGGCCGGCTGGAGCTGCTCCAGCAGCAGCCGCCGGTCTTCGCGCTCTTCCTCAGCCGGGAGGCCGGTACCCGCAAGGCGCCGAAGCACCCGGAGCCCCCGGTCCGCTGAGCGCGGGCACGGCTTCGCCGGGCTGGTCTTTCAGGAGTACGGCCTCAGGAGCACGGCCTTTCAGCCGACGCGGTCGGACCGGGGCCGGTCCCGCTCCAGGAACGATTCCTCCGGCAGTTCCAGGGCCCCCGCGGCGGGCCGGGCGCGGAACACCCAGGTGCGGTACGACCAGAAGCGGAAGAGCGTCGCGATCCCGATGCCGAGGAACTTGAACACGTTGCTCTGGAGCGGGCTGTCCCAGCCGAAGCCGTACGTCGCCGCGTAGAGCACGCCGTTCTCGATGACCAGGCCGACCACACTGAACACCAGGAAAAGCGTCAGCTCCTTCGTGCGGCGGCTCTTGTCCCGGTCCCGGTAGGTGAAGTAGCGGAAGCCCACGTAGTTGAAGGCGATCGCGACGACGGTGGCCAGGATGCTGGCGCGCACCACCGGGAGCGTGGTGGTGTGCCGTACGAGATTGAAGACCAGCAGGTTGACCAGCAGCCCCGCGCCGCCCACCGCGCCGAACTTGACCACCTCGCGGACGAGCCGGTCCAGTCGCACGCGGAGTGCGCCCCGTTCGCTCATATGCCTGTTCAGCCCCGTCCGGTCGATGTCAGTTCCGAACCATGCTAACCAGCGGTCCTTTCGGCCGCCTGGGCGACCGTACGTCACGCTCGGTCACGATGGGTGGCGCCCATACGGGGGACGCCCGTACGGGGCGTGGGCGCGGCAGCGCGCGGGAGCCGGGCCCGCCGGGCGGCGGATACCCTGGGGGCGTGACATTCCCGGTAGTCGGCATGGTCGGCGGCGGTCAGCTCGCCCGTATGACCCACGAGGCGGGTATCCCCCTCGGCCTCAGATTCAAGCTCCTCAGTGACACCCCGCAGGACTCGGCGGCCCAGGTGGTGAGCGAGGTCGTCGTCGGCGACTACCGCGACCTGGACACGCTGCGTGACTTCGCGCGCGGCTGCGATGTGATCACGTTCGATCACGAGCATGTACCGATCGAACATCTGCGTGCCCTGGAGGCGGACGGAATACCCGTCAGGCCGGGCCCGGACGCGCTGGTGCACGCGCAGGACAAGGGCGTGATGCGCGCCAGGCTGACCGAGCTGGGCGCGCCCTGCCCGCGCCACCGCATCGTCACCGGCCCGGCCGACGTGGCCGCCTTCGCGGCCGAGGTGGGCGGCTTCCCGGTCATCCTCAAGACGGTGCGCGGCGGCTACGACGGCAAGGGCGTCTGGCTCGTACGGTCCGAGGAGCAGGCCGAGCAGCCCTTCCGGGCCGGGGTCCCCGTGCTCGCCGAGGAGAAGGTCGACTTCGTACGGGAGCTCGCCGCGAACATCGTCCGCTCCCCACACGGCCAGGCCGTGGCGTACCCCGTGGTCGAGTCCCGGCAGGTCGACGGCGTCTGCGACACCGTCATCGCCCCCGCGCCCGGACTGCCGGACGAGCTGGCGGGCGAGGCCCAGCGGCTCGCCCTGCGGATAGCCGCCGAACTGGGGGTCGTGGGCCATCTCGCGGTGGAGCTCTTCGAGACCCGTTCCGACGACGGGACCCCCGGCATTCTCGTCAACGAGCTGGCGATGCGCCCGCACAACTCCGGGCACTGGACCCAGGACGGCGCGATCACCTCGCAGTTCGCCAACCATGTGCGCGCCGTACTCGATCTGCCGCTCGGCGACCCGCGCCCGCGTGCGCCCTGGACGGTCATGTGCAATGTGCTGGGCGGTGACTATCCGGACATGTACGCGGCCTATCTGCACTGCATGGCCCGGGACCCGCAGCTGAAGATCCATATGTATGGCAAGGACGTGAAACCCGGCCGCAAGGTGGGGCATGTCAACACCTACGGCGACGACCTGGACGACGTGCTGGAGCGCGCCCGCCATGCCGCCGGCTACCTCCGAGGAACGATCACCGAATGACATCCCACCCGTCACCCGGCCACCGCCCCTCGTCGGGCACTGACGCGCGCGCCACCCCCCTGGTCGGCGTCGTCATGGGCTCGGACTCCGACTGGCCCGTGATGGAGGCCGCCGCGAAGGCCCTCCACGAGTTCGAGATCCCGTACGAGGTGGATGTCCTCTCCGCGCACCGTATGCCGCGCGAGATGATCGCGTACGGCGAGGAGGCCGCCGGGCGCGGACTCAAGGCGCTCATCGCGGGCGCGGGCGGCGCGGCGCATCTGCCGGGCATGCTCGCCTCGGTGACCCCGCTGCCGGTGATCGGTGTCCCCGTACCGCTGAAGTACCTCGACGGCATGGACTCGCTGCTGTCCATCGTCCAGATGCCGGCCGGTGTGCCGGTCGCCGCGGTCTCGGTCGGCGGCGCCCGGAACGCGGGGCTGCTGGCCGCCCGTGTCCTCGCCGCCCACGACCCCGAACTCCAGTCCAGGATGCGGGAGTTCCAGCAGGAGCTGAACGACCAGGCGACGGCGAAGGGCAAGCGGCTGCGCGCGAAAGCCGAAGGCGCGGACCACTTCGGATTCGGAAAGTGACGGTCACGGCGATGGACTCCACGCCCTTCCTCGACGAGGCCCGTGCCCTGCTGGCCGAGTTCCCGGTGGTCGACGGACACAACGACCTGCCCTGGGCGCTGCGCGAGCATGTGCGCTACGACCTGGACCGGCTCGACATCGCGGACGACCTGTCGGGCAAGCTGCACACGGACATCCCCCGGCTGCGGCGTGGCGGTGTCGGAGGGCAGTTCTGGTCCGTGTACGTACGGTCCGACATGGCCGGTGACGACGCGGTCAGCGCGACGCTGGAACAGATCGACGTGGTCGGCCGGCTACTGGCCCGCTACCCGGGCGACCTGTCCCGCGCTCTGACGGCGGACGACATGGAGACGGCGCGGCGGCACGGCAGGATCGCCTCCCTGATGGGCGCCGAGGGCGGCCAATCCATCAACAACTCCCTCGCCACGCTGCGGGCCCTCCATACCCTGGGTGTCCGCTATATGACGCTCACCCATAACGACAATCTCGCGTGGGCGGACTCGGCGACGGACATGCCGGGCGTGGGCGGGCTCTCGGCCTTCGGCCGCGAGGTGGTCCGCGAGATGAACCGGACCGGCCTGCTGGTCGACCTCTCGCACGTGGCCGCCACGACGATGCGCGACGCGCTCGACGCGACCGGGGCGCCGGTGATCTTCTCGCACTCGTCGGCACGGGCGATCTGTGACCACCCGCGCAATATCCCGGACGACGTGCTGGAGATGCTGCCCGCGAACGGTGGCGTGGCGATGGCCACGTTCGTGCCGAAGTTCATCCTCCCCGCGGCGGTGGCCTGGACGCAGGCGGCGGACGAGAACATGCGAGCCCACGGTCTGCACCCTCTCGACACCACCGGGCCCGCGATGGAGATCCACCAGGCGTTCGAGGCGTCCCACCCCCGCCCGACCGCCACGGCGGCGACGGTCGCGGACCATCTGGACCATATGCGCGAGACCGCCGGCATCGATCACATCGGCATCGGCGGCGACTATGACGGCACGGCCTTCACCCCGGCCGGCCTGGACGATGTCGCGGGCTACCCGAACCTGATCGCGGAACTCCTCGCCCGTAAGTGGTCCACCGCGGACCTGGCGAAGCTGACCTGGCAGAACACCGTACGGGTGCTGCGCGCGGCGGAGGACGTGGCGCGGGGCCTGCGGGACGAACGGGGTCCGTCGCTGGCGACGATCGAGGAACTGGACGGCTGACGTCCGCGCCTTCCCACCGAGGCGCGGTCTTCCCGCCGGGGCGCGGTCTTCCCGCCGGGGCGCGCGAGGCTGCGCCCCGGTGGTCGGCCGAGCAGCACTCAGGGCCGGTCGACCGGCCGAGCGGGCTCCGGGCCGGTCAGGCGCGCGGGCGCCCCATCGCGCGGTACGTCCAGCCCGCCGCCCGCCACCGGGCCGGGTCCAGCGCGTTACGTCCGTCCAGGATCAGCCGGCGCGACACCGCCTCGCCCAGGGCCGCCGGGTCCAGCTCGCGGAACTCGCGCCACTCCGTCAGATGCAGGACGACATCGGCGCCACGCACCGCGTCCAGCGCGGACGGCGCGTACCTCAGCGTCGGGAAGAGCCGCTTGGCGTTCTCCATGCCCTTGGGGTCGTACACCGTCACCTGGCCGCCCTGGAGATGGATCTGCCCCGCGACATTGAGCGCGGGGGAGTCCCGTACGTCGTCCGAGTCCGGTTTGAAGGTCGCGCCCAGCACCGCCACACGCTTCCCCAGGAACGACGAGTCGCCGCCCACGGCCTCGCGCGCCAGCTCCACCATGTGCCCACGCCGCCGCATATTGATCGAGTCGACCTCACGCAGGAACGTCAGCGCCTGATCGGCGCCCAGCTCGCCCGCCCGCGCCATGAACGCCCGGATATCCTTCGGCAGGCAGCCGCCGCCGAAGCCGATCCCGGCGCGCAGGAACTTCCTGCCGATCCGCTCGTCGTACCCGAGCGCCTCCGCCAGCTTCACCACATCCCCGCCGGCCGCCTCGCAGACCTCCGCCATCGCGTTGATGAACGAGATCTTCGTGGCCAGGAAGGAGTTCGCGGAGGTCTTCACCAGCTCGGCGGTCGGGAAGTCCGTCACCACGAACGGCGACCCCTCGCCCAGCGGCGTCGCGTACACCTCGCGCAGCACCCGCTCGGCGTGCTCGCTGTGTACGCCCACCACGATCCGGTCGGGGTGCAGCGTGTCCTGAACGGCGAAGCCCTCGCGCAGGAACTCCGGGTTCCAGGCCAGCTCCACCTCGCCGCCCGCGGGCGCCAGCTCGACGATGCGGGCCGCGAGCCGCTCCGCGCTGCCCACAGGCACCGTCGACTTGCCGACGACCAGTGCGGGCCTGCCCAGATGCTTGGCGAGGCTCTCGACCGCGGAGTCGACGTACGACATGTCGCAGGCGTACTCGCCGTGCTTCTGCGGGGTGTTCACACAGACGAAGTGCACATCTCCGAACTCCGCGATCTCGGCCCAGTCCATGGTGAACCGCAGCCGTCCGCTCGATCCCTCGATCCCGGCGACATGTTTGCGCAGTAGTTCTTCGAGGCCGGGCTCGTACATCGGGACCCGGCCCGCGGAGAGCATCTCGATCTTCTCGGGCACCACATCGAGGCCGAGGACCTCGAAGCCCAGCTCCGCCATGGCCGCGGCGTGCGTGGCGCCGAGATAGCCGGTGCCGATCACGGTGATCTTGAGGGCCATGTGAGTGCTCCAGGGAGGTGCGGGCAGGTGCGGGCCCGAGCATAGCCGCGCGTAGCGGGGGCTCCGCAGGGGCACTTCTCCTGGTACGGAGTGGCTGTCGGCAAACTCACCTATGCCTGTGGCGCCTCGGCCCCCTAAAATTGTGTTACTTAACGGTAGTTAGCATCCTGGGGAGTGAAAGACCGTGGCCGGATCGGCTGATTTCGACCTGTACCGCCCGTCCGAAGAGCACGACATGCTCCGCGACACCGTGCGCGCGCTCGCGGAGGCGAAGATCGCCCCGTTCGCCGCGGCGGTGGACGAGGAGGCGCGCTTCCCGCAGGAGGCCCTGGACGCGCTGGTCGCCTCCGATCTGCACGCCATCCATGTACCGGAGGAGTACGGCGGGGCCGGCGCCGACGCCCTCGCCACCGTGATCGTCATAGAGGAGATCGCCCGGGTCTGCGCCTCGTCCTCCCTGATCCCCGCCGTGAACAAGCTCGGGTCGCTGCCGGTGATCCTCTCCGGCTCCGAGAACCTCAAGAAGACGTACCTGGGCCCGCTGGCCAAGGGCGACGCGATGTTCTCGTACTGCCTCTCCGAGCCGGACGCGGGCTCCGACGCGGGCGGGATGAAGACCAAGGCGGTACGGGACGGCGACCACTACGTCCTCAACGGCGTGAAGCGCTGGATCACCAACGCGGGCGTCTCCGAGTACTACACGGTCATGGCCGTCACCGACCCGGACAAGCGCACCAAGGGCATCAGCGCGTTCGTGGTCGAGAAGGGCGACGAGGGTGTCTCTTTCGGAGCCCCGGAGAAGAAGCTGGGCATCAAGGGCTCCCCGACCCGCGAGGTCTACCTCGACAACGTCCGGATCCCCGCGGACCGGCTGATCGGCGAGGAGGGTACGGGCTTCGCCACCGCGATGAAGACCCTGGACCACACCCGCATCACGATCGCGGCCCAGGCACTCGGCATCGCGCAGGGCGCTCTCGACTACGCCAGGGGCTATGTCCAGGAGCGCAAGCAGTTCGGCAAGCCGATCGCGGACTTCCAGGGCGTGCAGTTCATGCTGGCCGACATGGCGATGAAGCTGGAGGCGGCCCGCCAGCTCACCTACTCCGCCGCCGCCAGGTCGGAACGCGTCTCCGCGGGCAGCGCCAAGGAGGACCTCACCTTCTTCGGCGCGGCGGCCAAGTGCTTCGCCTCCGACGCGGCCATGGAGATCACCACGGACGCGGTCCAGCTCCTCGGCGGGTACGGCTACACACGCGACTACCCGGTCGAGCGGATGATGCGCGACGCCAAGATCACCCAGATCTACGAGGGCACGAACCAGATCCAGCGGATCGTGATGGCGAGGAACCTGCCGTAAGGGCCCCGGAGCCGACCAACTGCCGGGTCGGAACCTGTACGTGGATGCGACGAGGCCCCTCGCGACTGATCGCGAGGGGCCTCGGGATCCGTGACCCGCGCGGGGCGGACGGCGCTATTTATCAGACACGCCCTGGCGCCGGGCCCAGAGATAGAGACCGGTTTCGGGCTGCCCCTCGGCTCCCTGCTCGGGACAGATGTTCAACTCCTCTACCCGCAACCCCGCTTGGCAGGCCCAGTCCGGGAGGTCTTCACGCCGGCACAGGGCAGGACAGTAGCTCGTGTCCATGAACCGCACCTCGTCGTCGGTACGCCGCTCCGAAACGGCGACCAGCAGCGTGCCGTCCGTGACCGTGAGATCCCGCAGTCTCTCCAGCGCGGCGATGAACTTGTCCGCGGTCAGGTCGACGAGGGCGTAGAAGCTCACGACGGCGTCGAACGGCCCGATGTCCAGTTTCCGGTCGAAGAGATCGGCCTTGGCGAAGCGTGCTCCCGGAACCTGGCGGCGTGCGTGGGCGAGCAGGCCCTCGGAGACGTCGATCCCGGTGACGTCCATGCCGCCCGCACTCAGCTGCCCGGCAGTGGGCAGCCCGGTACCGCACCCCACATCCAGTACCCGGGCCCCCGGATCCAGCCGGCTCATCAGGCGCTCGGCCGCCTGGATCTGGGAGGTCTTCCTGCCCTCGAACGCATGCTGGTACCCAAGGCCCAGGGAGTCGAAGTAGGCCGCCGCCCTGGCCGCCTGTGGCGCCGGACCGACGATGTCCCCGGAACCTCTGTCCTGCGTCTGTCCCACAGTCCCTCGCCTCTCACCGGCCGGCCGACGCTCCTGCTCTACCCCGATTCCCCGATGTCCGGTCCGTCCGATCGGCACGATCACCTGAACGAGTCCGTTCATGACGGGCTGTCGAGGCGTTGGGTATCGCTCTCGGGGCCGACTGTCAGTGCCGGGTGGGAGACTGCCCGGCATGATCGAATCGAATGCGAAAGCGGACCTTCTCTACTACCTGCAAGCCGCCCGCGATGCGCTGCTCTGGAAGCTCGACGGGCTCTCGGAGTACGACATCCGCCGTCCGCTGACCCCGACCGGCACGAATCTGTTGGGGCTGGTCAAGCACATCGCCAGTGTGGAGCTGGGGTACTTCGGCGATACGTTCGGGCGACGGTTTTTCGACGAGCCGCCGTCCTGGTACGGGGAGGCCGCCGAACCGGGCGCGGACATGTGGGCCACCGCGGACGAGTCCCGCGAACAGATCGTCGGGCTCTACCAGCAGGCCTGGAAGCACTCGGACACCACGATCGCCACGCTGCCGCTCGACGCGATCGGTCACGTCCCGTGGTGGCCGGAGGACCGGAGAGAGGTGACACTGCACCACGTCCTGGTACGTGTGATCGCCGATACTCAACGGCACGCCGGCCACGCCGACATCGTCCGGGAGCTCATCGACGGGGCCGTGGGAATGTCGGAGGGCAACGACAGCATGCCGCCGGGCGATCGGTCGTGGTGGGAGAATTACCGAGGCCGACTGGAGCGCGTGGCGGAGGCCTTCCGTACGCCTCGCAACACGCCCTAGTCGGAAACCTAACGCACGTCGACGTAGTCCTCGCGCCCGCTCGACGCGTAGTGCGTCTTCATCGTGTCGACGTAGCGCATCTGCCAGGTGCCGTCCTGCTGTGCCGTGAACTGCTTGCTGAACGTGCCGTTGGTGAGGGTCTTGGCGCTGCCCAGTTCCTTCCAGACCGCGCCGCGCGTGGCGGCCTTGAAGTAGACGCGGACCTTCTGGCCGGCGTACGCCTTCCAGGTCGAGCCGGACTTCTGTATCAGCTTGCCCTTGGCCGTGAGCTTCGTGCCCTTGCGTACGCCCTCGGGTGTGACGTCGTCACTGTCGATCTCGGTGTACTGGCGACCGAGCTTGTGAACGCGGCTCTCCACACCCGTGGGCCCCAGCAGGCGCAGGCGCCAGTAGCTGCCGACCGAGCCCTTCAACGGGGCCGTCTGCTTGAACGCGGCTCCGTACGTGGCCGTGAACTGCCCTGCGCTCGACCAGTTCTGGCCGTCCGGGGAGTGATCGATGGAGACCCGCCCCGTCGTCCCGGCCGGGTACGAGCCCGACGTGACGCCCAGTCTGCCGCTGAAGGTGACCTTCCGGTACTTGTCCACCTCGGCCTCGACCGCCGAGAACGTACTCATGGCGGCCGTCCTGACCTGGAAGTCGTACGGGGACGCGGCCTTCTCGAACCACGGCTCCTGGCCGAGCTCAAGGCGCATGGCACCGTTCCTCGTGGCAGGGAAGGCGCCGGAGAAGGTGCCGTCGGCCTTGGTGCTCGTGATGTGCCGGCCGTCGACCACGACACCGACGCCGCCCGCCGGCTTCTCGGTGCCGTCGTCGGCCGTACGCGTCACTTTGCCGCGCGCGGGGACGTCGCTCCCGTACGGGGCCGTGACGGAGCGGGCGGGGGTGTCCACCGCCAGTTTCAGGGGCTGCTCGCGGACCGTCACCGGGAACGACGCGTTGTTCTCCTGGAACCAGAGGTCGATCCGCGCGCCGGTCTCGTAACCGTTGAAGTCGAAGGGCATGGAGAAGCGCCCCGCCTTGTCGGCGGTCGTCGTCACGAAGTCCTGGGCTTTGTAGCGGGCGTAGACGCCGGCCCCTTCGAACGGCTTGACCTCGTGCGTGTTCGGATCCCGCGCGACGAGAGTGCCGTCCATCGTGACGACGCGGTGGTCGTACGACACCCACTGACGGTCGGCGCTGACGGTCAGCCTCGGGTCGAGGCCGTAGTTGAGCTCACCGTTGTCGCGGTCGATGAGCTCACCCGCCGTGCCGGCCCTGACCAGAAGGTCCACGGTGTACACGCCCAGCGCGGGCAGCTCGACCGGGTCGGTCCAGAACTGCTGCTCCTCGCAGTCGGACGCGGTGGTGCAGCGCCCGGTGTCATGGAGGCCGAGCGTGGCGAGTACCGCGTCGTCGCCCTTCGCGCGGACCTGGACGGTGACATCGGACGGAAGCGAGTTCCGGTCCCAGTGCTCGTAGACCACATGGATCTTGCCGTCCTTCTCGGCGCTCCACGCGAACGATCGGAGGTTGACCTCGGCAGCCTGCGCGGTGGGCGCGGCGATCAGTGTGGATGCGGAGAGCGCGACGGCCGTGGTCACCGCGGCCATGATCCTTCTCAAGGGTCCTCCATCGGACATGCTCGCATTGATCTACGGCACGTTCGACCTCTCGGTGCGGAGGAAGGTTGTACGCGATGTCCGCCGGTGACGGCCCACGAGTGGTTCCAGGCGCACGCGTGGTTCTACTGGTGGTCCGCCCAGACGTAGCTCTCCGGCAGGAGCGCGGAGATCCGTACGGTACGGAGCCGGTCGCCCGCGCCGACGATGACCTTCAGGTCGGGGAAGTAGTCGAACAGGAACTGCCGGCATTTGCCGCACGGCGGTGTCACCCCGCGGTCCCGGTCGCCCACCGCCACGATCGTGTCCAGGTCGTAGACGCCCCGCGCCGCCGCCGAGCCGACGAGGACCAGCTCGGCGCAGGGGCCTCCGGTGAAGTGGTACGCGTTGATCGCGGTGACGACGCGGCCGTCGGCGGTGCGGGCCGCGGCGGCCATCGTGTGATGGTCGCCGCGGGACCTGGTCCGGGCGATCTCCGCCGCCGCCTCGATCAGCTCGTGGTCGACACCGGGCGCCGGCGCGGCGGGGGACGGGGCGGGAGAGGCGGGCATCAGTCGCTGGTGACCGTGACCTTCTCGTCGTTGTTCAGCTGGTTCACCAGCTCCTTGACCTTGGCCTTGTCCCAGACCAGGTTGCCGCCCACGCTGCCCGAGATCGGCATGTTCATGGACGTGCCGTCGCCGCCCGTGACGCCCTTCATCGCGAAGAACATCTGGCCCAGGGACCAGAGCGACATGTCCTTGTCCACGATCAGCGTGTCCAGCCCGGCGCTCATGGTCGGATAGAACGCGAACGGGTTGAGGATCGTGCCGGGCGTCGCCGTCTGCGCGGCCAGGGCCGCGAGGAACTTCTGCTGGTTCTTCGTACGGTCCAGGTCGCTGTTGGCGAAGGCGTACCGCGTCCGTACGAAGGCGAGGGCCTGCTGGCCGTCCAGGGTCTGCTTGCCGGCCTGGAAGTCGGCGCCGGACTTCTCGTCCTTGAACGCCTTCGGGATGTCCAGCTCCACCCCGCCGATCGCGTCCACGATATTGGCGAAGCCCGCGAAGCCGATCTCGACGTAGTGGTCGATGTGCAGACCGGTGTTGAACTCGACGGTACGGACGAGCAGCTCGGGGCCGTCCTCGGCGTACGCCGCGTTGAGCTTGGTCTGCCGGCCCGTGTTCGGGAACATCTTGCCGGACTCCGAGCCGCGGAACGACGGGATCGTCACGTTCGAGTCGCGCGGCAGCGAGATCAGCGTCGGACCGTTCGACCCGTCGTGCAGGATCATCATCGAGTCGGTGCGCTTGCCCTCGGCCGAGCCCGTGTGGAGCTCCTTCTTCTCCTCGTCGGTCATGCCCTCACGGCTGTCCGAGCCCACGATCAGATAGTTCGTGCCGTCGCCCGACGCGGGCCGCTCGATGACCTTGGAGAGATCGACCTCGCGCTTGAGCTTCCCGTCCGCCCAGAAGTACGTGCCGATGGAGACACCGAGGATCACCACGACCAGCGCCAGCGCGCCGACCTTGATGCGGCGGCGCCAGTCGGGCGCCTGCCGCGGTCCGCGGGGGACGCCCGGCGGCGGACCGCCGTGGCCGTCGCGACCGCCGCCGCCGGGAGGAGAGCCGTAGACCTGGCCCGTGTTGTACCCGCTGTCGTACCCGGGCTCATAACCCCGGTCGTATCCCTGGGACTGCTGAGGGACACCAGGGGGCTGCACATGCGGCATCACGCGCGCGCCCTCGGGCTGCGCGCCGGCGCTGCCGTGCCCGTAGCGGTTGCTCCGCTCGCCACGGTCGCCGGTCCTTCCATCGGGCCAATCATTCATGCGGACCAGTGTGCAGGGCCGGGCCATGCGCCAGACAGGGGAGATAGGAAATCGGGTCGGGGCTGTTGCCAAGCTGATGCAATGCGGACCGCCCCGGGGCACCGGTGCGCCGGCGTCGACCGGGTCGGTCACCCACGGCGCCCCGGGGGCCCTTGGGTGCCCCGCATAGGGTGGAGGACATGACAGCTCAGGTCCCACCCGCGGAAAGCGATCTCCCGGGTAAGCCCACCGCCGCCTCACGCACCACGCTCAGCCACATCATGACCGTCAGCGACACCAACCTCCTCGGTACGGTGCACGGCGGCGTGATCATGAAGCTGGTCGACGACGCGGCGGGCGCCGTCGCCGGACGCCACTCCGGCGGTCCCGCGGTCACCGCCTCGATGGACGAGATGGTCTTTCTCGTGCCGGTACGGGTCGGGGACCTCGTCCATGTCCGCGCCCAGGTGAACTGGACCGGGCGGTCCTCGATGGAGGTCGGCGTACGGGTCATGGCCGAGCGCTGGAACGAATCCAGCCCGGCGACCCAGGTCGGCAGCGCCTATCTGGTCTTCGCCGCCGTGGACGCGGACGGCAGGCCCCGGGCCGTACCCCCGGTGATCCCGGAGTCGGAGCGGGACAAGCGGCGCCACCAGGAAGCACAGATCCGGCGTACGCACCGGCTCGCCCGGCGGCGGGCGATCAAGGAGCTACGGGCGAAGCGCGTGGCGGAGGGCATCGACGACCACCGCTGATCGGAGCTGATCACCGCTGATCAGTGGCGCACCCGGTCCCCGGCGGCCGTGACTACGGACACACCACCTGGTCGCCGGTCAGCGCCCCGAACCGGCCCTTGGGGGCGTCCTGCGCGCGTACCGGCCTCACCTCCGTGAAGTCCGTCCCCGCCATCACCTTGAGCGTCCCGCCCTGCTGCTTCACCGCGCGCAGTTCGCTGCCGGGCAGCGCCGCCGCCAGGGACTTCGCCGAAAGGTCCCAGCGCGGGTCGTATATCACGACGGTGCGCCGCAGGTCCGGCCCGTCGGAGTTGAGCGGGGTACGGGTGGTGTTGAAGCCGATGGCGTGCAGTGCGTCGTCGACCTGCTTGCCGAGTCCGTCCGTTCGCGTCCCGTTGTAGACCTGTACCCGGATGTCCTGCGGCTTCACATTGACGGGCTTGGCCGGCTCGACCAGCTCCCCCTGCTTCGACGATTCCCGTCCCGAGCCCGACTCCTGTCCCGAGCCCGATTTCCCTCCCTGTTCCGGCTCATGGGCCGGCTGTGAGGCCGCCGCTCCGTGCCGCGTCGTCAGCGGGCTGTCCTCGCGCAGCGCGCGGAACAGCTCCTTCGACTTCACCGGATCCCACTTCACCGTGGTACCGACCCCCTTGACCGGGATGCTCTCGGGGGCCAGCGGCACCGACGTGAACTCCGACGAGGAGGGGGAGAAGCCGCTCATCGCCTCGTTGAGGGCGAGCAGCTGCTCCGTACCGAAGCCCGCGTCGGCCCGTACCGAGGCGAGCATGGTCGAGGAGACCTCCTTGAACCGCACCGGGTTCAGCAACACCCCACTGCTGGTGGCCCGGTCGATCAGAGCGGCCAGGAAGCGCTGCTGGCGCTGCATCCGCCCGAGGTCGGCCGCGCCGTCGATATGCCGGGACCGTACGTACTGGAGCGCCTGGCCGCCGTTCATGCTGTGTGTGCCCGGGGTGAGATCGAGTCCGGTGTACGAGTCCTTCAGCGCCCGGGGCGTACAGATCTCGACGCCGCCCAGGGCGTCCACCGTCTTCATGAAGCTGGTGAAGTCGACCTCCAGATAGTGGCTGATCTTCACCCCCGTCATGCGTTCGACGGTGCTGACCGTCAGATGCGGCCCGCCCTCCGCGTACGCCGCGTTGAGCTTCACCGAGTGCGGCTCATGACGCTTGCCGGTGGCCACGTCGGTGTGCTCGGGAAGCTCCGCGTAACTGTCGCGCGGCACGCTCACGACGCTCGCCCGCTCACCGTCCGCGGAGAGATGCACCAGCATGATCGTGTCGGTGCAGCGGCAGGGCACGCCACCGAGCCGGTACTTCCGCCGCTCCTCCTCCGTGATCTTGTCGCGGCCGTCCGTGCCGACGAGCAGGAGGTTGAGACCGTGGCCCGCGGAAGGGCGGTTCTTCATGTCCTTGAACGGATCGACCCGGCCGATGCCGGTGTCGAGGCTGGTGACCACCGCGTGGCCGATCCCGCCCGCCCCCAGGATCAGTACGGAGAGGGTGGTCGCCACCCGCATTCCCCAGCGCGGCCGTTGCGGCGTCCCGGGCCGCCGGGGCGGGGCGGGGCGGCGGGTGGTGCGGGGCGGCGTGGGCACGGGGAACACCTCCGCGTGAACAGGGATCGTGCGTGAACAGGGGTGGTGGAACAGGGTGTGGTGAGGGGACCGTGTGCACGATAGGCCCATACGATCAGTGACACCGGTCCGCAACCGGGCGGCGCGCGTCGCTGTCCCCCGTTCGCGGTAACGTGGGCGGTCATACCGCCGCCGAAGGACCCCTGAAGGACCACATGCCTGCCCTGCCGCCCGCGGTCTCCGTGATCATGCCGGTGCTCAATGAGGAACGCCATCTGAGGAACTCCGTCCGGCACATCCTGGAGCAGGAGTACGACGGCGAGATGGAAGTGGTGATCGCGCTCGGCCCGTCCACGGACCGTACGGACGAGATCGCCGCGGAGCTGGTACGGGAGACCGCGTCCCACGAGCGCGCCCGCGTCACGACCGTACCCAACCCGACCGGCCGCACCCCGGCCGCGCTGAACGCCGCGATCAAGGCGTCCAAGCACCCCGTCGTGGTACGGGTCGACGGGCACGGGATGCTCTCGCCGAACTACATCGCGACCGCCGTCCGGCTCCTGGAGGAGACGGGCGCGCAGAACGTCGGCGGCATCATGCGCGCCGAGGGCGAGAACGACTGGGAGAACGCGGTCGCCGCCGCCATGACCTCGAAGATCGGGGTCGGCAACGCGGCCTTCCACACCGGAGGCGAGGCCGGGCCCGCCGAAACCGTGTATCTGGGTGTCTTCCGGCGTGAGGCGCTGGAGCGGCAGGGCGGCTACAACGAGGAGTTCATCCGCGCCCAGGACTGGGAGCTGAACTTCCGTATCCGCGAGTCGGGCGGCGCCATCTGGTTCTCGCCCGAGCTGCGCGTCCAGTACCGGCCGCGGCCCTCGGTCCGGGCGCTCGCCAAGCAGTACAAGGACTACGGCCGCTGGCGCCATGTCGTCGCCCGCTACCACTCGGGCTCGATCAATCTGCGCTATCTCGCCCCGCCGACGGCCGTCTGTGCCATCGCGGCGGGCATCGTGGTCGGCGCCGTGCTGACGCCCTGGGGGCTGGTCGTACCTGCCGGCTATCTCGCCGCGATCGCCGCGGGCTCCGTCCCGGCGGGCAAGGGGCTGTCGCTGAAGGCCCGGCTCCGGATTCCGGTGGCGCTGGCCACCATGCACATGTCGTGGGGCTACGGCTTCCTGACCAGCCCGCGGTCGCTGGCGAAGAAGGTCATCGCGAGCCGCCGCCCGGCGGCGCAGCCGGTCGAGGCGTAACCCCCGGACCTCACTCGCCGGCACAGACGCGAGCGCCCGCCCGGTGGTCCACCGGGCGGGCGCTCGCGTCTACGCGGGAGCTTCCTTGAAGCTACTGCTTCTTCCTGGCCTGCTTCCCTAGAAGCGGTACGGCGCGTAGACGTCCATGCAGGCGTCGTCCTTCGCGCCGTTGAGCGCGTCCGCCGTGTCCGGTATGCCGCCCGCCTCCGGTTCGGCCTCCTTCGGGAAGGACGAGCCGCTGCGCCAGTCGGCGCCCACGACGACCGTGACCCCCGAGACGTCCGTCGACTTCTTCACCGACGTCAGCGGAATGCCGAGGGCCTTGGCCACCGCCTGGGCGTCCCCCTCCAGGTCCGCGCTCGGATAGCCGACCGTGCTCGTCTCCTGCGGGCTCAGCTTCGAGTCGGCGCCGGCCAGCGTGAAGCCCTTGCCGTTGAGCGTGCTCGCGACATCGGCCGCGCGGCGCGGCACCGGGCTCTGCGCGCCGCCGGTGCCGTTGCGTACGATCACACCGATGTCGGCGGGCGCCGCCGCCGGGTCCTTCGCGGTCGGCTCGGCCGGCTTCTTCCTGGTGGTCTCCGTCTTGTCGCCATTGCCGTCGAAGGCCACGTCGTCGCGGAGCATCGACCACAGCTTGCGGGAGTCCGTCTCCGCCGCGATCAGATGGTTCGCGTCCTCCGGATCCTGCACGGTCGGCATCGTCGTCATGGTGAGACGGTTCGTCGGCACGCTCTTGAGCTGCATGGCCAGATCGAACAGCTTCTTGACCGTACCGATCTCCTCGGAGACCTCCAGCGACTTCGTGGCCGCCTCCGCGAGACCGGTCAGCCGGGCGGTGTCGGTGAAGACGCTCTGCGACTTGAGCTCGCGGATCATGGAGTTCAGGTACATGTGCTGGGCTTTGGCGCGGCCGAGGTCGCTCTCGAAGGCGTGCCGGGTACGCAGCCACTGGAGCGCCTGCTTGCCCTGGACCTGATGCGTACCCTCCGTGAGCTTCAGCCCCGAGCCTCCCGGGACCCCGGGCAGCGGCCGGTCCCAGACGTTGTCCTTGACGCAGACATCGACACCGCCGATCGCGTCGGCCATCTGCACGACACCCGCGAAGTCGATCGTCATCCAGTGGTCGATATAGACGCCGGTCAGCTTCTCCCAGGTGGAGAGCGTGCAGCCGGGGCCGCCGCGGGCCAGTGTCTCGTTGATGATGGCGTTGGTCGCCGGATAGGTCTCGCCGGTGTCGGCGTCCTTGCACTCCGGGATGTCGACCCGGGTGTCGCGCGGGATGCTCACGACCGACGCGTTCTTCCGGTCGGCGGCGACATGGACGAGCATCTGCACATCGCCGAGCGGCGGGTTGCCCGCGGTGTCCTTGCTGCCGCCCAGTTTGACGTTCTCGGGGTCGGCCCGGCTGTCCGAGCCGATCAGCAGGATGTTCAGCGGGGTCTGGCCCGCCGAGTTGGCCACGGGCTTGTCCAGGCCGCTGGCGCCGTTGCTGCGCTCGCCGCTGCGGATATTGCTGTTGAGATGGCGGTAGTAGAGATAGCCGGCGCCGGCCGTCCCGAGCAGCAGCAGTGACAGCCCGGCGGCGACCCAGCGAAGTATTCGCCAGGGGCCGCGTTTCGCGCGTCTGCGCGCCGTGCCACCGCGCCCGCCCTTGCCATGTCCGTTCTTGCGCCGGCCCTTGCCGTCACCGTCACCGCTGTCGCCGTCGGTGCCGTCGCCGTTTCCGCCGTCCGCGGGCGCGCCGCTCGGCTGTGCACCTCCACCGTCGTACAGGCTGTCGTCCCAGCCCAACTCCCCGGCATGCGGGACGCTTTGACGCGAGCCCTCCCGTCGTACGCTGCTCTGACCCATCCAGACTCCCTCTTCAGGCCGTCCGTATGGGCCGGCGTTCCGGCATCACTTGGCGCAGACCTGCTTGTCCGCTTCCACCTTCTGCACACCTTCCGGCGCCTTTGCCGGTCCGGTGACGGGCACTCCCGCGCCCTTGAAGTCCTTTCCGAGAGTCAGTGTCATCGCCTCAAGTCCTACGGCGTCCTCGGCGCCCGGCTTCATCGCCGTGGCGGGCAGCCCCATCATCTCCGCGAGCGCCCGCGCCTGGTCGGCCTGGTTGGGCGCGTACTCCAGGGTCGTCTTGGCCACATCCGCCGGGGCGTTGCCCTTGTTGGTGGACTTCAGTACGCCCTCGGAGTTCTGCAGCCAGTTCAGGGTCTCCTGCGCGGAGCCCTGCGGACCGCCACCGTTGAACACATCGACGCGTACGTCGGCCGCGTCGGCCTTGGTTCCCTTGAGGAGCGCTTCCTGCTTGGTCTTGGCGGCCTGCTCGTCCGCCTTCTCCTTCTGCTGCACCTCGGTCAGGGAGATATCGTTCTGCATCATCGCGAACAGCGGATCGGCCTTCGCCTCGTCGACCACCACCGTGGCCTTGACGACCTCCGCCGGGTTGTCGAGCACCGGCAGCGTCATGAAGGTGATGTTCTTCGGGTCGACCTTCGCGAGCTCGGTGGCCAGATCGCTGAGCTTCTGGATGTCGCCGATGCCGGTGTCGACCGTGAGCGCGTTGGTCGCGGCCTCCGCCAGCTTGAACAGCTTGCTGGGGCTGGTGAGCGTGTCGCCCGACTTCATCTTCCGGATCATCGAGCTGAGGAACTGCTGCTGGGTCTCGATCCGGCTCAGGTCGCTCTCGTTGCCGAAGGCGTGCCGGGTACGGACGAAGGCGAGCGCCTGCTCGCCCTGGATGGTGTGCGTGCCCTTGCTCAGCTTGAGATGCGACTTCGGGTCGTCGACGTCCTTGGCCACACATACCTCCACACCGCCCACCGCGGTCGACATCGTCTTGACCGCGTCGAAGTCGGCCATCATGAAGTGGTCGACCGTGAGTCCGGTGAGCTCCTTGACCGTACGCATCGTGCAGCCCGGGTCCCGGTCGCTCTGGCCGAGACTCGTGTTGAAGCGCACCTGCGAGGTGCCCGGAATGACCTTCGTGCCCTCGGCGGTCTTGGTCTCGCAGTCGGGGATGTCGGTGATCAGGTCACGCGGGATGGAGAGCACCGTCGCGTTCGTACGGTCCTTGGCGACATGGAACAGGAGGGTCGTGTCGGCGTGGCCGACACTGCCCGCGTCGCCGTAACCCTCGTTGCCCTCACCGGTCCGCTTGTCCGTGCCGATCAGCAGGATGTTGACGGGCTGGTCCTTCTTGAAGCCGCCACTGCCCGCGCCCTGGACGTCGATCGTGTCGATGTTGCCGTTGAAGTGCTGGTAGACGAAGTACCCGGTGACGGAGAGGCCCACGAGGAGGAACGCCATCACGCCGCCGGTCCACACCAGCGCCTTCTTCTTGCCCGACTTCGGGGGCTTGCGCTTACGGCGGCCGGCGGCGGTCGCCGCCTCGGCCTGGCCCTTCCCCGCGCGTCGGCTGCGCTGGCCCGGAACGTCGGCGCGTGTCCCGCCGCGGCCGCGGCCTCCGGAACGGGATTCCGCCCGCGACTCCGCACGGGATTCCGTCCGGGATTCCGTCCGTGATTCCGCGCGCGCCTCGCCCCGCGTCCGCGGTCCCTCGTCGGAGGGGGGGCTCGCGGGCCCCTTTCGCGGAGCGTTCGCTTTTCTGGCGCCGCGCGGCTGGGGGGAGGGCGGCTGCCCTGTGGAGTGGTCCAGTCGCAGTTCGTAGTTACCGGTCTGCGGGTTGAGGACCCACTGGTCGGCGGGGTCGATTTCGTCCGCCTGCCCACGGCTTTGCGCATCCACGGTTGCTTGAATCCTCCGTCGGTGCCACGCGAGGCGTCTTCCCCCGAAGACGCTCGGTCTTTCGATCCTGTAGTGCGCGACCTGATGGCCGGATGCACCGGATCGCGTCACACTATCCGCCCAGTTCGACGTCCAGCGACGCCAGTGACAAATTCCTCATCCCTTACAAGCGGGCAATCTGCCCAATCTTCATGGACTGAGGAGCTGCCTTTGGTTCCGGCTTTACCCGCACATGCCCGCCGCGGCATTTGTCCCCTGGAAAGTGGGGGCCGGTGAAGGGCTCCCCGTCGCCGGGGGTTCGCTGCCGCCGTCGCCGTCATTCCCCGAAGTCTTCACGGAGTCGTCACTCTCTCTGTCGCTCTTGCCGTCCTGTACGTCCGTCACGTCCGATGAGACCGATACGGGGTCGTCCTCGCGTAGCCGCTCGAAGAGGTTCTTCGCGTCGGGCTGGACGAGTTCATCGCGATTCGGGTCCTGGGTGTACGGCTGGCGCGGCACGGTCAGGAATTGCACCTTTTCCATCGGTACGCTCCGCATGGAGCGTGCCAGTTCGTAAAGGTCGCTGAGAGAGTTCAGCCCCGAGTCGGTGGTGAGGGACTTCGTCGCCGCGTCCAGCACCGGATAGAGCCGGGCCGGATTGAGCAGCACCCCATTGCTCTGCACCTTCTTGAAGAGCGCGCCCAGGAATCGCTGCTGGCGGTCCATGCGCTGGGTGTCGCTGCCGTCACCGATGCCATGGCGGGCACGTACGAAGCCGAGGGCCTGCTCGCCGTCGAGGGTCTGCCGGCCCGCGGGCAGTTCGAGCCGCGCCTGGACGTCCTTGACCGGTTCGTCGACGCAGACCTCGACACCGTCCACCGCGTTCACCACGTCCGTGAAGCCGCTGAAGTCGATCACCATGTGGTGATCGACGCGGATGTCGGTGAGCTTCTCGACCGTACGGATCGTGCAGGCGGCGCCGCCGGCCTCGAAAGCCCAGTTGAACTGCGCGAACTGGGCCCGGCTGCGGGTGCCGTCCGGCTTGGCGCAGCTGGGTATCTCCACCATCAGGTCGCGGGGTATGGACATGGCCGTCGCGCTCTTCCGGTCCGCCGCGAGGTGCAGCAGGATCGTGGTGTCGGAGCGCTGCGACCCGCCGTCGTCCGGCCCGTACTTGCTGTTTCCCTCGCCGGAGCGGCTGTCGGAGCCGATGAGCAGGATGTTCTGCGCGTCGAGGGCGACGGGGGTGGGACGTTCCTTCTCGTACGTGTGCAACTCGGTGGCGGCGGTGGTGTCGGTGGTGATGTTCCCGTCGAGCTGCCGGTAGAACCACCAGCCGGCTCCGGCGGTCGCCAGGATGACGACGGACGTGCCCAGCGCGACCCAACGCAGCCAGTGGCGCCGGGGGTTGCAGGGCGTGGCGGCGGGCTCGGCATCGATGTCATCGGGCCCAGGCGCCCCGGTCGACGGCTCTCTGCCGGACGTGGTGTCCGGTTCGGTCGCCGTGCCAGCTCTGTCGGTCACGTCTGCGTCCATCCTTCAAGGCGTCGACGGCGCACTGAGCCGCCGGTTGCAGGGGTAGACGGGCGAACACCGCGCTTGGTTGTGCTGCGGGTCGCGCGTATCGCCGATCACGTACCCGAGGTTGGGCGACGGCCTGGGGAGCAGGGTCCGTTATGTGGCAGATAATATGTTTTAGGGGGGCGTTTTCTCAGCGGATTCTCAGGTGGAGGACGCCTGGTTCACGCGCGCCTGGTTCAAGCGAGCGGCGAGGGCGGGCGAGTGTGGCCGGTGGCGGTCCTGCCCGCCTGCCGCCGCCCGTCACATCACCTTGTCGGTCACGCGTTCGCTCTCGACGCGCTGTTCGAGCGCCTCCGCCGACAGTTTCCCGAGGTTGCGGCAGAGCACGACGGACCCGCCCGCCGCGAGCGGGGCGTACAGCCCTGCCGAGAGCCCGTCCCAACTGTCGTACGCCAGCCCCGACAGCAGCCGCGAGCCCGGCGTGAGACCGCGCTCCGCGGCGTCCGCGCCCGCGCGCGCGACGAGTTGGGCCGCGGACAGCTCCGTACCGCCCACAACCAGCGCGGACTCGTCCGGGTCCACCGGCGCGAACGGTGCGAACCGGTCGCCCTGGCCCGGCACCTCGACCGCGTAGTCCATGAAGCCCTCGGGCGGCCGCGGAAAACGGCCGCCCAGCGGACGCAGCGCGAGCGCCACCCGCTCACCGCGGCACGCGCGCGCCGTGTCGAGCGTGTCCGGTCCGCTGACCACCAGATCCGCGCCGCCCGGGTCACCACCGATCTCGACCGTCACACCGACCGATGAACAGGCGAGCAGCCACACCGCGCTCTGCCAGTGCGCGGGAAGCAGCAGCGCGAGCCGGTCGCCGGGCGCCGCGGCGAGATCGCCCTGCAGCAGATTCGCGGTCTTGGACACCCAATTGGCGAAGGTGGCCACGGACAATTCGACGCGCTCACCGGTGGCATCGTCGTAGAACGTGACCAAGGGGCGGGCCGGATCCGAGGCGAGAGCGGATCGCAGCAGGTCGGCAGGGGTACGGTCGCTGGAGTTCACCCGGGAAAGGGTACGCCGGGGGAGCCGGACGGCCACCGCCGTACCGGTGACGGGGTACACCGGTTGGACCGACGGACCGTCAGTTTTCCGACGGGCGCGATGGTCGTGTCGCACCCAGGATCGGCACATGCGTGCCTCATTTGCAACCTCGATCGGCGTCGCGTGCACCGCCGCCCTGGTCCTCCCGCTGTCCCCGTCGGGCGCGACCGCCGCCCCACAAGCCCCACAGGCCACACAGCACGCGGACTCGGCCGCCGTACCGGGTTCCACCCAGTCGCTCCCCCTGAGGGCGGTCGGCTCGGACCGCTCTTCGGGCGCCGCCACGGAACAGGGCGTTACCCGGCGCGACGTCAGTCCCTTCTCGCTGCTCGGTGTCGTATGGGACGACGCCGACGCCGAACTCCACGGCACGGTCCAGGTCCGCACCCGCACGGCCGGTTCACCCCTCTGGTCCGACTGGCAGGACCTGGAGACGCACAACCAGGAACACGGCGCCGACCCCGGCACGACAGAGCGCGACTCGGGACACGCGCGCGGCTCCACCGCCCCGCTCTGGGTCGGTGGCTCGGACGGCGTGGAACTGCGCGTCCAGGGCGCCGAGGAGGAGGACGGGAACGGCCCGAGGCGCGCGCCGCTGCCGCAGGGGCTACGGCTCGAACTGATCGACCCGGGAAGCGATCCGCAGGGCACTCCGGACGAGGACGCCGAGCCGCGGGACGGCGGCGAGCCCGTACCCGACACCGCCATCTCCCCGGAGGACAGCGGCGATTGGGCCGCACCCGAGGAAACGGTCCCGACCCCGCTCAGGGCCGGGACACCGGCCGCTCTCCCCAACTCCACGAGGTCGTACGCCGCGGCACCGCGCCCGCGCATCATCACGCGCGGGGGCTGGGGCGCGGACGAGAGGCTCCGCGAGAGGCGGCTCGGCTACTCCAGGACCGTCAAGGCGGCCTTCGTCCATCACAGCGCCACGGGGAACAACTACAGCTGCAAGCAGGTGCCCTCAGTCCTGCGCGGTATCTACCGCTACCACGTCAAGAGCAGCGGCTGGCGCGACATCGGCTACAACTTCGCCATCGACAAGTGCGGAAACATCTACGAAGGCCGCGCCGGTGGCGTGACCAGGCCCGTACGGGGCGCCCACACACTCGGTTTCAACACCAACAGCGTGGGCATCGCCGTCCTCGGAACGTACGGCGGCACGAATCCGCGTGCCGCCGCGACGACCGCCGTCGCCAAGCTCACCGCGTGGAAGCTCGGCCTGCACGGCGTCCACGCACGGGGGAAGGTCACGCTGACCTCCGCGGGCAGCGGAAAGTACGGCAAGGGCAGAAAGGTCAGGCTCAACGCCATCTCGGGGCACCGGGACGGATTCTCCACCGACTGCCCGGGAAACCGGCTCTACCGGAAGCTCAGCGCCGTACGGAAGGCGGCGGGCGGATACCAGCGACGCTGAGCGGTCGCGAACACTGGTCGGTTCTGTGTACGCGTACGTGTATGCATGTACGGACGGAAGCGCCGGCCCCAGCAGGAAGCGGAGACGACACGGTGACAGAAGCGATCCTCCTGGTCGGCGGCAAGGGCACCCGGCTACGGCCGCTCACCGCCCGCACCCCCAAACCGATGGTGCCGGCGGCCGGCGTCCCGTTCCTCACGCACCAACTGGCGCGGGCGCGCGCGGCGGGCGTCGAACACATCGTCCTCGCGACGTCCTATCTCGCCGAAGTCTTCGAGCCGTACTTCGGCGACGGCTCGTCCCTCGGCCTGAGCCTGGAGTACGTGACCGAGCGGGATCCGCTCGGTACGGGAGGCGCCATCCGGAACGTCGCCTCCCGGCTGGACTCCGGGCCCGACGACCCGGTGCTGATCTTCAACGGCGACATCCTCACGGGCCTCGACATCCGGGCACTCGTCCGGACCCACGCGTCGTCCGGCGCGGATGTCTCGCTGCATCTGACCCGGGTCGAGGACCCGCGCGCCTTCGGCCTGGTGCCGACCGACGCGAACGGGCGGGTGACGGCCTTCCTGGAGAAGCCGCAGACGCCCGAGGAGATAGTCACCGACCAGATCAACGCGGGCGCCTATGTGTTCCGGCGCTCGGTGATCGACTCCATCCCGGAAGGCCGGCCGGTCTCGGTGGAACGCGAGACCTTCCCGGACCTGCTGGCCGCCGGCGCGCATCTCCAGGGCATGGTCGACTCCACGTACTGGCTGGACCTGGGCACCCCTCAGGCCTTCGTACGCGGCTCGGCGGACCTCGTCCTCGGCCGCGCCCCGTCCCCGGCGGTCCCGGGCCAGTGCGGCGAACGCCTGATCCTGCCCACGGCCACGGTCGCCCCGGACGCGAAACTCACGGGCGGCACCGTGATCGGCCCGGCCGCGCTGATCGGCGACGGCGCGCGCATCGCGGGCAGCGCGATCCTGGACGGCGCGATCGTGGAACCGGGCGCGGTGATCACGAACTCGCTGATAGGCGCGGGGGCGCGGGTGGGGGCGCGGGCGGTGCTGTCGGACGTGGTGGTGGGGGACGGGGCGGTGGTGGGGGAGGACAACGAGCTGCGGCAGGGGGTACGGGTGTGGTGCGACGCGGTGCTGCCGGCGGGGGCGGTGAGGTTCTCTTCCGACGTGTAGGGATCTGGCGTGCGCCTTCCGCCCGGGGGCGTGGTGCGGTCGTCTTGGGGCTGGGGCTGGTGGTGCGGTGCGGGTTGTCGCCGGGTGGCGCTCCGGGGCTCGCGCCCGGGACGGCATGATTTGCGGCGCGTGACGGGCCACAGTCGGGGCGCGGGCGGTCGCGCGCCACACATCACGCTTTAGTGTCCCGGAC
>NZ_JBIWLW010000026.1:0-134573 GCF_044766385.1 Streptomyces sp. NPDC102274 | reverse complement strand
GTCAGCCCGAGGAAGCAGCGGCTCTATCCGCTCCCACGCCCCATCCGTCAACTCACCACGACCCGTCACAAGATCGATTATCAGACACGACCTAGTGCCGCTCCCGGCAGCGTTTGCCCCGTCGCGGCGTTGGCCACAAGCCCAAGTAGCTCCGCTACCAGGACTTCCGGCCACCTTGCGATCACACGCACTGGACGTCGCTCCTCGACGGGCAAACATTGCCGGTCGCGGCACTAGCAACCGCGCCAGAGAGCCACGAGGATCGAGCCGCCGACGGCGGTGATCGCGACGACGTACAGGGCCTGGGACTTCGTGGGGCTCACTGGTCGTGTTCCCTTGCGGACTGCCGTAGTTGGTAGAGGGCGGCGAACGATCGCGTGGTGTCGGCCAGGGCGCGCATCAACTCGTACGCGTGCAGGGGCGGGAGCGGTGGTGCCGAGGGTGAGCAGAGGTCGAGCAACCGACCTGCGTCCTCCCGCAGAGCTCGCGCGCAGGGGGTGCTGCCATGGCCGCCGAGGTCCTCGCGGAGCAGGAGTTCGAGGTTCTCGCGGAGCTTGAGGATGGTGGTGTCCACCCAGGCGCGCTCGGGGAGATCGACTCGCAGAGCGAGAGCCGCGAGCACGGTGCGGGAGATGGTCACGATGTCGACGGCGTGGCCGGCGGCCCGTTGCTCATTGCGGAGATGGCATCGCAGGGCGGTAAGGAGACGCTGGTGCGCCTCGGTGTCGGTGGCGAAGTCCACGAGGCGCGGGTGCCAGTGAGCGCCGGGGGTACGGCGAGACAGCGTCACGGGGCGCACTCCTCCCGTGTGGCGACCACACACCACGTACAGGTACCGCGCCTGCCCCACGCCCAGGCGAGCGCGTCGACCAGGAACATGCCCCGCCCGCTCTCCTCGTCGGGCCCCGGCTGCCGGACGGTGACCGGCGCGGGGGAGTGATCGTCCACCTCGATCCGTACGAACCCGCCGCTCCCGTAGGCCAACGAGAACCGGACACACTCGCCCCGTCCGTGCACCACCGCGTTGGTGACGATTTCGCTGACCAGGAGTTGTACGGTCTCGACCGCGTCCGGGCCCATGTCGTCCTGGCGGAGGAGCACCCCGGCGACGCGACGGAGATGTTCGACGCGGCGGGCGTGGGGAGCGAACGACATGTTCAGGCGTACGGCGTCGTGTATATCGACTGCCGTGGGTGGGGCGGGAGTTGCGCTACGCGTAGAGGGAGGCATCGAGAGTCGTCCTTACCGTCGATCTCCGGGGGCTGCCGCAGGACCGGTCGCATCACTGAAAGTGGCGAACTGGATGCGCTGTGTGAGTGACGGGTATAGCCTCGCACCGGGGCAGTGGCCTCGAAAGTGTTCTGGCGAAAATGCGCGAGCAAGTTCTGCTGTGAATCGCCGCTCGCTCGCGGGTCGTTCGCCGCGTTGCGGTGGCTCCCGCTGAAACGCAGAACGCTCCGTTGGGGAGAGCTTGGAGGGGCAGCGGATGATGACGGACACGCAGTCGGCGACACCCACTCTGTGTCGCCTGCAACTGGGCAGCGAGCTACGCCAGTTGCGGCTGAGGAGAGGGCTTACGTCAACCCAGGTCGTCAGGAAACTCCTTTGGAGTCCGTCGAAGCTGACACGTCTGGAGATGGGGGAGAACGCAACGGTCGAACCCGCCGACGTCATGGCCCTCTGCCAGATCTACGGGGTTGACGAGGAGATTGCCGGGCAGCTCAAGGAATATGCGGCTGTCACCAAGACGAAGCGGGAGTGGTGGCAGGCGACGGTGTTTCGCCCACTTCTCGGCCCTGGTAACAGGGCGTTTCTCGGTATGGAGTCCTCAGCGTCTGTCGCGCACACCTATCAGTCCGAGTACGTCCCCGGTCTGCTCCAGACGGCAGACTATGTACGCGTCCTCCATCAATATGCTAACGACGGCCGTCCCGATGAGGAAATCGAGAGCATGATCGATCTGAGGATGACACGTCAGAGAATCTTCCTTCGGGAGCCGCCGCTGAAGTATGCCGCAGTTGTCAACGAGGCCGTGCTCCATCGCCAGGTGGGAGGTCCGGCGGTTATGAAGGCGCAGCTCGCACGCATCATCGAGGTCGCTTCCGCTCCCAACGTCACGGTCCAAGTTATCCCCTTCAAGGTGGGTGTTCACCGAGGGATGAATGGAGCCTTCACGACCTTCCGGTTTCGTGAAGACTTCGCTCTGAAGCCGATCGTGCACCTGGAGCACTTGGCCGATCACTGGGTGCTGCGGCGTGATGCTGATGTGGAGGCGTACGAGGACACCTTCAATGAGCTGCAAACTGTGGCTCCTGGGCCACAGGAGTCTCTGAGCCTGATCGAGAAAGTAATGGAGGAGCTTTGATTCCCATGACCTTTACGGCTGACGTGCTGACCGGTGCCGGCTGGTTCAAGTCGAGTTACAGCAATGACACCCCCGGAGGGGACTGCGTCGAGGGCGCCCGCCTCGCCGACGGTGCCATGGCCGTACGTGACTCCAAGAACCCGAACGGCCCCGCCTTCGTCCTCACCGGCAGCGCCTGGGCGACCTTCGTCGACGCACTCAACGGCGGAGAGCTCTAGACTGGCCGGTCTCGCAGCCGCACCGCCGGATCCGTCAGGCCCCTTCGACTCCGCTCAGGGATGTGCTGTCCATGGCTCGCCAACTCCGTTCCGTGGGACTGGACTTCGCCGACACCGCGCCCGTACGTCTGGTGTTCACGGGCACCATGGGCGCTCCGCCCGACGCGGTGTACCGGGCGCTCGCCATCGAGACGGAGTCCTGGCCCGAGTGGTTCAGCGGACTGACCGCCGCCACGGCCGCACCGGAGGGGCGTACGGTCCGGCTGACGGGCGGGACCCGCTTCCAGGAGACGGTGCTGGCGGCGCAGCCCGATGTGCTCTACGCGTACCGTACCGACGAGACCAACGCACCTGGCGTGCACGCCCTGTTGGAGGCATGGCGGCTGGCGCCCTCCGGCGGCGGCACCCGGGTGCGGTGGACCGTCGCCACGGACGGCTCCGCGCCGTACCGGACCGTGCTGCGGCTGTCCCGGCCGGCGATGGGCCGTACCTTCCGCGCATCGGTACGCGCTCTGGACCGCCGCCTCACCAGAGCCTGACCAGCGCCCGCCCAGGTCCCGACGAATGCCTGACACCGCGCGCGGAATGCCCTTAGGTACGGCGCCGCCACTGCTCCCGTGGACCGTCCGCCTCCCGGACGTCGGTCGCGGGCTCCCGCTTGAGCCCCGGCCGCGTACGTGGACCGCCGGGGTGCGGCCGACGCGGCCCCAGGTCCTGGCCCGTGGCGGCCTCAGCGACTGGCTTGCCTCGTCCTCGCAGACGATCCAGGCCCCGCGGGCCGCCGCGGTACTTCTACCCGCGGCCACACCTCCTTCTTCCGCAACCCGACGGCCTCGTCGCCGCGTTCGACCGCCCGGCGAGCCGGCTGCTGCCCACGACCAGCCATGACGTTTCAGAAGCCGCCATGTGCCCTCCACCGCGTGTAGCTCACGTGGAACAGCCGACCGATGAGTGTCTTCACCCGCGCGAGTGTCCACCGTTGATCCGCCCACCCATGAGCGAGCGGCCCACGTTTCAACTCCCTTTCAAGACGCGCTATTTGCTCCTCGTGCGTCCTCGGGCGCCCGGGTGAACCCTTCGAGCGGACGCCCGCCCGACCGCACTCCGCCACTGACGACGCCGGCGCTCCACCGACCGCTCGCTCACCCGCAACGCGGCAGCGATCTCCCGGGTTCTTCTCCCGCCCTCGAAACGACGGACCGCCTCCAGCCGGACCCGCTTCCGCAACCCCCCCGCGCGTCGGTCAACCCGCCGCCCCGCGCGTATCCCACCGCCCACAACTACAGAACCGACCCACACACCGTCAGGCGAACGACCCGACATCCCCAATCAAGTTCAGTAGCATGCCTGCAACGCGGAACAAGGCTTGACGGGGGGAGAGCCGTGAAAGATGAGACGACCAAGCAGCTCACCGCGTGGCTGGGAGTGGCCGCGGCAGTTGTCAGCCTCTTGGCCTTCTTCGGTATTACAAGCTGGAATGAGCTAACGAAGACGGTTTTTCCGAAGCGCGCTGCCAAAGATGCTTGCCGACAGGCCTGGGACGCGACGCGCACCTTCAACGCCTATATGAAAAAGCGCGACTCCATCTCGGCGAGGGACTCGGCAGTGATCCAAATCTACGCGAAGCGTCTGGGCGAGGCTAAGGCCAAGACCAACAACGACAACCTCAAGGCAGCCTTCGATGCCAACATCTATTCTCTGACGAAACTCGCAGAGGCGCTTGAGGAGAAAACCGGAGGCGCGAACGGCTTTGGGGATCAGAGCGAGGAAGATGGGCGGACGTGGAGTTCTCTCTGCCGCGGTATCTGGAGGGACTGACCGTCTGGCTCCATTTGATTTGCAGGGCCGTTACCAGAGCCCTGGCGTTTGCTACTGAACTTGATTGGGGATGTCGGCTCGTTCGCCTGACGGTGTGTGGGTCGGTTCTGTAGTTGTGGGCGGTGGGATACGCGCGGGGCGGCGGGTTGACCGACACGCGGGGGGCGGAGTGCGGGCGCCCGCTCGCAGGGTTCACCCGGGCGCCCGAGGACGCACGCGTCATCCCGAGTAGTTCGCGGGCGAAAGCTCGCACACCGGTCGCGCCCTACCCGATGGGGTGGTTGTTGCGCGTTCTGCCGCGCGCTGTGGTGCTGTCTGCGATCCTCGGCCCAACAAGCCTTCATTCGCAACGAGTTCAGGAGTGGGCCGGCGTGGCTCATGGCCGGGGGAACGGCATGTCGTCGAAGCAGCTTTTACTTCAGGGGTTCGCGCTCTTCGTGGTGGGCGTAGGGAATTTCGTCATGGACGCGCCGATGTGGCTGTCGGTGTGGACCGTCGCGATCGGTGCCTTCACCGTCCTCTACGGGGCTTCCCGCTGGATGAAGGGGCAGTGATGCCGGCCCGAGCGGGGAAATGGCTCCCGGGCCGGTCATCGGCCCGGCTCGGATGGGCCGCGTAGGGCAGGGGTGAGTATGTCGGCCGCGCAGCCGTCCACGGATCAAGTGCCGTCCGGAGGGGAGGCTCAGGCACTGGGGTGTCTGGCGTCTCTGGCCTGGCCGGCCCGAGCCGTCGCGTTTTTGTCGCCTCTTCTGCTGATCACCGCCGTGGACGACGTTCCGGGCTCCGTCCGTGGGTTCTTTCTGCTCGCTGTCGGGCTGCTGATGGTCCTCGGGCTGGTGCGGTGCGACGCCGGACGGCATCTGCCGCCGTCCGGGCGCGGTGTCCACCAATTCGCGCAGGCCGGGCTCTTCGTGGGTGTCGTCGTGTTCGCGCACGGCCCCGCCGGCGAGTGGCTCGTGGCGCGGTGGCTGGAGCGGCCGTGGCTCACCGGCTGGGAGGGCGGACTGCTGCTGGCCGGTCTGACTCTGCTGACCGCTCTGATCGCACCGCAGGAGCTGGGGCTCGTCACCACGCTCTGGCCGCAGCCGGCCGTCGGCGCCCGGTTCGGCCGGAGTGGGTGCGTGGTCGGGGGCGCCGTTCTTCTTCTGCCCGTTCATCTGGTCCGCGTCGTCTGCTGCGCCGGTACCCTCCCGCTCTTCCTGGCCGGTGTCGCCGCGCCGCGGGCGGAACTGGTCCAGGCCGCCCTGGTGATGATTCTCGCGGAGCTCGTCGTCGCGCTCACGGTGCGGTGGTGGCTGAACGATGTCGGAGCGCTCATGCTCCACTCGGTGACGATGGCGAAGAAGTGGTCCTCGCTCGGGGACCCGCTCGTGCAGTCCTGGGTGCGCGACCGGCTTGTCAACAGGGTCCGCGAGACCCGCTCGCCCCAGGGGCCCGGCACCCCCGACTACTCCCTGCTGATCCTGCTGGCGGCTCAGGCCACCGCCGCTCCCGATACCCGGAGCGGCCGTCGCGCGGCCCCCGGCTATCTGCCGCTCTGCGACTCCATGCTGCTGGCGGCGGAGGCCGCGCTCCGCGCCGAACCGGACATCGGAGAGCAGCGCCGCGAGGAACTCTGGCGACTGCATCTGGCCGCACGCGGCACGGTCTCGTTCGCGTTCGCCACCGTCGCGGAGGGCGAGGGCGCTGTCGAGGACGCCGTGGCGCGGAGCGCCGCCGCCGTCGAGGACCTGGAGGCGGCCGGATATCCGGACTTCGCCGCCGTGGCGCGGTTCCAGTGGGCGGGGAGGTTACGGAACGACTACGCCGCCGTGCGTGAGGTGCTGCGCCCCCTCACCGACGGCGGCCAGGGCACGCCCTGGATGTCACCGTTCGCCCATCGCTTCCTCGCCAACGCCGCGCGCTCCGGCGCACCGGAGCGGGTCGCCTTCCACGAGCAGGCCGAGGCCGCCGGACTGCTCGCTGGCCAAGGGAGCTTCCAGCGGCGCGAGGAGGAGCAGGGCTGGTTTCCCCGGGCCCTCGTGCCGGCGGTGCCCGACGTGGGGGTCAGGCTCTTCGAGCGCATGAGCTGGCGGGTCTGGCAGCAGATGTTCGAATCCGGTGAGATGGTACGTACCTGGACGCGGGGGCCCGGTACGGGGTCGGGCGAGGTTTCGGGCGCGGTCGACCGGCCGGGGCTCAGCGTCGACGGCATCAGCTACTACGGCGAGTCCGTCGCGAGCATCGGCATGGCCTGGAAGATGGTGTGGCACGCCCAACTTCTCGCCCCGGTCGGCCGCTTGCGTACGGCACGGTGGCTGCTGGAGCAGGCGCGCAAGAAGTCCAGCGACATCGCCCTCCAGATGGAGGCACTGAAGCTGCTCGCCTCGATCGACGAGGAGGAGAAGGACTGGCCCACCGCCTACGCACGCTGGAGCGAACTCGTACGGCTGGAGGAAACGCGCCGCGGCAGGATCACCGACGGCGACCGGCGCATCGACTACCAGGCCTCCCACTACAACCGCCTGATCCTCCTCCTCACCGGACCCGAAAGCGGACACATTCCCGGTCTGCGCGCGCCGCAGTGGGCGGTCGCCTTCGACCACAGCGAGCAGGACCGTTCGCGTGTACTGCTGGAGATGCTGCGGCCCGAGCACAGGACCGGCGACGGCTCCTCGACCGGTGACGGCTCCTCGGCGCCCGTCGACTACGCGGAACTGACCTCCGTACTGGGGGAGTTCGAGCGTCGTGGCGGACAGCGCGGACTTCTCGTCAGCTTCTATGTGTTCGATGCCCGGGTCGTTGTCTTCCTGGTCCGTTCCGGTACGTCGTCCCCTGTGGTCGAGGAGGGGAAGCTCCCCCTCGACCTGGCGCTTCCCGACGGCCGGAACGCCTTCGGGCGGATGACATCGGCCGCCGCCTTCGATCAAAAGCGGCTCGACGCGGACTTCGGCGTGCTGACCGGGGCGATCGCGCGCCACAGCGAGCCGGGGGAACCGGTGTGCCTCGTGCCGCACGGCGTACTGCACGAGATCCCCCTCCACGCGGTGGCCACCGGCGGGGTGCCGCTCGCCGCGCGCAACCCCGTACATGTGGTGCAGAGCGCCTCTCTCCTGGCGGACCTGTACCGGAACACCGCTCCGCCCGCCCCGCGCGGCCTGTGTGTCTTCGCCGACTCACGCTCCGATCAGCCGCTCGTCCACGCGCGCGCGGAGGCCCGCTCCATGGCCGGAGCATTCGGCGGGCGCGCCGAAGTCCTCTCCGGCGACCGGGTCACCCGGCAACTGGTCCTGGACCGGCTCGTCCACTCGGAGGCGACGGCCGTGCACTTCGCCTGCCATGGCGTCCTGGCCCCCGACGGTGTCGCCGGCAGCGCGATCAGCTGCGCCGACGGGCCGCTGACCATGGACGATCTGCTGGGGCTGCGTATCCGCGCGGATCTGGTGACCCTCAGCGCCTGCCGGAGCGGGGCGAGCAGAGGGCGCCCCGGTGATGAACGGCTCGGCCTCGCACGGGCCTTCCTCATCGCCGGGGCCACATCGGTCCTGGTCACACAGTGGCAGGTGGACGATCTGTCCACCGCACTGTTCATGGAGCTTTTCTACGGTCTGCTGGTGGCGGGGGCGCCGCGCGGGCGGGCACTGCACGAGGCGCGGGCGACGGTGCGCGGGATGACCGTGGAGGCCGCCGCGCGATGGTGCGAGGACGCGCTGACCCGGACCGGTGACGCCGCAGCCGGGTCGGCCGAGAGGACGGCGTACGAGTCGGCGCTGCTGCGGCTGCTCTGCGAATCCGGTGATCTCCCCGCCGCCAGGCGGAAGTTCGCGCGGCTCAAGGAGCACACCCGGAGCGGCAGTCCGGAGCGAAGGGAGCTGGTGATGCTCTGGTCGCGGCTGACCGCCGGCGCCGAAGCGAGGGGAGGCATCGGTCCCGGAGCCCGCCCCTTCGAACACCCCTACTTCTGGGCCCCGTTCGTACTGGTAGGAGACGCCCGATGACCGCACTCCCCGCGCACACCCCGCTGGCCGACCTGGCCAGTCCCGATTTCGCCACGGTGCAGGACGCCGAAGACGCCGAAGACGCCGAAGACGCTGAGGACCCGCACGGCCGGGACGCACAGGACCGCCGCCAGGACCGCCGCCGGGACTGCCGCTATCTGGTCGGGCTTTCCGCCGACGGAACGCCCACCACCCTCGCCGTCCGCACCTCACCGGCGGCCCCTCGGCGTAGGCCCGCCGTGGTGGTCTCCGGCACCGCGACCCTGCAGGACGTCGTCGAAGAGTCGGCCCTGCTCAATCTGCTCGAACTCAGCCCCGAGGCCGCCGTGGTGATGGACCACGCGAGCAGCGCTGTCCAGGGCGTGCTGGAACGCGCCACCGTCGACGCGTATCTCCGGCAGGACCGTTTCCCCGGCGGCCCCGTACGCGCGGGCGGGGGCGCGGTCACCGGCGACGACAGCTGTCTCTGCGGGACACATCGCACCCCGCACGCGCATGTGATCTGCGCGTTCGGCGGCTGCGGGCGCGTCAACGCGCTGCACTTCCACGATCCCGAGGATCCCCCGGAGTGCCCGGGGCCCGGCGACGGGGTGCCCGCGCACCCGTTGATCCTTTCCGTACGAGGGCGATGACGTGATCGCGGACGTGTTCCGGGACGCGCTGGCGGGCACGAGCCGACGCCTGCTCTTCACCTCGGCCCTCCCCGCCCTCGTCTTCTCGGCCGTCCTCCTCGGGGTCACTCTCGAAGCGGCCACGGACGTGAGTTCCGCCGCCGCCCTCGGTACGGGGCTCGGTACGGCCCTCGGCACCTGGACCGACCGGCCCGCGGGCGTGCGTACCGTCCATGCGGCGGGCTTCGTCCTCGCCGTCACCCTCCTCACCGCCCTGCTGGCGGCCCACCGGGTGACCCTGCTGCGCTGGGCCGAGGGGTACTGGCCCGGGTATCCCGGCCGTCGGCTCGGGGCGCGGCGGGCGAGCCGTCACGAACGGGCCCGCGCGGAGCTGCGCGGCGACATACGGGCGGGCAAGCCGGACGCGTACGAGACGCTCTATCTGCACTACCCACTGCCCGGGACGACCGTATCGCCGACACGCCTCGGCAACGTCTTGCGCGGCGCCGAGGACTACCCCCGTACCCGGTACGGAATCGACGCCGTGCTCGTCTGGCCACGGCTGTTCCCGCTCCTGCCCGCTCAGTTCACCGCCACGTTCGCGTCGAGCAGGGCCCGGCTCGACGCCGCTCTCGCCGCAGCCACGCTCTCCGTCGTGTTCACCGTCACGGCCCCGGTCTGCACGGTGGCGGTGGGCGGCGCGCTGTGGCTCGCCGCCGTCTCGCTCGTGGTCGGCGCGATCGGTGCGCTGACCGGCTACCGGGCCGCGCTCGCCACCGCCGTCGTGCACGGGCAGCAGATCCGCGTCGCCTTCGACCTCTACCGGGGGCTGCTGCTGGACACAGCTCAGCACGGTGGCCGGCCGCCCCTGCCGGAGGCGGGACTCGCGGACCAGCAGCCGCTGCCCGTGCCTGTGCCCGTGCCTGTGCCCGCGTCCGCGTCCGCGTCCGACGTGCTCAGCAGCGCGGCCGAACGCGAGATCTGGGAAGGGCTGTGCGGCTTCTGGTATCGGAACATCCCCGTCGAGGCGCGGGTCGCCGCCCCGCGATCCGGCGGCTGAGCCCCGTGGCCCGCGCCCGGCCGGGTACGGGCTGGGTACGGGCCGGGCCGGTACGGATACGGCGGCCTTGCCCGTACCGGCCCCTCGCGCCGCGTCGGCGGCATCGAGCCGCCTTGGCGATGTCGAGCCGCGTCAGGCGAACGGGATCCGGATCACCGACTGGTTGCCGATGCCCAGCGTGGTCGCGCCGGTACCGATGGCGTTCCAGACCTCGATCCGTACCTTCCCGTTGACGAGGTCGCCGTGCGATCCGGTGGCCGACTTCAGGCCCCTGGCCTGGGTGTAGTGCTCATAGCCGGGGGCGGGGTCGGTCGCGAAGTACTGGTAGGTCTCCGTACGGTCCCAGGTGCCGTCGCCCGTACGGTCGTAACTCACCCTGACCTGCTGCCCGTTGCCGACCGATGTCCCCGCGTCGACGAACAGGTCGAACTGCGTGGCACCGCCGTTGTACGTACGGGTGATCCCGCTGGAGGTGAAGACCTGCGGGGTGTGCGGCGTGCCGTCGTAGTTGGCGCCGCCCGCCGTGGCGAGGCCGGTCGACGCGGCCGATCCGGCGGCGTCACCGAGTCCGGCGCCCGTCCGCGCGTACAGCGTCGAGGAGCCCGACGGCGGCGGGTCGGTCGGAGGATCCGTCGGAGGATCCGCCGGTGTGCCGCCACGGGTCCAGACGGCCACATAGTCGACGAGCATGGGGCGGCCGGGGACGGTCGCGGCGGTCGGGGTCCGGCCGCCGAGCGCGTCGGGGAACGCCCCGCCGATCGCCACGTTGAGGAGGATGAAGTACCCGGCGTGGTTGGTCATATTGGCCCAGGTACCGGCGTCCATCTGGTTCTGCCGCACGGTGTGGAAGAGCTGGTCGTCCACGTACCAGCGCAGCTCATTGGGGGTGACCGCGCGGTCCCACTCGAAGCGGTAGGTGTGGAACGCGGACTGGCAACTGGAACCGGGGCAGGCACGGTTGGCGCCGAGGCCGGTGGTCTCGTTGCACGGGCCGCCCGGACTCACGCCGCAGTGCAGCACGCCCCAGACGGAGTTGATCCCGTTGACGTTCTCCATGATGTCGAACTCACCGATGCCCGGCCAGTTCCAGTAGTTGCCCCGGAAGGGCGAGCCGAGTGTCCAGAAGGCGGGCCAGTAGCCGAGCGCGGCGTCGCCCGTCACGTTCGGCATCTGGATACGGCCCTCGATACGGAGGGTGCCGCCCGCCGGAGCCTTGAAGTCGGCGCGCCGGGTCTCGACACGGGCCGAGGTCCAGTTGCCCGCGCCGTCCCTGAGCGGGGTGATACGGAGGTTTCCGTTGCCGTCCAGGCTCAGGTTGTCCGGGCTCGCGGTGTAGTTCTGGATCTCGCCGGTGCCCCAGTTGCCCGGCCCGCCGGGGTAGCCGTGGCCGGTGTCGGTCTGCCAGTTGGTGGCGGAGGGCGGGGTGCGGTCCGCGCCGTTGAAGTCGTCGCTCCACTGGAGGTTCCAGCCGGGCGCGGGCGGTATCGCGCCCTGGGCGGTGCCGGCGCCGGTGAGGCCGACGAACCCGGCCAGCGCGACGGCCATGGCGAGGATCGCGCCGATGAGGGGCGTGCGGGGAGCGGTGCGAGAAGCGGTGCGAGAAGCGGTGCGGGTGGC
Source organism: Streptomyces sp. NPDC102274 (assembly GCF_044766385.1). Classification (NCBI taxonomy): domain Bacteria; kingdom Bacillati; phylum Actinomycetota; class Actinomycetes; order Kitasatosporales; family Streptomycetaceae; genus Streptomyces; species Streptomyces sp. NPDC102274. Next base: position 122,907 of record NZ_JBIWLW010000026.1, on the reverse strand, counting down.
AGTGCGGGGGGCGGATCTGGTGCGACTGGTTCTCAAGGAACACCTCCGGTGCGGATGGTGCCGAGGTGGGACCGGGAGCGCTGCCTGAGAGCGCTCTCAGTACGTCTTGTAACGGTGCGGGGGCACACCGTCAATGCCTTTCTCCTCGCCGTGACTTCCCTCGCCCCGGCTCCCTTGCCTTGACCTCGGCGTCAAGGATTACGGTCGAAGACATGCGAATCGGTGAGCTGGCGGAACGGGCGGGGACGACCACGCGGACTCTGCGTTACTACGAGTCACGCGGGCTGCTGCCCGCCCGGCGCGCGGTGAACGGCTACCGCACGTACGACGAGAGCGATCTGCGGCTCCTCCGGCAGATCAGGACCCTTCAGGACTTCGGGTTCGATCTGGAGGAGACGCGGCCGTTCGTGGAGTGCCTGCGCGCCGGGCATCCGGCCGGGGACTCCTGTCCCGCCTCGCTCGCCGTCTACCGCCGCAAGCTCGGCGAGCTGGACGGACTGATCGGTGAGCTTCAGTCGGTACGTGCCCAGGTCGGGGCGCAGCTCGCACAGGCCGAGGCGGCGCGGGCCGGGCTGGCGGCCGAAGCGGAGGTGCCGGGCGGCCCCGAACCGCGGTGCGCATTGACGCCGCACACAAGCGCGCACGAATTCAGCCGGGTCAATCGAGGAGAGACAGAGAAATGATCGCGATAGACGGTGTCGACGCCGTGACGGACACGGATTTCGACAATGAGGTGCTCAAGTCAGGACTCCCCGTCCTTGTGGAATTCACCGCCGACTGGTGCGGCCCGTGCCGGCAGCTCGCGCCGGTGCTGAGCGCCGTGGCCGGGGAGCAGGCCGGCCGGCTCAAGGTCGTCCAGCTCGATGTGGACAGTAACCCCGAGATCACGGCGCGGTACGGGGTTCTCGCGATGCCGACGCTGATGGTGTTCCGCGCGGGTGAACCGGTGAAGTCCATGGTCGGAGCCCGCCCGAAGCGCAAGCTTCTCCAGGAACTGGAAGAGGTGGTCTGACGCGCCGCGCGGAGCGAGGAGCCGGCTGACGGCAGAGACCGGCACCCCCGGTGGGCCCGCGGTATCCGGCCGCGGGCCCACGCCCCTGCCATCCGCTTGAGCCGGTTCAGTCGCTGCCGGAGACCAGCCCCACCCGGTAGGCGAGGACGACCGCCTGCACACGGTCACGCAGGTTGAGTTTGGCCAGGATCCGCGACACGTAGGTCTTCACCGTTTCGGAGGTGATGAACAGCTTCGCGGCGATCTCCGCGTTCGACAGCCCAGCGGCGATCTGTTCGAACACCTCAAGTTCGCGGGGGGTCAGCGCCCGTACGAGGTCCTGCCTGGCCGGGCGGAACGTATCGGACGGACGTAGCCGTTCGGCGAAGCGGCCGATGAGTGTGCGGGTGACGGCGGGGGCCAACAGGGAATCGCCCCGGGCGATCGTCCGGACGCCGTTGAGCAGTTCCGCCGGTGGCGCGTCCTTGAGGAGGAAGCCGCTGGCACCGGCCCGAAGCGCTTCGTAGACATACTCGTCGACGTTGAAGGTGGTGACGACCAGTATCTTCGCCGGTGTGGCGACACCGGGTCCGGCCAGCTGCCGGGTCGCCTCGATGCCGTCCACGAGGGGCATCCGGATGTCCATCACGATCACGTCGGGGCGGAGCCGCCGCGCGGTCTCCACCGCCATGCGTCCGTCCTCCGCCTCCCCGACGACCTCCATGTCGGGCTGCGTGGAGAAGATGGTGACGTAACCCGCGCGCACCAGTGCTTGGTCCTCGCAGATGAGCAGTCGTGTCGGTGGCGGTGAGCCGGTCATGCGTTACTCCTGGACGGAATCAGGGCGCGGACGGTGAACCCGCCGTCGGGCCGGGCTCCGGCCACCAGTTCACCATCGAGTATCCGCATCCGTTCGCGCAGTCCTCCCAGGCCCCGCCCGCCCGAAGGGCCCGGTTCCCGCGCTCCCGGTGAATCGGGCGTGGCGTCGGCGGATCCGTCGGCGCGTCCGTCAGCGGACTTGTCAGCGCGTCCGTCAGCGCGTACGTCGGCGGGTCCGTCCGTGGTCACCTCGACCTCGATGTGCTCGTCACCGTGCCGGATCCGGACCGCCGTTGGCCGCCCGGTCGCGTACTTGAGCGCGTTGGTGAGCGCTTCCTGCACCACGCGGTAGGCCGCCAGTTCCACCTCGACGGCCTGGGGCCGCTGTTCGCCCTGCTCGGTCCACTCGACGGGCTGGCCCGACAGCCGGGCCTGTTCGACCAGATCAGCCACTCTGCCCAGGGTAGGTGCGCGGTTCGCGGGTGCCCGGTCGACGGACGCCGATTCGCCGGTCGCCTCCAGCACTCCGAGCAGGTAACGCAGTTCCGTCAGTGCCCCGCGGCCGGTGCCGCCGATGGCGGCGAGTGCTTCTCCGGCACGAGCCGGCGCGGCGGGGAGCAGGAACTGCGCGGCGTCGGCCTGGACCACCATGGCCGTCACATGGTGGGTCACCACGTCATGCAGCTCACGGGCGATCCGTGCCCGCTCGGCGGCCGTGGCCACTTCCGCGGCCAGCCGCCGGCGTTCGGCCTCTTCCGCCCGCCACCTGCGCATCCCGGCCCCGGCCAGCCAGATCAACGCCAGCATCAGGTAGAACGAGAGGTAGTCCAGGGCCCGCTGCGGTGAACCCAGGCTGTGCAGTACGACCGCCAGCACGGCGTAGCCGGACGTCGACACCGCGGACAGGCCGCGGCGGAACCGGACTTGATGGGCTCCGGCGGCATACAGCGCCAGATAGAGACCCATGCTGCCGAAGGTGGTCGGATAGGCCAGCGCCTGATGAACCGCGAACGCGGTGCCGACGACCGCCAGACAGGCCGCGGGCCATCGGCTGCGTATCGCCAGCGGCAGGCACTGCGCCAAGGCCAGCGCCACGCCCAGCGCGTCCGCCCGCCTCTGGGGCAGGTCGCCGATCTGCGCCCCGATGACCGACAGCGTCGGCACGAACGCCAGCAGGGTGAGGACCGCCGTGAGGACGCCGTCCTTGACGGACATGTCACGGGCATCCCACCAGACGAGCGGTGCCCGGAGGAGCCCGGTCGCGCGAGGCGCCTCGCTGATCTTCAAGTCCTCTTCCTTTTCCTCTGTGCGGCCGTTCGGTTGTTCGGCTTTCGGCTTTTCGGCGGAGTGCGGGAGTGCGTGTGTGTGGATGTCAGCGGCCGGCGCGGCGCAACGATACGAGATGGCCGCGTCGGTGGGCGAGGAAGAGCATCGGAACCGAGAGCAGCACGCTCACCACGACCGGCACGATCGACGCTTCGAGGCCGAAGCCGCCGCCGGTCAGCAGTGCCGGGCCGGTGACGTCGGCGGTCAGCAGCCCCTCGGACACATGGCCGGAGACCGGGATGCCGAGCAGTCCCTCGGTGGTGTTCCACGCGAAATGGAGTCCGACGACGAACCAGATGCTGCGCCGCCACAGGAAAGCGGCACCGAGGAGGACACCCGCCTCAAGGGCGATCGCCACTGAACTCCAGACCGTCGCACCCGGGTTGGCCAGGTGCAGACCACCGAACAGCAAGGCGGTGATCGCGAGCGCCGCCTTGCTGCCGCACAGTCGTTCCACTGCTTGCAGGACGAGGCCGCGGAAGATCAGTTCCTCGGTGACCGCCGCGCCGACGGATACGGCGGCCACCGGCACGGCGACCGACAGGATGTCGCGGCCCGACCAGGTGAACGCGTAGCCGCCGAAGGCCGCGATCAGTGAGGCGGAGACGAGCACGAACGCCAGGCCGATCCCGCCGCCGAGCAGTGCCTCCCTTCCGGCCCGGTGCCCGGCGATCTCCGGTGTGCGCCGCCGCGCGACGAAGCGCATGACGGCCCCGTAGACGGCTACCGCGGCTGCCGCGCCTGCCACGGGCAGAACGGTGCCGCTCACGGTGCCGGGCTCTCCGGCGGCGGTCAGGGCCGACATCACGCCCACACCGAGCAGCCCCATCAGCATCCAGGCGAGTGGAAACCGTGCGATGCGGCCCATCCGGCCGCGGTCCGCGTGGTGTGCTTCGGCGGGCGTCGTGCCCATGGTGGCCTCCGTCGGCGTCGGTATCAGGAGCGCGGTTCTGCGACCCGTCCGCAACGCTATGAAGGCGACGACATCCGCGAATCCCCAGCCGGAGGACGATTCCTGTAGCTCCCACGGGGGATGCGCGTGGTCGCCCCGGAGTGCGATGGGCCGGTGCTCCGAGTGGCAGCGACCTGTCCGGCAACGCCCGCATCGCGACGCCCAGCAGAACCCGCAGGACGCCGACCGCGTCCTGTGTCTGGACCACCGCCGGATCGTCGAGCCCGGGACCCGTCACGAGCTGCTGTCCCGCCGTGGCGCGTACGCCCGCCCGCACGGCTCGCGGAACGCGGCGCGACGGACCGCGGCCGAGCCGGAGACCCCTCGGCCGGCGGACCTCGCGCCAACGGCGGCTCAGCCGATGGGCGCCGGCATCCGCACCACGTCGTAGGCCAGCTCGATCACGTCCCCCGTGGCCGGGTCGCCCAGCTCGACCCGCCAGCGGTCGGCGAACTGGTCGACGCCCTCGGCCATGGGGATCGTGCCGGAGATCAGCACCGTCCCCGGCACCAGATCGCCGCGCTCCCGCAGCACCTCCGCCCAGTAGGCCGGGGTGAGCAGCTCCGCCAGCCTGCCGTCCTGGATGAGGGTCTCCTCCCCGGAGCCGGCGTGGGTCACCCACGCCCGCAGGGTCAGCGCGTCCAGCCGCTCCTGTACGTCGGCCAGCCGCCAGGCGCGCCGGGCGAGGACGTCCGGGCCCGCGTTCTTGCTCCATGCCACGCCGTGCACCTCCAGCTCACGGTCGGTGTGGTCGCAGGCGGCCGTCAGCAGCAGGTCCCCGTCGCCGTCCACCACCAGGGCCCATTCCGCTTCGCCGGAGGTGCGCCCGTGCTGGACGCCGACCCGGTCGGTGTGCTGGGCCAGATACGGGGCGACCGGGTAGAGGGCCGGTGTGACGGACGGCGCCGGCACCCCCAGCTCGGCGAGCTCCGCCACATGCGCGGCGACATCGTCCTGGCTGCGTCCGGCGTAGCCGGCGTTGAGCACCTGGACGACATCGACGCGCCTGGTGGTGCCGTCGGGCAGTTCGAAGGTCAGCAGCGCCATGGGTTTCTCCACATCGATCGCGGTATCGGAGAGGTCGGAGGCCCCACCGGCTTCTTTACTTTGCGCGGAAGGCTTGCGCATACGACCTGTATACAAGAAGTATGCCGGAAGGTCGATAGCGCACCTCAGCAAGGACGGACATCGTGAAGAACAGCACGAACATGGACACGAGCAGGGGTAAGGGAATGGAAACGCAACCGCCCGGCAGGTCCGCGGTCCGCCGCGCCTTCTTCGCCAGCCTCACCGGGACCGCCCTGGAGTGGTACGACTTCGCCATCTACTCCGTGGCCGCCGCGCTGGTCTTCGGCGATGTCTTCTTCCCCTCCGAGGACCCCGCCACCGGCACGCTCCTGGCCTTCTCCACCTACGCCGTCGGCTATGTCTCCCGGCCCCTGGGCGGATTCGTCTTCGGCCGTCTCGGCGACAGGATCGGCCGCAAGAAGGTCCTCATGGCGACCCTCGTCCTGATCGGGGCCGCGACCCTCCTGATCGGTCTGCTCCCCTCCTACGCCACGATCGGCGTGTCCGCGCCCATCGCCCTCGTCATCCTCCGCTTCGCCCAGGGCGTCGGTGTCGGCGGCGAGTGGGGCGGGGCCGTACTGCTCTCCAGCGAGTTCGGCGACCCGCGCCGGCGCGGCTTCTTCGCCTCGGCCGCCCAGATCGGCCCGCCCGCGGGCAATCTGCTGGCCAATGGTGTACTCGCCGCCCTCGGTGCCATCCTGACGGAGAGTCAGTTCACCTCCTGGGGCTGGCGTGTGGCCTTCCTGCTCTCCGGGGTCCTGGTCGTCTTCGGGCTGTGGATCCGCGCGAAGCTTGAGGAGACCCCGGTCTTCAAGGCGATGGAGGCCGAGCAGAAGCGCCCCGAGGCACCGATCCGTGAGGTCTTCACCACGCATCCGCGCGCGCTGACGGCCGCGATCCTCAGCCGGGTCGCCCCGGACGTGCTGTACGCGCTGTTCACCGTCTTCGTACTGACCTACGCGACCGGCGAGCTCGACATGTCGCGCGGCTCCGCGCTGGCCGCCGTCCTGATCGGCTCCTCGTTCCAAGTCTTTCTGATCCCGCTGGCCGGAGCCCTCTCCGACCGGATCAACCGGCGTCTGCTGTACGGCGTCTCCGCCGTGGCCGCCGGCGTGTGGCCGTTCCTGTTCTTCCCGATGACCGGCGGCGGCAACTGGCCGCTCCTCGCGCTCGGAGTCGTGGTGGCGCTGGCCATCCACTCGCTGATGTACGGGCCGCAGGCCGCCTTCATCGCCGAGCAGTTCTCCCCGCGCCTGCGCTACACCGGCTCGTCACTCGCGTACACGCTGGCCGGGGTCATCGGCGGAGCCGTCGCGCCGCTGCTGTTCACCGCGCTGCTCGACGCGTACGACTCATGGATCCCGCTGGCCCTCTACGTCGCGCTGACCGCGGTGGTCACGGTCGTCGGCCTCTGTCTGGGGCGGGACGGGAGCCCGTCCGACGACGAGGACCTGAACGGTACGGAACAGCCCGCCCACGCGGAAGCCTGAACCGCCGGTACGTACGTACACCCCCCACCCCGGCCCCGCACCCCGCACGCCCGTACCCGAGAAGGGAACCACCTCATGCGCATCGCGCTGAGCCAGCTCACCACCGGCCCCGACCCCGAGAGGAACCTCGAACTCCTTCGCGCCGAGGCCCACCGCGCCGCCGACGAGGACGCCCGCGTCATCGTCTTCCCCGAAGCCGCGATGGCCTGTTTCGGCACCCCCCTCGCGCCGCTCGCGGAACCGCTCGACGGCCCCTGGGCGACGGCGGTGCGCCGGCTCGCCGAAGAGACCGGACTTGTCGTGGTCGCGGGCATGTTCACGCTGGCCCCGGACGGCAAGGTGGCCAACACCCTGCTCGCCACCGGCCCCGGCGTCGAGGCGGCCTACGACAAGATCCATCTCTACGACGCCTTCGGCTTCGCCGAGTCCGACACCGTGGCGGCCGGCTCCGAGGTCGTCACCATCGAGGTGGACGGTGTCCGGATCGGCCTCGCCACCTGCTACGACGTCCGCTTCCCCGAACTGTTCCGGGCGCACGCCGACGCCGGAGCGGTGCTCTCGCTGCTCCCGGCCTCCTGGGGCGCCGGTCCCGGCAAGCGCGAGCAGTGGGAACTGCTCATCCGCGCACGGGCGTTGGACGCCACGCTCTGGCTCGCCGCCGTGGGCCAGGCCGATCCGGCGGCGTCCGGTACGGGGACGTCCGGTACGGGGACGTCCGGTGCGGGGGCGTCCGGCTCACCGGCGGACGGGGCCGCGAAGTCGCCCGCCCCCACCGGGATCGGCCACAGCGCGCTCATCGGACCCGACGGGACCGTACGGCGGAGTCTCGGAGCCGGCCCGGGGACACTGCTCGCGGACGTGGACCTGGACGAGGTCGCCGCGGTTCGCCGTAAGGTACCGGTCCTCGCCAACCGGAGGATGAACAAGGAGCGTTGACCGACGCGGATGCGCGTCCGCGCCCAACCCGGTTTCCGGCAGCACCACTTCGGCGTGCTTCACTTCGGCGTCCTCAGCCGTCACACTTCACTCAGCGTGTAACTCCGGTCTCCTTCACCCCCCTCTGTATTGGCTGACCCTTCATCGCTTTGACATCCGGCGATGCTCGACGCGTCAACGAGGGCGGGTGAAGCTGACCCGGGCATGTCAACCGGACCGCGTACCCCACGTCGCGGCCGATCAGGAGGACGCAGTGAAGAAAAGCTCGCGCATCCGCAAGGTCTCGCTCATCTTCGGCAGTGCCATCGCGCTGGTCGTCGCCGTGCCGGGCAGTGCGCTCGCCGATCCCCCCACGGCCCTGCCCGCCAACGCGGACGGGCTGGAGCAGACGTTCCAGCCGGCCTTCGACTACGACACGGACGGCTGCTACCCCACCCCCGCCATCGGCCCCGACGGGACCATAGCCCCCGGCCTGAACACGACCGGGGCCGTCAACGGTTCGTGCCGCGACTCGTGGGACCTCGACAACACCAACGGATACGCGCGGTCCAAGTGCAACAACGGCTGGTGCGCGATCATGTACGGCCTCTACTTCGAGAAGGACCAGGCCGTGGCCGGCAGCGGGCTCGGCGGGCACCGTCACGACTGGGAGCATGTCGTGGTGTGGGTGCAGAACGACGTGGCCCAGTACGTCTCGACCTCCGCCCACGGCAACTTCAACATCCACACCCGTGACCAGATCCGCTGGGACGGGACCCACCCCAAGGTCGTCTACCACAAGGACGGCATCGGGACGCACGCCTTCCGTGCCGCGAACTCCAACGACGAGCCGCCGGAGAACCACTACGGCTCCTGGCGGTTCCCCACGCTGGTCGGCTGGAACGGCTACCCCGCCGGTCTCCGCGACAAGCTGAGCCAGGCCGACTTCGGCAGCGCCGTCTTCGGCCTCAAGGACGGCAACTTCAACGGCCACCTGCAGAAGGCGAAGCCGGTCGGCATCCCGTTCGACCCCAACGCCTGATGAACACGCCCCAGGGGCTGTCCGACAAATCCCGCCTGGCTCGGCGCTATTTGTCGGACAGGGCCTAACCGGCGAGCAGGACCTTGAGCGTCGTCTCCAGGTGACTGTCGATCGCGCTGTGCGCGGCCGGCCGGTCACCGGAGGCGATCGCCGCCAGGATCGCGCGGTGCTCGGTCAGTACGGACTCCTGCCGCCCCTGCTGGTTGTAGAGCGCCACCACCCCGGCCCGGATCTGCCGGCTGCGCAGCCCGTCGTAGTGCCGCGTGAGCAGCGAGTTGCCCGCCGCGGCCACGATCGTCGCGTGGAAGAGATGGTCCACCGCGATGAACTCCCTGGCGTACTCGGGCCCGCTCAGGGTCCGCTGCCGCTCCAGGAGCCCGGTCAACTCGGCCACCAGCGCGTCCCGGTCGCCCGGGACGACCTGCTCCGCGGCGTACCGCTCGACGATGCCGCGCAGCTCCATCAGCTCGGTGATCTCCCGCCCCGACAGCGGCACGATCTGCGCCCCCCGCTTGGGGACCAGCCGTACGAGATCCTCGGCGGCGAGCAGCAGCAGCGCCTCACGGATGGGGGTACGGGAGACCCCGATGCGGTTCGCCAGCTCCTGCTCGGAGAGGAACTCGCCCTGCCTGTCCGGGTCGGTGAGCACGTTCTCCTTGAGGAACGCGTACGCCTTCTCCCGGCCCGACGTCATGACTTCCCCCACAGCGAAGGTTGCATACAAGTAGTATACGACTCCCCCTGACGATGCGGCACACGCGAAAAGGGTGCGCGACGCAAAAAACCCCCGGAACCGAATTGACGGCCGGGGTCTTCCTCTGCGTATATTGATTATTTCCACGTCTTGAATCAGTTGCGTTGAATCACCTGCGACTGAATCGCTTAATGGCATGGACCAGGTCACTGGAAAGCAGCGTATCGGACAGGGGCTGAATTGTCAACCGAGGAATTGCAGAATGAGCAGCAATTCGTCTCCCTCCTCTATGAGCGTCTCGATGCCTTGAGGGAGCAGGCCGCGACCGCCGTGGAGGCGTCGATCGGCCAGGTCAACACCGTGCGGCAGGCCCGCGTCGAGCGCGATATCAGCGTCGCGGAACACTCCGGCCGGGTGTCCGCGCTGAATGCGGTGGAGTCGGGTCTGTGTTTCGGCCGGATCGATCTCGGCGACGGGACGACCCATCACATCGGACGCATCGGAATGCGACGGGACGACCCGGAACGTACCCCGCTGCTGATCGACTGGCGGGCCCCCGTGGCGCGCCCCTTTTATCTCGCCACCGGCCATTCCCCGATGGGGCTGCGCAGACGACGCCATCTCACCACCCACGGGCGCCGCGTCACCACGCTCCATGACGAGATCATGGACCTCACCGACACCACCCGCACCGGCTACGAGGACCCGGACGGTGACGCCGTACTGCTCTCCGCGCTGAACTCCGCGCGTACCGGGCGGATGAGCGACATCGTGCAGACCATCCAGGCCGAGCAGGACCGCATCATCCGCGCACCGCACCGCGGTGTGCTGGTGGTCGAGGGCGGTCCCGGCACCGGCAAGACCGCCGTGGCGCTGCACCGGGCGGCGTATCTGCTCTACGCGTACCGCGAGCAACTGGCCCGCCGCGCCGTGCTGATCGTCGGCCCGAACCCCGCCTTCCTCGGCTATATCGGCGAGGTGCTGCCCTCGCTCGGTGAGACCGGCGTGCTGCTGTCGACCGTGGGGGGGCTGTTCCCGGGCGTACGGGCCACCGGTACGGACACCCCCGAGGCGGCCGAGGTCAAGGGCCGGGCCGACATGGCCCGCGTACTGGCCGAGGAGGTGCGCGGTCGGCAGTCGCTGCCCCGCCCCGTCATGGAGATCGCGCACTCCGAGTACGGCACGCTCGTGCTCGACCGCGACACGGTGCACGAGGCACGGCAGCGCGCCCGGGACACCGGACTGCCGCACAACCCCGCCCGGCCGACCTTCGCCTTCCGGATCATCGACGCGCTCACCGAACAGCTCGCGGACCGGCTCGGCGCCGACCCGCTCGGCGGTCCCAACCTCCTCGACCCGACGGACATCGCCCAGCTCGGCAAGGAGGTCGCCACCAGTCCCGAGGTGCAGGCGGCGATCGACACGCTGTGGCCGAAGCTCACCCCGCAGCAGCTCGTCTCCGACTTCCTGGCGGATCCGGGCGCCCTGCTGGGCTCGCGCGACGCCGCCGCCATGCGCCGGTCCGGGCCCCGGACCGGCGCCGACGCCAGGATCGACTGGACCCCCGCCGACGTACCGCTGCTGGACGAGGCGGCCGAACTGCTCGGCGAGGACGACAGCGCGGCCCGCGCGGCCGCCGCGCTGGAGCGCCAGGAGCGGATCGCCTACGCGCAGGGCGTGCTCGAGCTGTCGTACGGCTCCCGCACCCAGGAGTTCGAGGACAGGGACGACGACGAGTCGGAGGTCCTCGCCGCGCACGACATCATCGACGCCGAGCGGTTCGCGGAGCGGCACGAGGAGGCCGACACCCGCAGCGCCGCCGAGCGGGCCGCCGCCGACCGCACCTGGGCCTTCGGCCATATCGTCGTGGACGAGGCGCAGGAACTGTCCGCGATGGCCTGGCGGTTGCTGATGCGCCGCTGCCCGAGCAGGTCCATGACCCTGGTCGGCGACCCCGCCCAGACCGGGGACGCGGCGGGCTGCGACTCCTGGCAGCAGATCCTGGAGCCGTACGTGCGGCAGCGCTGGGAACTGGCCAAGCTGGGCGTCAACTACCGCACACCCGCCGAGATCATGGAGGTCGCGGCCGAGGTACGGCGTCTGACGGATCCGTTCTTCGAGCCGCCGAGGTCCGTGCGCGCGACGGGCGAGGGACCGCTCGTACGCTCCGCCAAGCCGGGTGATCTGGCCCGTACGGCGGCCGGACTGGCGGTCGAGCACCCGAGCGAGGGGCGGCTCGCGGTGATCGCCCCGGCCGCGCTGCTGCCTGATCTCGCGGCCGAACTGCCCGACGCCTCCTGGGGCATCGCACCGGATCTGACCAGGCCCGTCGTCCTGCTCAACGCCAGGCAGGCGAAGGGTCTGGAGTTCGACACGGTGATCGTCGTCGACCCGGAGGGGATCATGGACGGCTCGCCGCGCGGCACCAACGATCTGTACGTGGCGCTGACCCGGGCGACCCAGCGGCTCGGGATCGTGCGCGACGCGGAGGTCCCGTCCCGGCTGAAGACGGCCACGCCGTAGGCCCGCCCGGGACACGGGCGGATCGCGCGTACCCGTGCGCGCGGTCCGCCCGTGCGCGGTCCCTGTCGACCGGAGTGGGGCGCCTCGACGGTGGGGCAATACCCTTGCCGATATGCGGATTCTCTTCTCCAGCACCCCCGCCCATGGCCATCTGCTCCCGCAACTCCCCCTCGCCCGCGCCTTCCGTGAGCGAGGTGACGACGTGGTGTTCCTGACCGCGGGCGCGCTCGCTCCCGTACTGGCCCGGGAAGGCTTCGACGTACTGCCGGCGGGACCGACCGCCGACGTCCTGGTGGCGGAAGCCGCGCGCAGGACCGGCAAGGACCCGTCGAGCGAACCGACCCCGGACGTGGTCGCGGAGTTCTTCGCCGGAGCGCGGGTCGACCTCACCGCGGACGAGGCGCTGGCCGCCGCCCGGGAGCGGCGGCCCGAGCTGATCGTCACCGAACTGTGCGACTTCGTGGGACCGTTGGCCGCCGCCGCCCTCGATGTGCCGGTGGCGACCCTCGCGTTCGGTCCCGCCATGCCGGCCGAGTTCGCCGCGGCCATGGACGCGGTGGCGGCGGGCCGTTACGCCGACCGCGGTCTGACACCCCGCCCCGCCGCCCACTACCTGGACACCTGCCCGCCCGCGATGCAGCAGGACGGCTGGCAGCCTCCGGCGGGACGGCTGCCGCTGCGTCCGGAGCCCCACGGGCAGACCGGACAGGGGCCGACGGAGCCGGCCGATCCGGAGCAGCGGCGTCCGCGCGTGCTGGTGACCTTCGGCACCGTTTTCTCCGCGCCCGAGGTGCTCAGCCCGATCCTGCGTGAACTGTCGAAGGCGGACATGGAGTTGAGGGTCACCCTTGGGCTCACCGCGACCGCCGAGGACTTCGACGTCGACCATGACCGGGTGACCTTCGTCGGCTTCACCCCGCTGAGCGAGCTGCTGCGCGACACGGACCTGGTGGTCACCCACGGAGGCGCGGGCACCACGCTCGGCACGCTCGCCGCCGGCATCCCGATGGTGATCGCTCCCCAGGGCGCCGACCAGTTCGTCCAGGCCGACCGGGTGGCCGCGGCGGGCGCCGGACTCGGTCTTCCGGGGGGTACGGCCACGCCCGAGGCGGTCGCCGAGGCCGCGTCCGCCGTCCTGGCGGACCAGGGCTTCCGGGCCGCCGCGCGTACCGTCGCCGACCAGATCGCCGCGATGCCGTCCCCCGCCGAGGTGGCCGCGACGCTGGCGGCGGAGCCGGTGCCGGTGGCCTGAGCCGGGGCTTCCGGCCGGAACGTGACGCTTTGGCGCCGCCCAGGTTTTAGAGGCCGCCCCACCCATGCGCGCGGGCTCTTAGGGCGGCGCCGAACCCTCGCCCGCCGGAGCAGGTCAGGAGAGCCGGGCGTCAGACCGGCCGCAGCCAGACCGTCGCCAGCGGCGGCAGGGTCAGCTGGAGGGACACCGGCCGGCCGTGCGCCGCCACCGACTCGGGCTTCAGCGGATCCGCGTTCAGCACATCGCCGCCGCCGTAGCGCGCCGCGTCCGTGTTGAGGACCTCCGTCCAGGCGGAGAACTCCTCGGGCACACCGAGCCGGTACTGATGGCGCACCACCGGCGAGAAGTGCGAGACCGCCAGCAGCGGCGAGCCGTCCGCGTCGAACCGCAGGAACGCGAAGACGTTGTCCTCGCCGGCCTCGCCGTCCACCCACGCGAAGCCCTCGGGGACGGTGTCCCGCTGCCAGAGCGCGGGCGTCGCCCCGTACACCGCGTTGAGATCGCGGACCAGATCGCGCACGCCCCGGTGATCGGGCTCCGCCTCGTACGACGGATCGAGCAGCCACCAGTCCGGGCCGTGCCCCTCCGACCACTCCGCTCCCTGGGCGAACTCCTGGCCCATGAAGAGGAGTTGCTTGCCGGGGTGGGCCCACATGAAGCCGAGATAGGCGCGCTCGTCGGCGCGCTGCTGCCACCAGTCACCGGGCATCTTGGAGACCAGCGCGCGCTTGCCGTGCACCACCTCGTCGTGCGAGATCGGCAGGACGTAGTTCTCGCTGTACGCGTACACCATGGAGAAGGTCATCTCGCTGTGGTGGTACTTGCGGTGGACGGGCTCCTTGGAGACGTAGTCCAGGGAGTCGTGCATCCAGCCCATGTTCCACTTCAGGCCGAAACCGAGCCCGCCGAAGCCGTCGGGGCCGACATGGTGAGTGGCGCGCGTGACCCCGTTCCAGGCGGTGGACTCCTCGGCGACGGTCACCACACCGGGACAGCGCCGGTAGACCGTGGCGTTCATCTCCTGGAGGAAGGCGACGGCGTCCGGATTCTCCCGGCCGCCGTGCTCGTTGGGGGACCACTGGCCTTCCTCGCGCGAGTAGTCGAGGTAGAGCATGGAGGCGACGGCGTCGACCCGCAGCCCGTCGACATGGAACTCCTCGCACCAGTAGACGGCGTTGGAGACCAGGAAGTTACGGACCTCCGTGCGGCCGTAGTCGAACTCCAGCGTGCCCCAGTCGGGGTGCTCGGCCCGCTGCGGGTCGGAGTGCTCGTACAGCGGACGGCCGTCGAACCGGGCCAGTGCCCACTCGTCCTTCGGGAAGTGGGCGGGCACCCAGTCGACGAGCACCCCGATGCCCGCGCGGTGCAGGGCGTCCACGAGATACCGGAAGTCGTCCGGGGTGCCCATCCGGGACGTCGGCGCGTAGTAGCCGGTGACCTGATAGCCCCAGGAGCCGCCGAAGGGATGCTCGGCGACCGGCATCAGCTCCACATGGGTGAAGCCGAGGTCCTTGACGTACGCGGGCAGCTGCGAGGCGAGCTGACGATACGTCAGGCCAGGCCGCCAGGAGGCCAGATGGACCTCGTACACCGAGAACGGCGCCTCGTGCACGGGACGGTCGGCGCGGTGTGCGAGCCACTCCTCGTCGCGCCAGACATGGTGGGACTCGGTGACGACGGACGCTGTCGCGGGCGGTACTTCCGCGCGCCGCGCCATCGGGTCGGCGCGCAGGGTGTGCGAACCGTCGGGCCGCGTGATGTCGAACTTGTAGAGCGCGCCGTCGCCGATGCCCGGCACGAACAGCTCCCACACCCCGGTGGAGCCGAGTGAGCGCATCGGGAGGCTCGTACCGTCCCAGTAGTTGAAGTCACCGGCGACCCGGACGCCCAGGGCGTTGGGCGCCCAGACGGTGAAGCGGGTGCCGGCGACGCCCTGGTGCGTCATGATCCGGGCACCGAGGGCTTTCCACAGCTCCTCGTGCCTGCCCTCGCCGATCAGATGCAGATCCATGTTCCCGAGGGCGGGCAGGAAGCCGTACGGATCGCGCACCTCCAGCTCGTCCAGCTCCTGGGTGGCGTCGCTGTAGCGGACGAGGAGCGTGTACGAGGGCACCGCGCGCAGCGGCAGCACCCCGGAGAAGAAGCCGTCGCCGTCGTCGTTCAGCTCGGCTCCGGCCTCCAGCCCCTCCGCGACGACGGTGACGGTGCGCGCGTACGGCCGCAGCGTCCGGAAGACGACACCGTCCGGCACGGGGTGCGCCCCCAGCAGCCCGTGCGGATCGTGGTGCGAACCGGAGAGCAGCCGTTCCCGGTCGCCGTCGTCCAGCGGTCGCGCGGCCCGTACCCGACGGCCGCCGGCCGGTTCCACACGCGGCCGGGGCGCGGAGGGAGCCGCCCGGGTCCCGGGCTCCTCAGAAGCGGCGGAGGCGGCGGAGGCGGCGCGGGCAGGGGAGGCGGCCGGAGCGGGTGCGGCGGCCGGGGCAGGCGGGGCGGCCGGGGCGGTCGCGGTCTGCGGTGCCTTGCGGCGCGCGGGCCTCTTCCCCTTCTTCCCGGGGGACTTGCCCGCACCCGCGCGCGCGGCCTCGGCGGCGGGCGCCGGGGCCGGGAGCGAGGCGGTGGGCAGCTCGGGCTGGGGCGAGCTGTCGGACGAACGGTCGGACGGCGTGCGGGCGGTCACGGGGGCTGCCTCCTCGGCTGGGCTTCGCTGGACGGTCGATACGGGTGGGGAAAGAGAGCGGGACCATGAAGGACAGAGGGACACGGAGGGGGACGGGGAGCGGAGAGTCGGGGGAGGCCGCCGGGCTCCGGCCGGGAGGCGTCAGGCGCCCGCGGCCAGCCGGCGGATCGCCGCCATCGGGACCGGCAGCCAGTCGGGGCGGTGCCTGGCCTCGTACAGGACCTCGTAGATCGCCTTGTCCGTCTCGTACGCGCGCAGCAGTTCGGGCTCCGCGCGCGGGTCGGTGCCGGCCGTCGCGTACCCCTCGCAGTACGCCTCCCGGCAGCGCGCCGCCCAGTCCGGGCGCCACGGCTCGTGGGAGCGGGCCGCGTAGTCG
This sequence comes from Streptomyces sp. NPDC102274, assembly GCF_044766385.1. Lineage (NCBI taxonomy): Bacteria > Bacillati > Actinomycetota > Actinomycetes > Kitasatosporales > Streptomycetaceae > Streptomyces > Streptomyces sp. NPDC102274. Next base: position 106,782 of record NZ_JBIWLW010000026.1, on the reverse strand, counting down.
AAGGAGCGGAGCATGCCCGCCACATCACGGACCGGCGGCTGCGGGCGGCGGCGTTCGGCGAGTGGTCTGGCGGGCTCGCCCTCGAAGTCGATGACCGACCAGCGGCCGTCCGGCGTCCGCAGGGCCTGGCCCAGATGCAGATCGCCGTGGACGCGCTGCGCGGGCCGGCCGCGCCCTGCCTCGTCGAGCCCGGAGAGCGCGTCGAAGGCGGTCCGCAGCCCGGCGGCGTACGGCATGAGCGTGGGCACCGCGCGCGCCGCCGACTCCAGGCGCTCGGCCATCCCGTCGGCCAGTTGCGCGGTCTGCCTGCGGCCCAGTGTCACGGTCGGCAGCGCGGCGGCGAGCGCGGTGTGCACCTCGGCGGTGGCACGCCCCAGCGCATGGGCCTCCGTGATGAACTCCCTGCCGTGGGCGAGCGAGGAGAGGGCGAGCTGCCAGCCGTCCTGTGAGCCGCGCAGATAGGGCTGGAGGACGCCGAGTGTGAGCGAGTCACCGCTGCCCGAGGGGTCGGCGGCCTCGAACCAGCCGACCGGCGCGGGCACCCGCTCGCACCCCTCCGCGGCCAGGGCGAGCGGCAGTTCCAGATCGGGGTGCGGGCCGGGGAAGACCCGGCGCAGGATCTTGAGGATGTAGGCGTCCCCGTAGACCAGGGAGGAGTTGGACTGCTCGGCACCGAGCAGCCGGCCGCTGAGCCCGGCCGGGACGGTGCTCGCCCGGTCGAACCGCAGCGGCCCCAGCGCGCCCGGGGAGCGCAGCCGCTCCAGCAGCAGTTCGGCCAGGTGGGGGTCGTGCAGGCCCTCGTAGACGGTACGGCCGGTCAGCGGTCCCTGCGTGGCGTGGCCGATCAGCGCGGACGCGAGACGCGGCGGCAGCGCCTTCCGTACACCGAGCAGCAGCTGATAGCAGTCACCGGCCGGCGACGGGACTCCGGAGGGGGTCGAGGACGGCGACGAGGGAATCGACCGCGGCGGCCCGGAGGGGCCGCGCTGCTCGACCCGTACCAGCAGATGCAGCAGACCAGGGCCACCCGCGTCCATCGGCAGCAGTTCGGTGACCGTCACCGGCACGAAGCCGGTGACCGGACGGCCTTTGCCCGCGAACCAGCGCTGACGGGGCAGCCAGTCATGGAGCAGCGGAGCGAGCGAGCCGACCAGCGTTCTCGCGTCGGCGGGCGACAGGGCCGGCGACACGGGCGGTGCGACGGGGGGTGCGACGGGCGAAGCGGTTGCGGGGCGCGGCGTAATCCGGGTGGATGCAGCCTTCGACATGGCATCGCGTCCTTTCCCCGGGCACACCACAGGATGCGCAGAGTGTCCCGGATTGCGGCAATGGCTGTCCGGCTGTGCGGGACGTGTCGGGTGAGGATGATCCGTACGGATCGATTCCGTACGAACTCGATACGAATTTGATCGAATCGATCGAACTGGATGTGGAGGAGCGTGCCCCGTGCGGGGCGGTGGAAACCGCCCCCCGTCTGCCCGGCGGTGGCCGGCACGGCCGCCGCCGGGCCCGCCCCTCGGGCGGACGGCGCTATTTGTCGGACACGGCCTAGGAGACCGCGATGTCCTTGCGCAGCCGGAACCAGTAGAAGCCGTGGCCGGCCAGGGTGAGCAGGTAGGGCCACTCCCCGATCGCGGGGAACCGCACCCCGCCGATCAGCTCGACCGGACGGCGCCCGCTGAACTCCTTCAGATCCAGCTCGGTGGGTTGCGCGAAGCGGGAGAAGTTGTGGACGCAGAGCACCAGATCGTCGCCCTCGCCCTGCTGGGAGGGTGCCTCACGGAGAAAGGCGAGCACGGCGGGGTTCGATGACGGCAGCTCGTTGTACGAGCCGAGACCGAAGGCCGGGTTCTGCTTCCTGATCTCGATCATCCGCCGCGTCCAGTGCAGCAGCGAGGACGGCGACGCCATCGCCGCCTCCACGTTGGTGACCTGGTAGCCGTAGACCGGGTCCATGATCGTCGGCAGATAGAGCCGGCCGGGATCGCTGGACGAGAAGCCCGCGTTCCGGTCGGGCGTCCACTGCATCGGGGTCCGTACGGCGTCCCGGTCGCCCAGCCAGATGTTGTCGCCCATCCCGATCTCGTCCCCGTAGTAGAGGATCGGGGATCCCGGCAGCGACAGCAGCAGGGCGGTGAACAGCTCGATCTGGTTGCGGTCGTTGTCCAGCAGCGGGGCGAGCCGGCGCCGGATGCCGATGTTGGCGCGCATCCGCGGATCCTTGGCGTACTCCGCGTACATGTAGTCGCGCTCTTCGTCCGTGACCATTTCGAGGGTCAGCTCGTCGTGGTTGCGCAGGAAGATGCCCCACTGGCAGCTGGTCGGGATCGCCGGGGTCTTGGCCAGGATTTCCGAGACCGGGTAGCGGGACTCGCGCCGGACGGCCATGAAGATCCGCGGCATCACCGGGAAGTGGAACGCCATATGGCATTCGTCGCCGCCCGCCGTGTAGTCGCCGAAGTAGTCGACGACATCCTCCGGCCACTGGTTCGCCTCGGCCAGGATCACCGTGTCCGGGTAGTTGGCGTCGATCTCCTTCCGTACCCGCTTGAGGAACTCGTGGGTGGCCGGGAGGTTCTCGCAGTTGGTGTTCTCCTGCTGGTACAGATACGGCACGGCGTCCAGCCGGAAGCCGTCGATGCCCAGGTCCAGCCAGAAGCGCAGCGCCGAGACGATCTCCTCCTGCACCGCCGGGTTCTCGTAGTTGAGATCCGGCTGGTGGGAGAAGAAGCGGTGCCAGTAGTACTGCTTGCGCACCGGGTCGAAGGTCCAGTTGGACGTCTCCGTGTCGACGAAGATGATCCGGGCGTCCTGGTACTGCTTGTCGTCGTCGGCCCAGACGTAGTAGTCGCCGTACGGCCCGTTGGGGTCCTTGCGGGACTCCTGGAACCAGTCGTGCTGATCACTCGTGTGATTCATGACGAAGTCGATGATCACGCGCATACCGCGCTGGTGCGCGGCGTCGACGAACTCCACGAAGTCGGCGAGGTCCCCGAATTCGGGGAGCACCGCCGTGTAGTCCGAGACGTCGTAGCCGCCGTCGCGCAGCGGTGACTTGAAGAACGGCGGCAGCCAGAGGCAGTCCACTCCGAGCCACTGGAGATAGTCCAGCTTGGCCGTGATGCCCTTGAGGTCGCCGATGCCGTCGCCGTTGCTGTCCTGGAACGAACGCACCAGGACCTCGTAGAAGACAGCACGCTTGAACCAGTCGGGATCGCGGTCCTTGGCCGGGGTGTCCTCGAACGTGTCGTGGACGGGCTCATTGACGATCATGATGTGGGTGACCCTCCGATCGGCGGGGACGGTCGCAGAACCACGACGTGCGCGGGCGTGACGCCCGGCTCTAGGCGCACGTAGGTGGCTCTGCCCCAGTGATAGGTCTCGCCGGTGAGCTCGTCGCGCACCGGGACGGTCTCGTGCCGGTGGAGGCCGAGCCGCTCCATGTCCAACGAGACCGTCGCCTCCTGGGTGTGGTGAGGGTCGAGGTTGACGACCACCAGAACGATGTTCGTCTCCGACCGTTTGCTGTACGCGATGACCGCGTCGTTGTCGACGTGGTGGAAGTGGATGTCGCGCAGCTGCTGCAGGGCGGGGTGCCGCCGTCTGATCCGGTTGAGGGTGGTGATCAGCGGGGCGATGGTCCGGCCCTCGCGTTCGGCCGCTTCCCAGTCCCGCGGCCGCAGCTCGTATTTCTCCGAGTCAAGGTACTCCTCGCTGCCGGGCTTCGCGGGGGTGTTCTCGCAGAGCTCGTATCCCGCGTAGACACCCCAGGTGGGCGCCATCGTCGCGGCCAGCACGGCCCGTACCTCGAAGGCCGGCCGGCCGCCCTCCTGAAGATAGGCGTGCAGGATGTCAGGCGTGTTGACGAAGAGATTCGGCCGCATGTACGCGGCGGACTCACCCGACAGCTCCGTCAGATACTCGGTGAGTTCCCGCTTCGTGTTCCGCCAGGTGAAGTACGTGTACGACTGCTGGAAGCCGATCGCGCCGAGCGTGTGCATCATCGCGGGGCGGGTGAACGCCTCGGCCAGGAAGATGACATCGGGGTCGGTGCGGTTGATGTTCGCGATGACCTTCTCCCAGAAGAGCACCGGCTTCGTGTGCGGATTGTCGACGCGGAAGATCCGTACGCCGTGGGTCATCCAGTAGCGCAGGATCCGGCCGGTCTCCCGGACCAGACCGCGCAGATCGCTGTCGAAGGCGATCGGGTAGATGTCCTGATACTTCTTCGGCGGGTTCTCCGCGTAGGCGATGGAGCCGTCCGTGCGGTGGTGGAACCACTCGGGGTGCTTCGTGACCCAGGGGTGGTCGGGGGAGCACTGGAGCGCGAAGTCGAGCGCGACCTCCATCCGCAGGGTGCGGGCCGTCTCCACGAAGTGGTCGAAGTCCTCGATCGTGCCCAGGCCGGGGTGGATCGTGTCATGGCCGCCGTCGGCCGAGCCGATCGCCCAGGGCACACCGACATCCCCGGCGCCGGGAGTCAGGGAGTTGTTGGGGCCCTTGCGGTGTGTGGTGCCGATGGGGTGGACCGGCGGGAGGTACACGACGTCGAACCCCATCGCGGCGACGGCGGGCAGCCGTTCGGCGGCCGTCCTGAACGTGCCGCTCACCGGCGGCTCGCCCTTCTTGACGACCGCGCCCTCCGAGCGCGGGAACAGCTCGTACCACGAGCCGAAGAGTGCCCGCCTGCGCTCGACCAGCAAGGGAGCGGGGCGCGAGGAGCTGACCAGATCGCGCAGCGGATGGCGGGAGAGGATCGCGTCGACCTCGGGGGCGAGCGTGGCGTCGAGCCGGGCCCGCGCGGGCAGCGTCCCGTCGCGCAGGGTGTCCGCCGCGGCGAGCACGGTCTCCCGGCCGTCGCGTTTCGGTACGCCGTCGGCGGCCCGCTCGTACAGCGCGGCGCCCTCCGCGAGGACGAGAGCGATGTCGTGTTCGTCGGCGGCTGCCGGGATCTTGATGTGCGCGGCGTGGCGCCAGGTCGCGACCGGGTCGCTCCACGCCTCGACGGTGTAGGTCCAGCGGCCTTCCTCGGTAGGCGTGACCTCCGCGCCCCAGCGGTCGGTGCCGGGGGCGAGTTCACGCATCGGGGTCCAGGGGCCGGGGCGGCCACTGGGGTCCGTGAGGACGACGTTGGCCGCGACGGCGTCATGACCCTCGCGGAAGACGGTCGCGGTGACCTGGAAGGACTCACCGCTCACCGCCTTCGCGGGGCGTCTGCCGCAGTCGACGAGCGGGCGTACGTCCAGGACGGGAATGCGACCAATCAGCGGTTTCACTGGATCACCTGAGGGCTGTGCGGGCGTGACAGGCAGGGCGGGTGGAGCTGACCGATCGGAATGACCGGATCGGCCGGGTGGGGCCGGTGGATCGGGCGGGGCCGGTGGATCGGGTGGTGCGGGTGAAGCGACTGGTGCGGATGGATCGGGTGGTGAGGGTTCGGAGGATCTGCTTCCCTCGAAAGATCTGCTGTCTTTGCGAGGTTTTGATGTTCTTTGTAGCTGCTCGGTAGACGACTGGGAGGCTGCGGGCATGGCCGCTCCTGTCCGCGTTCACTCGAATAGCGCTGGAATCGTCCTCAATTGTGTGGGGACGCGCTCGTGTGCGGTGCGATGAGCATGCGTATGTGCCGGGTGTACCGGGGGAGCCTTCCCACTCTTTTCGGGTGGGCAATCCGGCGGATTGTTAAGTGCTGAGGCGTACAAGAACCGCCGGGGCGCACGATCACTAACAGCAAGGTTCAGGCCATGAATTGGGGGCAGGGCGCGGACACCCCCGGGTGAGTGCGCGCGTGCGCCGTGGTTGCGGAGGGTGAGGTGGGGCTACCGTCAAAGGGACGGCGGGTCGCACAACGTGGTGCGTCCCCTGTGGCTCGTATGTCCCTGCGAAGGTGGAACACGTGAAGGCAATCCGTCGGTTCACCGTCCGCCCCGTCCTGCCCGAACCACTCCAACCGCTCAGCGACCTCGCCCGCAATCTGCGCTGGTCCTGGCATACCGAGACCCGTGAACTCTTCGAATCCGCCGACCCCGCCTGCTGGCGGGCCACCGGCCGCGACCCCGTACGGCTGCTCGGGGCGGTGTCCGCCGCACGCCTCGCCGAGCTGGCCGGGGACCGCCCCTTCCTGGACCGGCTGACCACCGCCGCGGCCGGTCTCGACACCTATCTGCGCGGCGATCGCTGGTACCAGGAGCGCGCGGGCCAGGGCGCCGAGCTGCCCGCGGCCATTGGCTATTTCTCGCCGGAGTTCGGGGTCACCGCGGCCCTGCCGCAGTACTCCGGCGGCCTCGGCATCCTCGCCGGTGACCATCTCAAGGCCGCCAGCGATCTCGGCGTACCGCTGATCGGCGTCGGGCTCCTCTACCGGCACGGCTACTTCCGCCAGTCGCTCTCCCGGGACGGCTGGCAGCAGGAGCAGTATCCGCTCCTCGACCCCAACGAACTCCCGGTGACTCTGCTGCGCGAGCCGGACGGCACCCCCGCCCGGATCGTCCTCACCCTGCCGGGGCACCGCTCGCTGCGCGCCCGTGTCTGGCAGGCGCAGGTCGGGCGGGTCCCGCTGCTGATGCTCGACTCCGACGTCGAGGAGAACGGGCCGGGCGAACGCGAGGTCACCGACCGGCTGTACGGCGGCGGCAGCGAACACCGCCTCCTCCAGGAGATGCTGCTCGGCATCGGCGGGGTCCGGGCGGTCCGTACGTACTGTCGGCTCACCGGCCACCCCGCGCCCGAGGTGTTCCACACCAACGAGGGCCACGCCGGATTCCTCGGTCTGGAGCGCATCCGTGAACTGGTGGCGACCGGTCTCGGATTCGAGGCGTCGCTGGAAGCCGTCCGGGCCGGCACGGTCTTCACCACCCACACCCCGGTGCCCGCCGGGATCGACCGCTTCGACCGCGATCTGGTGGCCCGCCACTTCGGGGACGACGGCGAACTGCCCGGCGTGCCCGCCGAGCGCGTCCTCGGACTCGGCGTGGAGACCTACCCGGGCGGCGAGCCGAACCTCTTCAACATGGCCGCGATGGGCCTGCGGCTCGCCCAGCGCGCCAACGGCGTCTCCACCCTGCACGGCGCCGTCAGCCGCCAGATGTTCGCCGGGCTCTGGCCCGGCTTCGACCCGGCGGAGGTGCCCATCACCTCCGTGACCAACGGGGTGCACGCACCGACCTGGGTGGCTCCCGAGATGGCCCGTCTCGGTGACGCCGAGCGCGTCCCCGACGCCGATGTCTGGGCCGTACGGCGCACCCTGCGCGAGCAGTTGGTGACCGAAGTGCGCACGCGCCTGCACGCCTCCTGGCGTCAGCGCGGCGCCGAGCCCGCCGAGCTGGGCTGGATCGACGGCGTACTCGACCCGGACGTCCTCACCATCGGCTTCGCCCGCCGGGTCCCCTCGTACAAGCGCCTCACGCTCATGCTGCGTGACCGCGACCGGCTGACGGAGCTGCTGCTCCACCCCGAGCGGCCGATCCAGATCGTCGTCGCGGGCAAGGCCCATCCGGCGGACGACGGCGGCAAGCGGCTGGTGCGTGAGCTGGTGCGGTTCGCCGACGATCCTCGGGTGCGGCACCGCATCGTCTTCCTGCCCGACTACGGGATGGGCATGGCGCAGAAGCTCTACCCCGGCTGCGACGTCTGGCTGAACAATCCGCTGCGGCCTCTGGAGGCGTGCGGCACCAGCGGAATGAAGGCGGCGCTCAACGGCTGTCTCAACCTGTCGGTCCTGGACGGCTGGTGGGACGAGTGGTTCGAACCGGACTTCGGCTGGGCCATCCCCACCGCCGACGGCTCGGCCGCCGACGAGAACCGCCGGGACGAACTGGAGGCGAACGCCCTCTACGAACTGATCGAGGACCGCGTCGCGCCCCGCTTCTACGACCGCGGCGGAAGCGGACTGCCGGACCGCTGGATCGAGATGGTCCGGCGCACGCTGGTGTCCCTCGGGCCCAAGGTGCTCGCGGGACGGATGGTGCGTGAGTATGTGGAGCGGCTGTACGCCCCGGCCGCCGCCGCCCATCGCGCGCTGGACGCCGACACCGCCTCGGAGCTGGCGTCCTGGAAGTACCGCACGCGCACGCTCTGGCCGTATGTGTCGGTCGACCATGTCGAGGCGGTCGCGGCGACCGGCGTCGGCGGCGGGGCCGGCGGCGGCGCCGAGCTGGGCTCCACGCTCTCGCTGCGGGTGAGCGTCGGCCTCGGCGAACTGCGCCCGGAGGATGTGGAAGTGCAGGCGGTCGCGGGAAGGGTGAGCTCGGACGACACGATCGTGGACGCCCAGACCTTCCCGCTCAAGCCGGCCGGCGGGCCCGATCTGGACGGCCGCTGGGTGTACGAGGGCCCGCTCGCCCTGGACCGTACGGGCCCGTACGGATACACGGTCCGGGTGCTGCCGGCCCATCCGCTGCTCGCCACCAGCGCGGATCTGGGGCTGGTCGCGCTGCCGACGGAGACGACGGGGGAGGGCGCGGGCGTGCTGATGCGGTGAGGCGTACGTACGCGTGCCAGGGGCCGGACGTCTTCGAGGCGTCCGGCCCCTCGTGCGCGGGTGTCCAACCGGCTCGCGCTGTCGCCTGGTTGTCCAATGGTCCAGACCTTGACGTGTCCATGGGATGGTTCTACGTTCCTCACTCAACAACTGGTTCACAACTCAACCCCACGTTCATGTGGGTGAATCGAGTTGAGGAACGTCCAGCGACCGGAAGGCACCCCCACATGCGCCCCGGATCCACCCTCAGAGTCCTCGGACTCGCCACAGCTCTCGCCGGCGTACTCGCCGCCGCCTTCATGACACCCGCCTCCGCCGAGAAGGCGCCGGACGCCGCACCGGCCAAACCCGCCACCGCCGCGGTCGCCGCCGCGCCCGCCAACTTCACCCACCCCGGGGTGAACCTCAACACCGCCCAACTCGACTTCATCCGAAGCAAGGTGCAGGCCGGGGCGCAGCCCTGGAAGAGCGCCTACGACCAGATGATGGCCAGCAAGTACGCCAGCCTCTCGCGCACGGCCAAGCCGCGCGCGGTCGTCGAGTGCGGCTCGTACTCCAACCCCAACAACGGCTGCACCGACGAGCGCGAGGACGCGATCGCCGCGTACACCGACGCCCTCGCCTGGTACATCACGCGCGACGACCGCTACGCGCAGAAGGCGATCCAGCTCATGGACGCCTGGTCCAACTCCATCCAGGACCACACCAACAGCAACGCCCCGCTCCAGACCGGATGGGCCGGATCCTCGTGGCCCAAGGCCGCCGAGATCATCAAGCATGTGTACGGGAACTGGCCGAACGCGGGCCGGTTCAGCACGATGCTGCGCAATGTCTATCTGCCCGAGATCATCAACGGCTCCAACTCCAACGGCAACTGGGAGCTGACGATGATGGAGGCGGCGGTCAGCATCTCCGTCTTCCTCGATGACGGGGCGAGCTACGACAGGGCGATCAGCAAATACCTCGTCCGCGTGCCCGCCTACATCTATCTCGCCTCCGACGGCGCGCTGCCCAGGACGGTCCCGAGCCAGAACCTCAACACCCGCGACAAGATCGTCAGTTACTGGCAGGGCCAGGGGACCTTCATGACCGGGCTGACCCAGGAGACCTGCCGCGACTTCGTGCACACCGGCTACGGCATCTCGTCCGTCAGCCATGTCTACGAGACCGCGCGCCTCCAGGGCCAGGACCTGTTCCCGCAGGTCGGCGAGCGGCTGCGGCAGGCGCTGGGCTTCCAGGCCAAGTACGAGATCCAGGCCGAGCCCGTACCGTCCTCGCTCTGCGGCGGCAGCGTGAAGCGCGGCCTCGGGCCGATCACCGAGGTGGGCTACAACGCGCTGAACACCCGGCTGGGGTACGCGATGACCAACACCCAGCGGCTCACGGAGCAGCAGCGGCCGTCGGGGACGAACAATCTGTTCGTGGCCTGGGAGACGCTGACGAACGCGAGCAACCCGAACTGACTCCCTGACGTGCTCGTCGGGCGGTTCTCCTCGGTGTCGACATCGACGACGACCGCCTTGCCCGTCAGCCGGCCGTCCTGGAAGCACGGCCGGTACAGCGGAGTCGGGTCGTACTTCTCGGTCCGGTAGTACTCGCGGGTGTCGGCCCCGGCGCGCTCGGGGCCGACACCCGCGGGCGGACCGTCCACCGGGCAGCCGGGCAGCCGGGCAGCCGGGCAGCAGCGTCCGCGTCCGGATCCGGCCCTGTCCGGTCCATGGTTCCGGCGGGCGATGGTGGGGGATACGCCGGGATGCGGGCGGCGGGGGGCCACGGATAATGGACGTGAAGGGGCGAGGGCAGGGCGCGGCCGGGAGCAGCCGGGCGGGACCGCGGGCGCGCCTTCGCGCGCCGGCGCCACCGCACTCTCGGACGGGAAGTGCACGCCATGACCAAGGCCGGCGGAATCTCCGGTGACAGGCGGATTTTGTCGCCGCGTGAGCGGGCGGACAGGGGCAGGGCGGCACGCAAGAGAGCGCCGAGGTCCAGCCACGCCGGGTTCACCCCCGCCGGGGGGCGGCCGGATCCGGTGGACGTGGTCGAGGAACAGTCGGCCGCGCGCGTACCGGAACTCGTCCCCCTCCGCTACGGACGTATGACGGAGTCGCCGTTCCGTTTCTACCGGGGCGCTGCCGCGATCATGGCCGGCGATCTGGCCTCCACCCCCACCTCCGGCATCGGGGCGCAGCTGTGCGGGGACGCGCATCTGATGAACTTCCGGCTGCTCGGCTCGCCCGAGCGCCGCCTGGTGTTCGACATCAACGACTTCGACGAGACCCTGCCGGGCCCCTGGGAATGGGACGTCAAACGGCTGGCCGCGAGCCTGGTGATCGCGGGACGCGAGAACGGCTACTCGGCCGGGCAACGGGCGGAGATCGTCCGGGCCGCCGTACGGTCGTACCGCGAGCGGATGCGGCTCTATGCCGGGATGGGCCATCTTGAGGTGTGGTACGACAGCGCCGACACGGAACAGCTCCAGCGGCTGGTGTCCGGCAGGCTGAGCGCGAAGGGCCGGGGACGGGTGTCGAAAGCCGTGGCGAAGGCGCGTACCAGGGACAGTCTCCAGGCATTCGGGAAACTCACCCGGCTCCGGGACGGCGAACGCCGGTTCGTGGCCGATCCGCCGTTGGTCGTGCCGATCGACGACATGCGGGCGGGCGCCGAGCGGGACCGGATCTCCGGTGAGCTCCACGCACTCGTGGAACGGTACGCACGGAGCCTGTCCACGGAGCGGGCGCATCTGCTCAGGCAGTACCGGGTGGCCGACATCGCACGCAAGGTCGTGGGGGTGGGCAGCGTCGGAACCCGCTGCTGGATTCTGCTGCTGCTGGGCAAGGACGACGAGGACCCCCTGATCCTCCAGGCCAAGGAGGCCGACCACTCGGTGCTCGCCGCGCATGTCGGGGAGAGCGAGTACGACAACCAGGGACAGCGCGTGGTCGCGGGACAGCGGCTCATGCAGGCCGTCGGCGATGTCTTCCTGGGCTGGGACCGGGTGAAGGGGATCGACGGCCGCCGACGGGACTTCTACGTACGCCAGTTGCGTGACTGGAAGGGCATTTTCGTGCCGCAGATCATGGTGCCGAGAGGGATGCGGGTATTCGGCGAACTCTGCGGGGAAACCCTGTCCCGCGCCCACGCCCGGTCGGGCGACCGGATCGCCATCGCCGCCTATCTGGGCGCGGGGGAGGCGTTCGATGCCGCCCTGGCGGAGTTCGCGGAGAGCTACGCCGACCAGAACGAGCGCGACCACCGGGCACTGGTGGACGCGGTGGGGAAGGGGAGGGTGAGGGCGGAGGCGGGGTGAGGCCACCGGCGGCTCGGGCGCGGGTTCGCGCCGACGGGGAGCCGGATGGGGCGGGGCCCCACCCGCCACCGGCAGTGGCCGGCCGGTGGCGTGGGGGGACCGGTCAGGCCTTCGGCTGGGTGAAGCGGATGTTGTTGCCGAAGGGGTCGCGGAGGCCGCAGTCGATGCCGTACGGACGGTCGGTGGGTTCCTCGGTGAACTCGACGCCCAGGGCCAGCAGCGTCTCGTACGTCTTGCGGCAGTCGTCCGTGGTGAGGATGAGCGAGCCGCCCATCGCGCCCTTGGTCACCAGCTCGCGGACCTGCTGCGCCGTCTCCTCGGACATCGCCGGGGGGCCCGGCTTCTCCAGCAGGATCTGGCGTTCCGGGTGGCCGGGGACGTTGACGGTCAGCCAGCGCATGAAGCCCAGGTCGACGTCGGCGTTGACCTCCAGGCCGAGCTTGCCGACGTAGAAGTCGAGGGCCTCGTCCTGGTCGAGTACGTAAAGCTGTGAGTGTGTGATCGCGTTGAACATGTGTGCCACGCTACCGAGCGAGCCCGGCGAAAACTTATCCAAAACTGCTCAGTCGACAACTGCTCAGTCGGCGCCGGGGGGGCGGCACGGGCGGTGCGGGCAGTGCGGGCAGTACGCGGGGCACGGGGCAGCACAGGCGGTCAGGCGTGCGGCCGGGTCCACGCCTTCGTGAAGCACGTCGGTACGTTCGCGGCCGTCGCTTCCTTGCGGTACGCCCTCGGCGACCGGCCGACGATGTCGCGGAACGTACGGCTGAAGGTTCCCGGGCTGCCGAAGCCGACCTGGAAGCAGATGTCGGTCACACTGTGGTCGGTCTCCCGCAGCAGGGACATGGCGCGCTCGACACGGCGGCGCTGTAGGTAGCGGTGTGGTGTCTCGCCGAACGTGGCCCGGAAGGTGCGTGTGAAGTGCGCCTCCGAGACATGGGCGATCCGGGCCAGGGCCGGGACATCCAGCGGCTGCGCGTAGGCCCGGTCCATCGCGTCCCGTGCCCGAAGCATGCGGCGGTTGGTCTCTTCTGCGGCGCGGCTCACAGCGCCATCACACCATGGCCCTCCACCGGCCGGTCACGCACTCCCGTCCGTGCCCGCCAGCGACCCCACATCCGTGTTCGCCCCGCACAGCACCACGCAGATACGTTCGCCCTCCCCGGGGCGGTAGCCATACCCCTCTTCCCGCACGGTCAGCGCGGCGAGAGCCGTCGCCGCGGCGTGTTCGACCGCGAGGCGGTGGTCCGTCCACAACACACTGCGGGCGCGGATGATCTCCGCGTCCGGGACCAGGACGGAGCGCACGTCGTCGTGGCGCGCGGCGCGCAGCGCGAGCGTCGAGGCGCGGGCGGCGCCCAGGGAGTCGGCTGCCACGGAGTCGACCGGGCCATCGACCACCCGGCCTGCTTCGAGCGCGGCGTTCAGGGCGCGGCAGTTCTCCGGCTCGACCGCCACCGTGCGGCTGCCGTGGTGCCGCGCGGCGGTGGCCACCCCGGCGAAGAGCCCGCCGCCGCCCACCGCGACCACCACGGTGTCCAGATCCGGGATCCGCTGGTGGATCTCCTCCAGCAGGGTGCCCGCGCCCGCCGCGATCAGCGGGTGGTCGTACGCGTGCGAGGCGAGCGCGCCGGTCGTCGCGGCGAAGTCCTGGCACGCGTCCAGCGCCTCGGCGTACGACGCGCCGGTCAGCCGCACGTCGGCGCCGTACGAGCGGAGCCGTGCGACCTTCACCGGCGGCGCGGTCTCCGGGAGGAACACCGTGGCGGTCACGCTCTGCTGCTGGGCGGCCCACGCGCAGGCGAGTCCGGCGTTGCCGCCCGAGGCGATGGTCACGCCCGCGTCGGGGAGGGTGTCCTCCTCGCGGTGGGCGCGCAGGAAGTTCTGGGCGCCGCGCGCCTTGAAGCTGCCGGTGTGCTGGAGGTGCTCCAGGGCCAGCCACACCTGGGCGGCGCCGGGGTCGGCGGGCGCCACCGCCACGGGGCGTACGTGTCCCGCGATGCGGTCGGTGGCCTGCTTGATGTCGTCGTGGCTGAGTTCTCGCACCGGCTGCTCCTCGTTTCGATACGGTGTACCGTACGCTGGCTCGCATGCCCCGGCAATCCGCTTCCCTCGACTCCGCAACCCCCGGCCGCATCGCCGCGACAGCGCTCGCGCTGGTCGACGAGGAGGGGCCGGGAGCCCTGAGTTTCCGTACGCTGGCCGCCCGCCTCGGTATCGCCCACGCCACCGTTCAGCGCCGCTGCACGGATTTCGCCGGGCTGCTCGACCTCTGTGCCGACCATCTCGCGGCCGATCTGCCGGACATCCCGCCCGGTACCGACTGGGCCCGTGCCACCGAGGCGCGCTTTCGCCGGCTCTACGAGTCGCTGACCACTCATCCGGGTCTCCTCGCCCTGCGCGGCGGCCGGCCGTGGCTCGGGCCGCAGTTGCTGGGGCGGCTGGTGGAGCCGCAGATGGCCGACAGCATCCGGGCGGGGATGACGCCCGGGGAGGCGATCGCCGCGTACCGCCGCATGTATCTGCTCACCCTCGGCAGCGCGACCTTCGTCGATCACCGCGATCCGAAGTCCTCGCTGGCGGCGACCCGTAGCGCGCTGGCGGCGCTGGACCCGGAGGAGTTCCCCGTACTGACCGGGCATCTCGTCGCGATCCTGCCCGCCGTCGTGGACCACGAGGTCTTCTACGGCGCGCTGCGCCAACTCGTCCGCGCCGCCGACCCGGCCGGTCCCGACGCCGCCGACCCGGCCGGTCCCGACCGGCAGCGGATCGAGCCGCGCGCGGACGTGTGACCGACTCCCCCTCCCCGCCGCCGAAACCGCGACAGTCGCCTCCGCGATACCTGCCCCGCGGGGGCCGGACCCTCGCGCGCGGCGGTGCGGACGCGGAACCGCCCGGGGTGTCGTCACGCCCCGGGCGGTCCTACCGATCAGCCGATCAGCCGGTCGTTCGGTCGTACCGCTCAGCTCGTCGGGAAGGTGAGCTTGAAGCTGTTGATACGGCCCGTGTCCTGCGCCGCGACATCCTGGACCTTCAGCTGCCAGGTGCCGTTGGCCACCTCGGACGAGGCGTTCACGGAGAAGGTCTCCACGACATTGTCCGCGGAGTCGCTGCCGCTGGAGTTCTTCAGCCGGTACGCGGTGCCGTCCGGGGCGACCAGGTCGATGACCAGGTCACCGCGCCAGGTGTGCGCGATGTCCACGCCGACCAGGAGGTTCGTCGGGGCGTTGCCCGTGACTCCGGTGACGTTGACCGACGAGGTCACCGCGGCGCCGTTGTCCGGGATGGCGACCGATCCGGCGTTCTCGAAGACCGTGCCGCCCCCGCCGCCACCGGGGCGGGTGCCGACCGAGATACCGGCCCAGGCGTTCGCGACGGCCGTGTACTCGGCGCTGGTGGTGCCGTACAGCTCACCGGCGACCGCGAGCGTGCCGTTGCGGGCCGCCGCGTAGTTGGTCGTGGTGGTGAACTTCGTGGTGAGCGCCTTGAACCAGATCTGCTCGGCCTTCGCCCGGCCGATGCCGGTCACCGGCAGACCGTCCGAGGTCGGGGAGTCGTACGAGACACCGTTGACGACCTTGGCGCCGCTGCCCTCGGAGAGCAGGTAGAACCAGTGGTTCGCCGGGCCCGAGGAGTAGTGGACGTCGACATTGCCGATACCGGAGTACCAGAAGTCCTTGGACGCGCCGTCCTTGCTCGGCTTGTCCATGTAGCGCAGCGGGGTGCCGTTGCCGTTGATGTCGATCTTCTCGCCGACCAGGTAGTCACCCGGGTCCTGCGGGCTGTTGGCGTAGAACTCGACCGCCGCGGCGAAGATGTCGGAGGTGGCCTCGTTCAGACCGCCGGACTCGCCGCTGTAGATCAGCCCTGCGGTGGCGGCGGTGACGCCGTGGGACATCTCGTGCGCGGCCACGTCGATGGAGGTCAGCGGCTTGGCGTTGCCCGAACCGTCGCCGTACGTCATGCAGAAGCAGCTGTCCTGCCAGAACGCGTTGACGTAGTTGTTGCCGTAGTGGACCCGGGAGTACGCGCCGACGCCGTCACCGCGGATGCCGGTGCGGCCGTGCACGTTCTTGAAGTAGTCCCAGGTCTCCCCGGCGCCGTAGGCGGCGTCGGCGCCCGCGGTCTCCGCGTTGGACGCGACGCCGTTGCCCCAGACGTCGTCGGGACCGGAGAAGAGTGTGCCGGTGCCCGAGGTGCCGCGGTTCAGGTTGTACGTCTTGTGGCTGCCCCGGCCGGTGTCGGTCAGGTTGTACGTCGATCCCGACTGGACGGAGCCGACGGTGACCTGGCCGCTGTACTGGGTGTTGCCCACGCCATTGTTGACGGCCTGCCACTCGTACAGCTTCTCGCCGGTGGCGGCGTCGGTGACGACATGCAGCTCGTTCGGGGTGCCGTCGTGCTGGAGTCCGCCGACGACGGTCTCATAGGCGAGGGTCGGTGAACCCTGCGCCATCCAGACCACCTTGCGCGGCGCGCGCTCGGCCTCGGTCTTCTTCGAACCGTCCGCGGCGGCGGCGCCCAGCGCCTGCTTCTCGGCGACGGCCGGCGCGACGTCGGCCGTGGTGGCGACGTTCTTCAGCGCGGACGTGGACGCCTTGCTGACGGACTGGGTCGCGCCCGCCTTCGACGCCTCGACGACGAGGTCACCGCCGAGGACCGGAAGGCCCTGGTAGGTGCGCTCGTACCGGGTGTGCGTGGTGCCGTCGACGTCCTGGACGACATCGCGGACGACGAGCTTCTCCTGTGCCCCGAGGCCGAGCTCCTTGGCGGTGGCCGCCTTGGTCGCGTCGGCCTCGCGTATCAGCGCGGTGCGCTGGGCGGGGGAGAGGGTGCGCGGCAGCGCGCCGGGGTCCGCCTTGCCTGCGACGGGCGCAGCGGGCGCGCTGTCCGGCTGGGCGATGGCGGTGCCGGTCTGGACGCCGACGGTGAGGAGAGCTGCTGCGGCGATCAGAGCGCCGGTCGCGGTGGCGCGTCGGCTGAGCGTGGGTCTCACGCGAACTCCTTCTGCGAGGGGGGTTCCGGGCAGCTCGGTGGGCCGCCCGGACAGTGCACGCGGAGCAGGTGGTGCGGAGAACGGGGGAAGAGTGGCAGGCGTGACGGCTCGCTGTCAGGAGCGCGTCAAGAAGTTGGCCGGAATTCGTCCGCTGCCCGAAAGGCCCTGTTCGTTAAGCGGACGTTTCGTCGATCATCACGGCGGTGTTGCCGGAGGTTCGCGATGGTCGGATCCGGACAGGGTGCGGAGATGTGGCGGGTGGCGCGCGATGCCGGGGATTGTGAACGGGGTGTGGTGCGAGGGACAGGTGTGCCCCGACTCGACCGCCATGGAGTGTGGCTCGTTCCGTACCGTCGGCTGTCCGTGACAGGAGCGGGCCGTGGTGCGCCGCTCGCGCCGCCCGGACCGCTCCGACTCAGTCGGGCCGGTACGAGCTGATCAGCCGGGCGAGATGTGTCCCCGCCGTGCGCAGCGGCTCTTCGCTCCTGGACACCTGGGCCGCCAGCTCGGCGCCCTCCAGCGCGCTGATCACCGTATGCCCCAGGCTCCGCGCGTCCTCGTCGGGGATCCCGGCGCGGCGGAGCGCGTCGGTCACGATCCCGCGCCAGTGCTCGAAGGCCAGTGCGGCGGCCCGCTGGATGTCGGGTGCGCGGCCGGCCGTCCCCAGGGCGGTGGCCGTGACCGGGCAGCCGTCGATCCAGTCGGAGGCGCGCAGGCCCGTCGCGAGATGGTCGGCGCAGGCGATGACCGCCCTGGCCGGGTCCTGTTCGCCGTCCAGCACCTCGCGCAGGATCGTGGCGAACTCCCGGTCGCCGTGATCGATCGCGGCGACGGCCAACTCCTGCTTCCCGCCGGGGAAGAAGTGGTAGACGGAGCCCAGTGTGGCGTTGGCCTCCTGGGCGATCTGCTTGATCCCCGCCCCGTCGTACCCCTGCCGCTGCATCAGCCGCGAGGCCGCCCTGACGACCCGTTCGCGGGTGCCGAGCGTGGGCTGCGGGTCCCTGTCCGAGTGGTGCCGCGCGGTGGTCTTCACCGGGTCAGCGTATCGGATAGAGCGTTCGTTCTAGAGGCGTGCTAGGTTCTGGACCGTCGCTGGATAGAGCGTTCGTTCTAGTGGTGGCGCGTTTCAGCCACGCGTTCCGGCGACGCGTTCTGGAGAAGTCGTTCTGGAGGGGAAGTCCCATGAGTAAGCAGGCAGTCACGCAGGCCACCCCAGTCACGCAGGCCAATCCAGTCACGCGGGCCGCGCCGGCCGCGCCGGTCACCGTCATCGGGCTGGGGCCGATGGGTCGGGCCATGGTCGGCGCGTTCCTGGACGGCGGCCATCAGGTCACCGTGTGGAACCGGACCGCGAGCAGGGCCGATGAACTGGTGGCACGGGGCGCGGCCCGCGCGGCCACGGTCGACGAGGCGCTGGCCGCCAATGAGTTGGTGATCCTCAGCCTGACGGATTACGACGCGATGTACGCCCTCCTCGGGCCCGCCACCGGCGCGCTCGCCGGCCGGGTCCTCGTCAACCTCAGCTCCGACACCCCCAAGAGGGCCCATGAGGCCACCGCCTGGGCGGCCGAGCACGGCGCCCGTCATCTCAGCGGCGGGGTGCAGACGCCGCCCTCGGGCATCGGGAAGCCGGAGTCGGCCACCTTCTACAGCGGCCCCAAGGACGTCTTCGACGAGCACGCGGCCACCCTCGGCGTACTCACCGGCACGGACTACCTCGGCGAGGACCCGGCCCTGGCACCGCTGTACTACCAGCTCCAGATGGATATCTTCTGGACCGCCATGACGAGCACCCTGCACGCCCTCGCCGTGGCCCGCGCGCACGGCATCTCCGCCGGGGACTTCCTGCCGTACGCCGTGCCCACGCTCGCGTCGCTGCCGGACTTCCTCGCGTTCTACGCGCCGAGGATCGACCGCGGCGAGTACCCGGGCGATGTGGACCGGCTCGCCATGGGGGTGGCGAGTGTCGACCACGTCCTGCACACCACCAGGGACGCGGGGGTCGACACGACGCTTCCGGCGGCGGTCCTCGACGTGTTCCGGCGCGGGGTGACGGCGGGTCACGCCGCCGACAGCTTCACCAGCCTGATCGAGGTCTTCGGGCACGGACCGGCCACTACGGGGGTGTGACCGGGCGTCCGACCGCGGGGGTGTGACCGGGCGTCCGACCGCGGGGGTGTGACCGGGGGTCCGACCACGGGGATGTGACCGTGGGTGCGTCGACCCCGACTCCGCCGTACAGCGGGGGGTGGGGGGGAGTCGGGGTCGGGTCGGCCCGTGGTCTGACGCGCCGGTCCGGCCGCCCCGTCTAGCGTCGCAGGCATGAAGCGACTTCACCGTACGGCGACCGCCGCGGCACTCGCGCTCCCGGTCGTCGCGGCCGGTACCGCCTCGGCGTTACCGGCTCCCGGTCAGGCGTCCGTATCCGTCACCGCGCCCGCCACGCCCGGTTCCGCGGCCAGGGCCGAGGCGCCCCAACTGCCCCGGCCCACCGGCCCGTACGCGGTCGGGCGCGACACGCTGCACTTCACGGATCACGCCCGCCCCGACCCCTGGGTGCCGGAAGCGGGCGCCCGCGAACTGATGGTCACCATGTACTACCCGGCCCGCGCCGGTACAGGCACGCCGGCCCGGTACGCCACCACCGAGGAGATCCGGCTGCTCCTTGAGTCCCAGAACCTGGAGGACGCCGCCCCGCCGGAGGCACTGAGCGCGACCGGCGTCCACAGCCGCGCCAACGCCCGCCCCTCAGGCGGCGGTTTACATCCCCTAGTGGTGCTCTCCCCGGGCTTCACCATCTCCCGCTACACCCTCACCAGCCTCGCGGAGGACCTGGCCAGCCGCGGGTACGTGGTCGCCGCCGTGGACCACGCCTACGAGTCCGTCGGCGCGGCCTTCCCGGGTGGCCGGATGCTGACCTGCGTCGCCTGCGACAAGCTCAAGGAGACCAAGGACTACAGCATCGCCACCACGGTCCGCGCCCAGGACGTGTCCTTCCTCCTGGACCGGCTGACCGGCGGCCAACCGGCCTGGCGACACGCCCAGTTGATCGACAAGAAACGGATCGGCATGGCCGGACACTCGCTCGGGGGCGCGAGCGCGGGCTCCGCCATGGCGGGCGACAGCCGCCTCCGGGCGGGCATCAACATGGACGGGTCCTTCCACGGCTCCGTACCCGACCAAGGGCTCGACGGCCGCCCCTTCATGATGCTGGGCACCGACGACGAGACCCACCGCCCCGGCGGCGAGGACGAGAGCTGGGACACGGCCTGGGAACGCCTGGACGGCTGGAAGCGCTGGCTGACCGTCGCGGGCGCGGACCACTTCACCTTCACTGACACCCCGTTCCTCTCCGAGGAGTTCGGCCTGCCCGCGCCGGAGCTGTCCGCGAAGCGCTCGATCGACCTCACCCGCGCCTATGCCGGTGCCTTCTTCGACCAGCACCTGCGGGGCATCCCGCGGTCTCTGCTGGACGGCCCGACGGCGGCCAACCCGGAGGTGCGGTTCAACAACCCCTGACCGGCGGGTGGGAGCGGGGCCGGGGCGCGTCAGCGGGGGGTGAGCACCATCCGGAAGCGGGCGGCGCCGGAGAGCATCCTCTCGTACGCTTCGGCCGTCCGCTCCAGCGGCACGACCTCGGTCATCGGGCTGATCCCGTGCAGGACGCTGAACTCCATGGTGTCCTGCACGTCCTGCGCGGTGCCCGCCGCATGGCCGCGCTGAACTCCATGGTGTCCTGCACGTCCTGCGCGGTGCCCGCCGCATGGCCGCGGATGATCCGGCCGGGCATCAAGAGCTGGGCCGAGGTGATGCCCATCGGCTCGGGGGCCGCGCCGATGAGGACCAGCTCGCCCCGGTGGGACAGCCCGTCCACGCTCGCCGTGATGGCGTCGGCGTTGGCCGCCGTGGCCAGGACGACCTTGGCGCCGCCGAGCGCCCGCAGCGCGTCCGCGACGGGGACGTCCGCGGTGCTGTCGATGTAGTGGTGCGCGCCGAGCCGCCCGGCGAAGTCCGCCTTGGCGGCTCCGCGGGCGATGGCCACGGTCTCGAAGCCCATCGCGACCGCGTACCGCACCCCCAGATGGCCCAGGCCGCCGATGCCCAGTACGGCGACCAGATCACCCGCCCGCGCGGAGCTGCGCCGCAGTCCGTTGAACGTGGTCACTCCCGCGCAGGCCATCGGTCCCGCGTCCGTCGCCGCCAGCGCGTCGGGGATCCGGGCCAGGGCGTCGGCCGGGACGATGACCGACTCGGCGAAACCGCCGTCGTACGTCCATCCGGGGACCTTCAGGTTCTCGCACACCATGAAGTCGCCCTGGCGGCACGGCACGCAGTGGTGGCAGCTGCCGCCGAACCATCCCACCGCGACCCGGTCGCCCACCTGCCAACCGGTCCGCGTCCCCTCGCCCAGCTCCTCGACATGCCCGGCGATCTCATGTCCGGGGACCACCGGAAACCGTAGGCCGGGCCGCAGCGCGTTCACGAAAGTGCTGTCGCTGTGACAGATGCCGCAGGCATCCACGGCCACCCGCACCTGCCCCGGCCCCGGCCGCTCCACCTCACGCTCCACCAGTTCGAACGGCCCGCCGGCGGTGGCGACCTGCGCGACCCGATAGATGCTCATCTGGATCTCTCCGGGGTACGGACGGGAACGGAGGGTGCGGAGGGTGCGGACGGGTACGGACGCGACGCCCCCGAACCAGCAGACCAGCTCCGCGCCGGTCACGCGCGCCGAGTGAAGCAGGCGAGTGCACCCGGCGCGGGCAGGCGGGCGGGCCGGCGCCGGGCGCGGGCCCCGGTCAGACCAGGCTGTCGCGCCAGGCCCGGTGGAGGCCCGCGAAGCGGCCCGTGCCGGCGATCAGGTCCTTCGGGGTGCCGTCCTCGACGATGCGGCCGTGTTCCATCACCAGCACCCGGTCCGCGATCTCGACCGTCGACAGGCGGTGCGCGATGACCACCGCCGTACGGCCGTGCAGGACCGTGTCCATCGCGCGCTGGACCGCGCGTTCGCCCGGGATGTCGAGGGAACTGGTCGCCTCGTCCAGGATCAGGACCGCCGGATTCGCCAGCAGCGCGCGGGCGAAGGCGACCAGTTGGCGCTGGCCCGCGGAGATCCGGCCGCCGCGCTTGCGTACGTCCGTGTCGTAGCCGTCGGGCAGGCCGCTGATGAACTTGTGGGCGCCGATGGCCTTCGCCGCGCGTTCGATGTCCTCGCGGGAGGCGTCCGGGCGGCCCAGGGCGATGTTCTCGGCGACGGTGCCGGAGAACAGGAACGCCTCCTGGGTCACCATCACCACCCCGCGCCGGAGCTCCGGGGTGTCCAGCTCCCGCAGATCGACTCCGTCGAGGAGGATCCGGCCCTCCGTCGGGTCGTAGAACCGCGCCAGCAGCTTCGCCAGCGTGGACTTGCCGGCGCCCGTCGAGCCCACGACCGCGACCGTCTGGCCCGCCGGGATCGTCAGGCCGAAGCGGGGGAGGACCTCGCCGCCCGTACGGTACGCGAAACTCACCCCGTCGAAGACGGCCTCACGGCCCGGGAGCTCGCCGCTGAGCGGGGGCAGTGTCCGGGGGTTCGACGCCTCGGGCACCGTGGGCGTCTGGGCCAGCAGACCCGCGATCTTCTCCATCGAGGCCGCCGCCGACTGGTACGAGTTGAGGAACATCCCCAGCCGGTCGATGGGGTCGTACAGCCTGCGCAGATACAGCACGGCCGCGGCCAGCACACCGAGCGCGAGCGTGCCGTCCGCCACCCGGTAGGCGCCCCACAGGACGATCGCGGCGACGGCGGTATTGGCGACGAACCGGGATCCGATCACATACCGGGCCATCTCCAGCAGCGCGTCGCCGTTGCTGCGTTCGTGGCGGTGGTTGAGCGTGTGGAAGTCCGCGTCATTGGCGCGCTCGCGCCGGAACGCCTGCACCGGCCTGATGCCGTTCATCGTCTCCGCGAACTTCACGATCACGGCCGCGATCGCGGTGGAGCGCCGGCCGAAGACCACTCCCGCCCGCCGCTGGTAGACCCGTACCAGCAGATACAGCGGTACGAAGGAGAACACGGCCGGTGACCCGATCCCCACGTCCAGGTAGAGCAGCATCGCCGAGATGTAGACGAAGGCCAGCACCACACCGATGAGTTCCTGGAGGCCCTCGCCGAGCAGCTCGCGCAGCGACTCCACATCGGTGGTCGACCGGGAGATCAGCCGCCCGGAGGTGTAGCGCTCGTGGAAGTCCAGGCTCAGCGCCTGGGCATGGCGGAAGATCCGGCCGCGCAGATCGAGCAGTACGTCCTGGTTGACCCGGGCCGCGACCCGGATGAAGGCGTACTGGAACACCCCCGAGCCCACCGTGCAGATCAGATACCCCGCCCCGACGGCGTACAGCGGACCGTTGTCGCCGTCGCGGAAGGCGGGCACACCGCGGTCGATGGCGTACGCGACGATCAGCGGGCCCGCTTGGGAGGCGGCCTGCTGGAGCAGCAGGAGCAGCGCGGCCAGCGCGACCCTCCCGCGCCGGACCTTCAGCAGGGACCGCAGCAGGGCGCCGGTCGCGCCCGGGGGCGCGGGCAGGGCGTCCTGGCCGAACGGGTCGTCGGCCGCCGTGGCGTCGGCCGCCGCCGCGTGGGTCTCGACGGCGTGGGTCTCGACGGCGCCGGGCGCGCCGGGTGACGCGGGGGAGTCCTTGCCGCCCGGCCCTGACGGGCCGTTCGCGTCCGGGCCCGGCGCGTCCTGGCCCGCGGTGGTCGACGTCGTCATCGGATGCTCTCCTCAACAGCCGCGGACCCGGACCCGGACCCGGCTCCCGCCTCGGAATCCGCTCCGGCCGCGGAATCCACCACGGACCCCGCCCCGGGATCCCGCTCCGCGCCGGACATCAGCCACGCGTACTCCTCGCTGCTCCGCAGCAGCTCCTGATGGGTGCCGACGGCGGCGATCCGGCCCCCCGAGATCAGCGCCACCCGGTCGGCGAGCAGCACCGTCGACGGCCGGTGCGCCACCACCAGCGCCGTGGTCTCCTTGAGCACCTGCCGCAGCGCGGCCTCCACCAGCGCTTCCGTATGCACGTCCAGCGCGGACAGCGGATCGTCGAGCACCAGGAAGCGCGGCCGGCCGACCACCGCCCGTGCCAGCGCGAGCCGTTGGCGCTGGCCGCCGGAGAGGCTGTGGCCCTGCTCGCCGACCTCCGTTCCGGTGCCCTGCGGCAGATCCTTGACGAACCCCGCCTGGGCCACGTCGAGCGCCCGTCGCAGCGCGTCCTCGTCGGCGTCCGCCGCGCCCATCAGTACGTTCTCCCCGACGGTCGCCGAGAACAGCGTCGGCTCCTCGAACGCCACCGACACCAGTTCCCGCAGCCGCTCGCGCGGCATCAGCGCGATGTCCTCGCCGTCCAGCGTGATCCGCCCGTCGGTCACTTCGTGCAGTCGCGGTACGAGGGCGGTCAGCGTGGTCTTGCCCGAACCGGTGGCCCCGACGACGGCCATGGTCTCGCCGGGTCTGATGTGCAGATCGATACGCTCCAGGACGGGCGTGGAGCCCGCCTCGGCGTCCGGGTACCGGAACGAGACCCCCTCGAAGCGCAGCCCGCCCCCGGCTTCATGACCCGAGGTCTCTCCGGACGCGTTCCGCGACGCGTCCCGCGCTTCCTCCGGTACGTCCATCACCTCGAAGAACCGCTCGGTCGCCGTCGCCGACTCCTGGCTCATCGCCAGCAGGAACCCGATCGACTCCACCGGCCACCGCAGCGCCAGCGCCGTCGACAGGAACGCGACCAACGTGCCCGTCGAGAGTCCGCCGTCCGCGACCTGGATCGTGCCCAGCACCAGCGCGGCGGCGACGGCCAGTTCGGGAATGGTCATGATCACGGCCCAGATGCCCGCCAGCAGCCGCGCCTTCTCCAGCTCCGTCTCGCGCAGCCGCCGCGTGTGCGCGAGGAACGCGAGGGACTGGCTGCGGTGGCGGCCGAACCCCTTGATGATCCGGATGCCGAGCACACCCTCCTCGACCACCGTCGTCAGATCACCCACCTGGTCCTGCGCGCGGCGCGCTACCAGCGCGAACCGCGACTCGAAGAACGAACAGACGATCACCAGCGGCACCACCGGGATCATCAGCACCAGCCCCAGCGACCAGTCCTGCATCAGCAGAATCAGGAAACCCGCCAGGATCGTCGTGGCGTTGACCAGCAGGAACGTCAGCGGGAACGCCAGGAACATCCGCAACAGCATCAGGTCCGTCGTCCCGCGCGAGAGCAGCTGACCCGACGGCCACCGATCGTGGAAGGCCACCGGCAGCCGTTGCAGATGCCGGTAGAGATCCGCCCGCATCGCCGCCTCCACACCGGCCAGTGGCCGCGCCACCAGCCAGCGGCGGAAACCGAACAGCACCGCCTCGACGATCCCCAGCACCAGCAGGATCAGCGCCCCGAGCCAGATGCCCCGGGTGTCCCGGTCCGCGACGGGACCGTCCACCATCCACTTCAGTACGAGGGGGAACACCAGCCCGAGACAGGAAGCGACGATCGCGACAAATGCCGCGCTGAACAGGCGTACGCGCACCGGTCGTACGTACGGCCACAGCCGTAGCAGAGAGCGAACGGAGGACCGGTCCTTGGTGGCTGCATGTGTGTCGGACATCAGGAGCGAGCCTACGGTTCGCCACTGACATCGCTCATGTGATTTTTCCGTCACACCCGCTATCACTGCCACCTACGGGCGGAGCCGTCACCAGGGGGCGCCACCAGGGGTGGTACACGCGCGTCCACCGATCGGCCGACGCGCCTCCGGGCGCGAGGGCCGAGGCCCCGCGCCCCCGGCGT
The DNA here is from genome assembly GCF_044766385.1 of Streptomyces sp. NPDC102274. NCBI lineage: Bacteria > Bacillati > Actinomycetota > Actinomycetes > Kitasatosporales > Streptomycetaceae > Streptomyces > Streptomyces sp. NPDC102274. The sequence goes on along the minus strand of NZ_JBIWLW010000026.1, from coordinate 81,189 downwards.
CGGACCTCACCCCCGCACTCCGAACAGCAGCACCGCCCGCGCCGGGACCGTGACCGTCGCCCCTCCCTCGTACACCGTGCCCGGCGCCTTTGTCTGGTCCTCCCGCGCGGTGTCGACCAGCAGCTCGTACGTCCGCGCCCACGGCGGCCCCGGCAGCACGAACTCCACCGGCCGTCCGTCCGCGTGCAGGACCGTCAGGAAGCTGTCGTCCGTGATCTTCTCGCCGCGCGCGTCCCGGCCGGGGATGTCCCGCCCTGACAGGAAGAGCCCGAGCGTGCGGGCGGGCGCGTACCAGTCCTCCTCCGTCATCTCCGAGCCCTGGGGGGTGAACCACGCCAGGTCGCGCAGCCCGTCCGGGGCCTGCGGCCGGCCGGAGAAGAACGCCCGCCGGCGCAGTACGGGATGGGCATGGCGCAGGGCGAGCAGCCGGGCGGTCAGCGCGTACAGGCCCTGCCCGCCGGGGCGCTCCAGCAGCGACCAGTCCAGCCAGCTGACCGCACTGTCCTGGCAGTACGCGTTGTTGTTGCCGCCCTGCGTACGGCCCATCTCGTCGCCCGCGACCAGCATCGGCACGCCCGTCGACACCAGCAGGGTGGTGAGCAGATTGCGCGACTGCCGCCGTCGCAGGGCGTTGACCGAGGCGTCGTCCGTCTCGCCCTCCACTCCGCAGTTCCAGGCGCGGTTGCCGTTCGTCCCGTCCCTGTTGCCCTCGCCGTTGGCCTCGTTGTGCTTCCGTTCGTACGACACCAGATCGCGCAGCGTGAAGCCGTCGTGCGCGGTGACGAAGTTGACGGAGGCGTACGGCCGCCGGCCGCCCCACGCGTACAGATCGCTCGACCCCGACAGCCGGTAACCGAGATCCCGTACATCGGGCAGGGCGCCGCGCCAGAAGTCCCGTACGGCGTCGCGGTAGCGGTCGTTCCACTCCGTCCACAGCGGGGGGAACGACCCGACCTGATAGCCGCCGTTGCCCACGTCCCACGGCTCGGCGATCAGCTTCACCCGGCGCAGCACCGGGTCCTGGGCGATCACCGCGAGGAACGGCGAGAGCATGTCGACGTCATGCATCGAGCGGGCGAGCGCCGCCGCCAGATCGAAGCGGAAGCCGTCGACACCCATTTCCGTGACCCAGTAGCGCAGCGAGTCGGTGATCAGCCGTAGGACCTGGGGCTGGACCACATGGAGGGTGTTGCCGCAGCCGGTGTAGTCCGTGTACCTGCGCGCGTCGGACGGCAGCCGGTAGTAGCCGCGGTTGTCGATACCGCGCAGGGACAGCGTCGGCCCCAGCTCACCGCCCTCCGCCGTGTGGTTGTAGACCACGTCGAGGATGACCTCTATCCCCGCTGCGTGCAGCGCCCGCACCATCCCCTTGAACTCCGCGACCTGCTGCCCCCGGGTGCCGCTCGCCGCGTAGCCCGCGTGCGGCGCGAAGTAGCCGATGGAGTTGTAGCCCCAGTAGTTGCGCAGCTCGCGCCGCAGCAGATGGTCCTCGTGTGCGAACTGGTGTACGGGCAGCAGCTCCACCGCCGTCACCCCGAGCCGCCGCAGATGGCCGATGGCCGCCGGGTGGGCGAGGCCCGCGTACGTACCGCGCAGCTCCTTCGGGATCCCCGGGTGGAGCTTGGTGAAGCCCCGCACATGCAGCTCGTAGATGATCGAATCGGCCCAGGGCGTCTTGGGCCGGCGGTCGTCGGCCCACTCGTCGTCGGGGGCGCTGTCGTGGACGACGACCCCCTTGGGGACGTGCGGAGCGGAGTCGCGGCCGTCCCGTACGGTGTCGGCCACCTCCCGCTGCGGCCAGTCCCGCACATGGCCGTAGACCTCCGGAGGCAGTCCGAAGTCTCCGTCCACCGCACGGGCGTACGGGTCGAGCAGCAGCTTCGCCGGATTCCAGCGGGCGCCCGTCCAGGGGTCCCAGCGGCCGTGGACCCGGTATCCGTAGCGCTGTCCCGGCCGGATGTCGGGCACGAAGCCGTGCCAGATCTCATGGGTCAGCTCGGTCAGCGACAGCCGGGTCTCGGCGCCGCTGTCGTCGAACAGACAGACCTCGACCGCCTCGGCGCCGCCCGCCCAGAGGGCGAAGTTGGTGCCCACCACGCCGTCGGGGCCCACGCGGTAGCGCGCCCCCAGCGGGGTCGGCGCGCCCGGCCAGACCACGGGCCTCAGGGCGTCGGGCTCGCGGCGGTGACCGTTGCGGTCCCGGATCTCCCTCCCCTTTTCCCTCCCCTTCTCCGTGGCCTCCTCCGTGCCCTTCTCCTTGCTCTCCTCCTTCCGCTTCTCCTGCACTGCCTTCTGCTCGGCTGCGCTCGCCACTGACCGGCCTCCCGCGGCTCGTCGGCCTCGCGGATCGGGCGCACGACGTCCCGGCCGTGGCTCCCCTCGCGTGGTCCTCCCACCTGTTCTGCCCGCAAGAGGGCCCGCCCTCACGTTTCCCCCGGAGGGGCGTGGTCGTTGGGCGGGACGTGAGACACGTACTGAAGCGGACAGAGCCCAAGCGGGCAGGGACCGGCGCGGCCGCCGTCCTGACATGGGCAGGACTGATGGCCGGCCTGCTGGCCGGCCTCGTGGGATGCACAGGCGCCGAATCGTTCACGGAGGGCAAGTCGCGCGCCCCCGGGGACACGATCCGGATCACCCCCCAGGACGGTACGAAGGGCATCGGCCGGTCCCACCCGATCTCGGTGCGGGTGCCGGACGGCCGGCTGGAGCGCGTCAGGGTCGTCCAGGTGGAGGACGCGCAACCCACCGAGCTCCGCGGACGGATCTCCGCGGACGGCCGGTCCTGGACCCCGGAGAGCGGCGCGCGGGTCGCGCTGGCCGCCAAGTACAGCGTCGACGCGGTGGCCGTGGACGGCGCGGGCCGCCGCTCGGCGCGCCACACCACCTTCATGACGGCGGTCCCCACCGACCGGTTCATCGGCTACTTCTCCCCGGAGAACCGCGCCACTGTCGGCACCGGCATGATCATCTCCTTCGAGTTCAACCGGAGGATCCAGAACCGCGCGGCCGTCGAGCGCGCCATCACCGTGAAGGCGGATCCGCCGGTGGAGATCGCCGGACACTGGTTCGGCCACGACCGTCTCGATTTCCGGCCGCGCGAGTACTGGGAGCCGGGCACGGACGTCACGATCGACCTGGCCCTGCGCGACGTCCAGGCGGCGCCGGGGGTGTTCGGCATCCAGGAGAAGAGCGTCGGCTTCACCGTCGGCCGCTCCCAGGTCTCGCTGGTCGACGCCGAGGAGCACAGCATGGAGGTACGGCGCGACGGGGAGCTGGTCTCGACCGTACCGATCACCGCGGGCGCGGCCAAGACCACCACCTACAACGGGAAGATGGTGGTCACCGAGTTGTACGACGTCACCCGTATGAACGGCAGGACGGTCGGCTTCGGCGGTGAGTACGACATCAAGGATGTGCCGCACGCGGTACGGCTCACCACGTCCGGGACGTTTCTGCACGGCAACTACTGGGCGCCCGTCGAAACGTTCGGCTCCAGGAACGTCAGCCATGGCTGTGTCGGACTGCGGGACGTGAAGGGCGGCGGCCCCGACACCCCGGCCGGCTGGTTCTTCGACCGGACCTTGATCGGCGATGTCGTCGAGGTGGTCAACTCCCATGACCGTACGGTCGCCCCCGACAACGGTCTGGGCGGCTGGAACCTGGACTGGAAGCGGTGGAAGGCGGGTTCGGCCCTCGCCCCGGTCTCGGGCTCGAACGCCGGCTGACGCCCCATCGGCGCCGGCCGGGGCACCCGCGGAGCCCCTCGGCACGCGGCCGTCCCCTCGTACGGCCCGTATGACCTGCACCGTCCCGGCCTGTTGGGACCGAATGGTGACAGACGGGAGAGCACCGTAGGACTCGCGGTGTGATTATCTGTCGCGAGCGCGTGCACTCGACGCGCGGGAGTGCGGGCCGTGGCGGGGCCAGGCCGTGCGAGGGGAGACGACCAAAGTGAATGAGCTGCCGATATCGGGGACATCGGCCGGGTCGGGCCGGGAGCCGCGGGGCGAGAGACCGGAACGGCGAACGGGGCGACGGGGACACGGAGGAACGGGGCTGCTGGCCCTGATGCTGGGGGCGCTGCTCCTGGTGGTCACGGCGTGCGGCGGAGGCGGGGGTTCCGGCGCGGGCGGCGGTGACAAGAACGACGGCAAGGGCGCCGCGGAGGTCGAGAACGCCGCGTCGGTGGCCGTCGTGACGATCGCCCCGAAGGACGGGGCGGAGGCGGTCGCCACCACGGGCGCCCTCAAGGTCTCGGCCGGCAAGGGCAAGCTGACGACGGTCACCGTCCAGGACGAGAAGGGCAACCCGGTCGAGGGCAAGCTGACCGCGGACGGTGCGAGCTGGGAGCCGCTCCAGCATCTCGCCGGCGCCACCAAGTACAAGGTGCACGCGATCGCCAAGGACGCCGAGGGCCGGGAGTCCGCCAAGGACACCACCTTCAGCACGCTCGTACCGAAGAACACCTTCATCGGCCACTACACGCCCGAGGACGGCTCCACGGTCGGTGTCGGAATGCCGGTCTCGATCAACTTCACCCGGGGCATCACCGAGCCCGAGGCGGTGGAGAGGGCCATCACGGTGACGGCGGAGCCGTCCGTACCGATCGAGGGCCACTGGTTCGGCAACGACCGCCTGGACTTCCGCCCCGAGAAGTACTGGGCGGCGGGTACGAAGGTGACCGTGAAGCTCAACCTGGACGGCGTCGAGGGCCGCCCCGGTGTGTACGGCAAGCAGGCGAAGTCCGTGAAGTTCACGATCGGCCGCAGCCAGGTCTCCACCGTGGACGCGAGCGCCAAGACGATGAAGGTCGTACGGGACGGCAAGCAGATCAGGAACATCCCGATCACCGCGGGCGCCCCGTCGACCACCACGTACAACGGTCAGATGGTCATCAGCGAGAAGTACGAGGTGACCAGGATGAACGGCGCGACGGTGGGCTTCGGCGGCGAGTACGACATCAAGGACGTGCCGCACGCGATGCGGCTGTCCACCTCGGGCACCTTCGTCCACGGCAACTACTGGGCGTCCTCGGGCACGTTCGGCTCCACCAACGTCAGCCATGGCTGTGTGGGGCTGCGGGACGTCCGGGGCGGCGGGAACAACGGCACTCCGTCGGCGTGGTTCTACAACTCCTCGCTCATCGGTGACGTGGTGATCGTGAAGAACTCGAAGGACAAGCAGATCGCCCCGGACAACGGCCTGAACGGCTGGAACATGTCCTGGTCGGAGTGGATCGAGTAGGACTCCGTCGAAGTCCCTCCCCGGAGATACGGGCCCGGTGCGCCGCGACTGAGCGCACCGGGCCCGTCCGCGTGTCCCCGCGGTGCTCCGTATCCGTGCCCGTATCCGCGCCGGTGCCGGTTAGCGCCGGTTAACCTGCACGTATGGCATCCGTGAACCTTGAGGTCTCCGGCGGCGTCGGTACGATCCGGCTCGACCGCCCCCCGATGAACGCACTCGACTCCTCCATCCAGGACCGGCTGCGCGAGCTGGCCGAAGAGGCCGGCGGGCGCGACGACGTACGGTCCGTCATCCTCTACGGCGGCGAGAAGGTCTTCGCGGCAGGCGCCGACATCAAGGAGATGCGGGGGTGGGACCACGCGGCGATGGTCGTACGCTCCCGGGCGCTCCAGGAGTCGTTCACCGCCGTCGCCCGTATCCCCAAGCCCGTCGTCGCGGCGGTCACCGGCTACGCGCTGGGCGGCGGCTGCGAGCTGGCCCTCTGCGCCGACTTCCGGATCGCCGGGGACAACGCGAAGTTCGGCCAGCCCGAGATTCTGCTCGGTCTGATCCCGGGCGCCGGCGGTACCCAGCGGCTCGCGCGGCTGATCGGCCCTTCCCGGGCCAAGGACCTCATCTTCACGGGCCGTCAGGTGAAGGCCGACGAGGCGCTGGCGATCGGTCTGGTCGACCGGGTGGTCCCGCCGGAAGAGGTGTACGAGCAGGCGCACGCCTGGGCCGCGAAGCTCGCCCAGGGACCCGCGCTCGCGCTGCGGGCCGCCAAGGAGTCGGTCGACGCGGGTCTGGAGACGGATCTGGAGACCGGACTCACGATCGAACGCAATTGGTTCGCGGGCCTGTTCGCCACGGAGGACCGCGAGCGCGGCATGCGGTCGTTCGTGGAGGACGGGCCCGGGAAGGCCAAGTTCCTCTGAAAGCAGCCCTGTTGGCGGCAGGGAGAGGTGCGGCGTCAACCCGGCGCCCGGCTTGGCGCAACCTTAAGAGAACCTTAAGGTAATTTTCCCGATCGCTCTTGGTGATCATTCAATTGCGCGTCGTCGTAGCAGGTCAGAGTGGTTGTGCAAGCCAAAGTTCTGCCCTTGGCATATGCAATTCGCGCCCCCTGGAATGACTCATTCCGGGGGGTCGATTCACCCGGAACGGCCCCCGGGAGGGTTCTGGGCGGCCATGATGGGGGACATGGCGGGCCTGGAAGGTGTGGAGCAACCGCGGCAGCGCGGCGACGCGGCCGCAGCGCGGTGGATACCGTCCGCCGACGACGAACAGGCGCACAAGGCGCTGGAATTGTTCGGTAATCCGACGGAGGCGGAAGTCCGTCTGCCCTCCCGCCCGGAATCCGCCCTCGCCGCCCGCAGGATCACCCACTGTGTGGTGCTGGACCAGTGGGCGCTCTCGCCGCAGACCGCCGAATACGCCGTACTGCTCGTCTCGGAACTCGTCGGCAACGCCGTACGGCACACCGGCGCCCGGATCTTCGGGTTACGGATGCTGCGCCGCCGCGGCTGGATCAGGATCGAGGTACGGGACCCCTCGCGCGGGCTGCCCTGTCTGATGCCGGTGCATGAGATGGACACGAGCGGGCGCGGCCTCTTCCTGGTGGACCGGCTCTCCGACCGCTGGGGGGTGGATCTGCTGCCGCGCGGCAAGACCACCTGGTTCGAGATGCGGGTCTCCGACCGCCAGCTGCCCTGAAGGTGACGACTGCTCCGAGGGTGACGACTGCCCCGAAGGTGACGACCCGTAAGGCACCTTAACCAGTCAATCGTCACCTTTCGCCCTCCTTCCCCCTTAAATGGGGACGTGATCCCGATCGACCGGCGCAGTGCACTGCGCGCAGGAGCCGGCGCGGCCGTGGCGGGCGCCCTCGCCACCGGCTGTACGGACAGCACCCCCGCCACGCCCACCGGTTCCGCGTCCCGTACGCCGCGCGGATCCGCCCCCGGATCGCCGGCCGGAACGTCCACGGGGCCCAGCCCGGGGAACGGGCGGCCCGCCGTCCGTAGCGCACCCGCGCCGCGCCGGTTTCCCGGACAGCCCGCCGAGATCGCGCACGGCCCACGCGACCGGGCGCGGGTCGCCCTCACCTTCCACGGCCAGGGCGACCCCGCCACCGCCACCGCGGTGCTGGCGGAGGCGGAACGCGCCGGGGCCCGGATCACCGTCCTCGCCGTCGGCGGCTGGCTCGACGAACACCCGGCCCTCGCGCGCCGGATCCTGGACGGCGGCCACGATCTCGGCAACCACACGCTGCGCCACCTCGACATCTCCGAACTGGACGAGGCCGCGGCGTACGCGGAGATCACCGGCTGCGCCCAGCGGCTGCGCAGGCTCACCGGCTCGATCGGCAGCTGGTTCCGCCCCTCCCGCACCCAGCACGCCACCCCGCTCGTCCAGCGGCTCGCGCGGAAGGCGGGCTACCCGCACGTCCTCTCGTACGACGTCGACTCCCTCGACTTCACCTCGCCCGGCGCCGCGGCCGTCACCCGCACCGTCACCGGACAGATCCGCAACGGCTCGGTGGTGAGCCTGCACTTCGGCTACGCGGACACGGTCGCCGCGCTGCCCGCCCTTCTCGACGCACTGGAACGCCGCGGCCTGCGCGCGGTGACGACCACGGAGCTGCTGACCTGATGCTTCCCCCCACTCCACGGACCACCGAGCGGATCACCGGGCGGACCGGCGCCCTGCTGGGGGCCGCCGCCCTCACCCTGCTCGCGAGCTGCGCGAGCCCGGACACCGAGCGGGCGGCGCCGAAGGCGACCAAGGCCGCCGCCCGGCCCGTCGTACCCGAGCGGAGCGTGCCGGCCGGACTGCCGGGCATGCCACCGCTACTGAACCCCAAGGACGTCTACGCCGCCGACCGGCCCGGCATGCTCTCGCCCATCGTGAAGGGCTTCCCGTCCCGGGTATATGTGCCCAACACCCACTCCGACACCGTCTCGGTGATCGACCCCGCGACGTACAAGGTCATCGAGACCATCGACGTCGGCAGACAGCCACAGCATGTCGTGCCCTCCTGGGATCTCAAGACCCTCTGGGTCAACAACAACCGCGGCCATACGCTCACCCCCATCGACCCCGCCACCGGCAAGGCGGGCGAGCCGGTCGACGTGCACGACCCCTACAACCTCTACTTCACGCCCAACGGCAAGTACGCGGTCGTCATGGCCTCGCTCGACCGCCAGCTGGTCTTCCGCGATCCGCACACCATGAAGGTGAGGAAGACCGAGCCGGTCACCTGCGCGGGCGTCAACCACGCCGACTTCTCGGCGGACGGCCGGTACTTCATCGTGTCGTGCGAGTTCTCCGGTGAACTCCTCAAGGTCGACACCGAGCGCATGAAGGTCGTCTCCCAGCAGAAGCTGCCCTTCCAGGGCGCCATGCCGCAGGACGTGAAGATCTCACCGGACGGCAAGACGTTCTACATCGCCGACATGATGGCCCACGGCGTGTGGGTGCTGAACGGTGAGAAGTTCACCACCCCGAAGCTGCTGCCGACGGGCGAGGGATGCCACGGCCTGTATGTCAGCCGGGATTCGAAGGAGATGTACATCTCCAACCGCGGCGAGGGCACCATCTCCATCTTCGACTTCACGAAGAACAAGCTGACGAAGAAGTGGCATCTGCCGGACGGCGGGAGCCCCGACATGGGCGGTGTCTCGACGGACGGCAAGGTCCTGTGGCTGGCGGGGCGTTACGACTCCGAGGTGTACGCGATCGACACGCGCAGCGGTAGGCAGATCGCCCGGATCCCGGTCGGCGGCGGTCCGCACGGACTCGCGGTCTATCCGCAGCCCGGCCGTTACTCGCTCGGGCACACGGGAGTCTTCCGCTGACGCGGAGTTGACGTCACGCTGACGTCAACTCGTGCTCGCTCGGGCTAGGTTGTGGACCGACACGCCCCTGAAAGGGTGACGGTCCACGGCCCGCCGCCGTACAGCGTGGAGGGTGCATCCCATGATCACCTCTCGCTTGCGGCGGCAGGCCGCCGCCGTCGCCCTCTCCGTCACCGCCGTCCTGATTCCGGCCTCCGCCACCGAGGCCGCGTCCACGCAGGCCGCGTCCACGCAGGCCGTGGCCGGGTCCGCCCCGGTCGCGTCCGCCCCTGTGCGGGCCGCCTCCCTCAAGCCCGCCGAGAGCTGCCCCCGCGTCAAGGACCCGATGTTCGCGGCGGCGGACCATACGATCGAGGTGAAACGGATCACGCCGGCGCCCGCCTGGCGCACCGACTGCCAGCAGCTCTACCGCGCCGACAGCCGGAAGCCGGAGGTCATCTTCGAGCAGGGCTTCCATCCCAAGGCGCCGCTCGACGGGCAGTACGACGTGAAGAAGTACGTCCTGGTCAACCAGCCCTCGCCCTATGTCTCCACCAGCTATGACCACGACCTGTACAAGCAGTGGTACAAGAGCGGCTTCAACTACTACATCGACGCCCCCGGCGGCATCGACGTCAACAGGACGATCGGTGACACGCACAAATGGGCCGACCAACTGGAGGTCGCCTTCCCCGGCGGGATCTCCCGGGAGCGGATCGTCGGTGTCTGCCCGGTCGACAAGGTGAAGAAGACCGAGATCATGTCGGAGTGCCTGGACAACCCGCACTACCAGCCGTGGCGCGGCTGACCGACGCCCGCTGATCCGCCATCACGGGAACGCCCGCGGCCCGCGGGCGTTCCCCAGCGGCGGGCGACCCGCTGGAGCCGTGATCCGTACGGCCCTGGGCTGCCGCCGTCCGGGTGAATGTGAACGGATAATCTGACCCCGTCAGTACGGCACCACGAAGGGGCGGAACAGTGGCGGACATCGACGAGGCGCGCAAGGCGTTCGAGCGGTTCGACGCGAACGGCGACGGGCTCATCACGGCGGCGGAGTACAAGAGCGTGATGGCGCAGCTCGGCGACTTCCATGTGACCGAGACGGTCGCGCAGGCCGTGATCAACGCGCACGACGGGAACGGTGACGGGCTGCTGACGTTCGACGAGTTCCTGGCCTCGCGCAAGGGCTGATCCGGGAGCGCGGTGGCGCGGGTCGGGGCACCCGGGACGGCCCGGACCATCAGCCGCTCGCCCCGCTCGCGTTGCCGGGGGACGCGCCGGGCGGAGAAGATCAAGCGGTGATATATCCGGGTCCGTCCGCTGACGAAGCCACCGGCTCGGCCGGCCGCAGGGCCGCCCTGATAGCCGGCGGTGTCCTGTTCGCCGCGCTGGTCGTGCTGCTCGGCGCGGCCATGGCCTCGCGCGGGACCGGTGAGCTGCGCATACCCGGCGCGGGAGGCACCACCGCGCTGCGGGTCGCCGTCTTCGCCGGGCTCGCGCTCCACCTCGGCGAGCTGGCCGGTGCCGGGCTCGCCCGTACCGGCCCCGCGCCCCGCGGTTGGGCGCTCGCCGCGGCGCTGACCGGCGCGGGCGCCTCGGCAGGGCAGATCATCCTGCTCGCGTCCGTGAGCGGCCTCGACATCACCACGGTGTACGGCACCGTCGAGGGCCGCCTGCTGCTCTTCATGGCCAACGGCTTTCTGCTGGCGGCCGGCTGTGTCGCCCTGAACCGCCCCCTGGCGGCCCTCGCGCCGCTGGCCGTGGTCGTCGGCGCGGAAGCCCTGCGGGCCCACCCGGAGGCGTACACCCCGATGCTGGGCAGCGCCCTCACCGCCGTCCATCTGACCGCGGCCTCGCTGTGGACCGGCGGACTGCTCTACGTACTGCGCACGATGTGGCTGCGCCGGGGAGACCCGGCGGCGGCCCGCCAGGTGCTCGCCCGCTACGCCCGGCTCGCCGGCTGGCTCTTCGCCGCGCTCGTCGCCACCGGAACGCTCTCCACCCTCCGCAGACTCCCGGTCGACGTCGTGTTCAGCACGGCGTACGGACGGGTCCTTATCGCCAAACTGCTGCTGGTCGCGGTGGTGAGCGGCCTCGCCCTGACCGCCAGACACCGGCTGCGCCACGGCGCGGACGCCGGACCCCCGGCGCGGGCGGAGCTGGCCGTACTGGCGGTGATCGTCCTGCTGTCGGCGATCCTGACGGTGGTCCCCGACCCGCACTGGCTCAGCACCCGGTGACGGGTCGCTCGACGATCTCCAGGACCGCCATCACGCCCGCGCCCTTGTCGCCCGGTCGGATGCGCGGGGCGGGCGGCATGAAGCGGTCATCGCGGGTGAGCGCCCAGCGGTCCGATATTGGCCCGGCAGCGGGCGTCGTCGGAAACGTATGCTGCTGCGCATGATGAGGCTGGAGCGGCTTCGGGCCGACCACGCGGACGCTCTGCTGGTGTTCGAGCGGGAGAACCGGGGGTACTTCGCACGGTCCGTGCCGGATCGCGGCGACACGTACTTCGTTGAGTTCGCCTCCCGTCACAGCGCCCTCCTCGCGGAGCAGGACGCCGGTCTGTGCCACTTCCATGTCCTGATGGACGATCGCGGGAACCTGGCCGGCCGCGTCAATCTCGTGGACGTAGAGGAAGGGGCCGCCGAACTCGGCTACCGGATCGGCGAGAGCGCCGCCGGCCGGGGCGTGGCCACGGCCGCGGTCGAGGAGGTGTGCCGCCTGGCCGCCACCGCGTACCGGCTCTCCGCGCTCACCGCCGTCACCACGCTCGACAATCCGGCGTCCATGGCTGTGCTCGCGCGTAACGGGTTCGACTTCGTGGAAAACGTCGGCATCGGCGGCCGCCCCGGTGCCCGGTACCGGCGCCGACTCGCCGCTACGCGTTGATCACCTGAGCCACGGCCGTCCTCAACTGCTCCCGGTGCGCGCGGGCCGCGGCCATCACTCCGTCGAGTGCGTCCCTGGTCCGCGTGAGGTCGGCGATATGCGCGGAGAGCCGGTCACGCTCCTGCGCCAGCCGCTCCAGCGCGGAGTCGGAGTTCTCCTCGCTGGGCGTGTCGACGCAGGGCAGCAGCTCGGCGATGGTGCGGCTGGACAGGCCCGCGGCGTACAGCCGCTGGATGAACGCGACCCGCTCGACCTCGCTGTCCGTGTAGTGCCGCTGCCCGCTGGAGCTGCGGGTGCTGGTGAGCAGCCCCTGCTCCTCGTAGTAGCGCACGGACCGGACGCTGACTCCGGCCCGAGACGCGAGTTCCCCGATCCGCACAAAAGCCTCCCGGCTGTGTCCTGCGCCATAGAGCTTGCCTCTGACGTCAGTGTGAGGTTTTAGCGTAACCGTTGTGCCCGAGGTACGGGCGCTGCGAGCGCGAAGGAGTCCTTACGTGACGACCCTTTTCACCGGCTACCGGCTCGGTGGCCTCACGCTGCCCAACCGGGTGGTCATGGCCCCGATGACCCGCGTCCGGGCCGCCGACGGCGGTCTGGCGACACCGTCGATGGCGGCCTACTACGCCCAGCGGGCCACGGCCGGGCTGATCGTGAGCGAGGGGGTGCAGCCGAGCGCGATCGGGCAGTCCAACCCGGGTACGCCGGGACTGCACACCGACGAGCAGGTCGCCGCATGGCGTCCCGTGACCGCTGCCGTCCACGCCAACGGCGGACGGATCTTCGCCCAGCTCATGCACGGCGGCCGGGTATCGCATCCGGACACCATCGGCGTGCGGCCGGTCGGGCCCTCGGCCGTCGCCGCCGTCGGCGACGTGTTCACCCCGACCGGGCCCCAGCCCGCCCCGATGCCGCGCGCCCTGGACGCCACCGAAGTGCCCGAGCACGCGCGGTCGTACGCCCTGGCCGCCCGCCGCGCCGTCGACGCGGGTTTCGACGGGGTGGAGTTGCACGGCGCCAACGGCTACCTGATCTCGCAGTTCCTCTCGTCCAACGCCAACCTGCGCACGGACCGCTACGGTGGCCCGGTCGCCAACCGGATCCGGTTCGCCGTCGAGGCCGTCGCCGCCACCGTCGAGGCCGTCGGAGGGGCCAGGACCGGCATCCGGCTCTCACCGGGCGGGGGGTTCTGGGGAGTCGAGGAGACCGACGTCCGCGAGCTCTACACCGCGCTGCTGACCGATCTGGCCCGCCTCGAAGTGGCCTACGTGCACCTGGAAGCCACGGCCGACGAGGAGACACTGGTCGCTCTGCGCCGGGCGTGGCCGGGCACCCTCGTCATGAACCCGGTGTTTCCGATGGGACCGAAGCAGACCGGCCAGGACGACGCCGACCACTGGCTCGGACTGGGTGCCGACCTCATCAGCTTCGGCCGCGCCTTCATCGCCAACCCCGACCTGGTCGAGCGACTGCGCGGCAGACTTCCGATCGCCCCCGTCGACGAGGCCACGTACTACCAGGGCGGTGTGGAGGGCTATCTGACCTACCCGGCCCACCAGTACTCGGCCTGACCGCGATCCGCGGCGGGCGGGGCGGTCAGCGCTCGACGATGTCCACCGCGAGCCCGCCGCGCCGCGTCTCTCCGGGCGCGGTCAGTGTTCGCCGCCCATCCCATGGCCCATCCCATGGCCCGGTCCGTGACCCATCCCGTGGCCCGTCCCCTGGCCCGGTGCGTCGCCCTTCCCCTGGCCCGTGTGTCCGTCGACGATGTTCAGAACGGACATCATGCCCATGTCCTCGTGGTTGAGGATGTGGCAGTGCAGCACGGTCCGCCCGGTGAAGTCCGAGAAGCGGATCCGCAGGACGAGCTTCTGCCCGCGAAGGATGTTGACCGTCTCCTGCCAGGAGTGGGCGGGATCCACGGCCTTCCCGTTCAGGGACATCACCTGGAAATGGTTGGTGTGGACGTGGAAGGAGTGGTCCTCCTCCGAGTCGTTGACAACCGTCCACTCCTCGACGGTGTTGAGCCGGGAGACGAAGTCGACGCGGTTCGGGTCGAAGTACTTGCCGTTGATGAAGTACTTCTCGGGGCTGGCCTGCTCCGTGTACACCATCGTCTTGCGGTCCGCGATGGTGGCGTCGCCGAGGTCGACGAGGGGCCCGAAGACGGACGGGACGCCGGTCCGGGCCACGGGCCGGCCGCCGGTGACGACCGTCGCCAGGTTCACCTGCGGGAAGGTGTTGCCGGCCGGCCCGGTGTCGAACGGCTGCGTCTCCAACTGGGCGGTGCCCGCCCGGTCGGCCTGCACCAGCACGTCGTACCGGGCGGCGGCCGGGACGATCAGCGTCTTCGCGGAGTAGATCCGGTGGACGGGATAGCCGTCCTGGGCGATCACGTGGAAGGTGAAGCCCTTGAGGTGCAGCTTGTAGTAGATGTTGGCGCCGATGTTGGCGAGCCGCCACAGCTGCGTCTCCCCGGGGCGGATGCGGATCACCGGATTCTGCTGGCCGTTGACCGTACGGTTGGTATTCGCCTGGATGGACAGCGGACTGATCTTGATCTCGTCGCCCTGGATCTGGTTGTCCTTCAGGGCGATCACGTGCTCGGTGATATTTCGCAGGGACGGTGGCAGGTACTTCCGCAGACCGTCGATGACGATGAGGCCCGATTCGCCACCGGCGACCTGTGCGGCCGAGAACATGTCGATGTGCGAGTGGTACCAGTACGTGCCCGGCGTGAGGTCCCGCGGTAGCCGGTACGAGTAGTTGTAGGTCGTACCGGGCTTGATGGAGATGAAGATGTCGTCGGCGGGTTGACGCGGCGAGACGTGGAACCCGTGCACGTGCAGGTTGGTGTCCGCCCCGACGCCCTGCCACTTCGACTGGACGCGGTTCACCATGGCGAGCTCGATGCGGTCGCCCGGCCGGGCGCGGAGTGTGGGTGGCATGTAGCGGCCGTTGTAGGTCAACGCCCACAGCCGGCGGTCGCCCACCCACACCTTGCGCCGCTCCACCACGACGGTGGTTCGCAGCACCCCGTGGTGGCTCACCACTTCCGGTGGGTCCTGGAGATCCGCCCCCTTGGCCTGCATGCCGGCCGACAACGCGCCGGGCGCCGCCTCCTCGGACGGTGGCGCGTTGCAGCCGGACAGCCAGGTCACCGCGAGTGCCAGGCCGACGATGAACCCGGCCACCTTGGAAAATGAGCGCATGACGGTCTCTCTTCGGGGTGTGGCGTGCCGTGCTCGCGAGGCCTGCGGCCAGCCGAGCCGGACATGACGAACTGATGTGTGTTCATGTGGGGTTGGGGCGAGCCGTAGCAGGTGGTTTCGGCCCGCCGACCAGCGAGAAGAGTGCGGTATCAGGCCATGCTCACGCTCTGTGCCGCGAGTTGTGCCGCGAGCGTGTACGCGAGCGAATGATCGAGGAAGCCGTCGATTCCCCCAAGGAACCGCGGCAGCCCCCCGAAGAGCCGGTTGACCTCGTGCGGCTTGCGGAACGCACCGATGAGGAAGACCGCATTGAGGAAGACCGCATCATGGGGACGAACGTGGAGGCGAAGGTCTCGGAGATCTTGATGCCCCCAGCGGCGCGTACGGACCACCGCGGGTCGTCTCAACCCTCGGACATCGGGGGCCGCTTGCTCACGACTCCTGGCCGCGTTGACCGGACGGGATTGCCGATGGCGTCGCGCGGAGGGCCCAGGTGCCGCCTGCTCGGCTCGGCGGATACACCTGTGGTTTCTGTCACCATCCCCGTATCCTCTACCGGTTCGCCATGAGTTGGCATGATCTGTGGGGGAGTGTCGGGGATTGGCGGGATGGCGAAAGCGCGACGAGGCCGTCGGTTCCCGGGCCTGTGCGGCAGGGGTTGACCGTCGACGGCGCTCAGTGCGCGTACTGCTTCGCCACCGCCTGCCGGTCCAGCGCGCCCTTGGCGGTGTGCGGCAGCGCGTGGGCGACCTCCAGGCGGTCGGGCACCTCGTACGGCGCCAGCCGGACCCGGCAGTACGCCAGGATCCGATCGGTGTCGGCGCCGTCGTGGGTGACCACGGCCGCGCCGACCCGCTGTCCGTACGTGGCGTCCGGAACCGGGTAGACCGCCGCCTCGGTCACACCGGGGCAGCCGCTCAGCACGTCCTCGACGTGTTCGGGGGAGATCTTCTCACCGCCGCGATTGATGAGGTCCTTTATCCGGCCTGTGAGGAAGAGGTCACCGTCCCCGTCCAGGGAACCGAGGTCGCCGGTGTGGAACCACCCGTCGGTGAAGCCGCGTGCCGTCTCCGCCGGATCGCCGAGGTAGCCGCGGGTGACCGTGGGGCCGCGCACCCATACCTCCCCCACCGTGCCGGGCGGGCAGTTCTTCCCGTCCGGGCCGACGATCCTCAGGTCCACTCCGGTGGTCCGGCCGACCGACCCGCGCTTCGGCGCCCCGCGCCCCGGCAGCCGCTGGCTGGTCGCCTGGTGCGTGGACTCGGTCATCCCGTACGCGGACAGGACCGGCACCCCGAGCAGGCGCTCCAGTGCCCGGCCGGTCGTGACGCCGAGCGGCGCACTGCAACTGCGGACGAAGCGCAGTGGCGCCACCTGCGGCCCGGGGTACTCGCGCGCCGCCCGCTCCAGGAGGATCTCGTGGATGGTCGGGACGGCGGTGAACCAGGTGGCGCCCGCCGCCCGCACGTCGTCCCAGAAGGTGTGCGCCGAGAACCGCCCGCGCGCCGGCAGGAGCACGCGCCCGCCGGCCGCCAGCGGTGCCAGCAGCCCCGCGAGCAGGCCGTGACCGTGGAAGAGGGGCATCACGGTGACCGTCGCGTCCGCGGGCCCCAGCTCGTAGCCGGTGCAGATGCCCCGCACCGACGCCGCGATATTGGCGTGGGTCAGTGGCACCATCTTGGCCCGGTCGGTGGTGCCGGCGGTGAAGAGCACCAAGGTGTCGTCCGCCGCCAGTACCGGCGCCGCGCCCGGCACGCCCGGCGCCGCGCGGCCCCCGGTGTCCAGGGTGGCGTCCAGGGTGGCGTTCATCCGCCCGGCGCGGGGGGCGTCGATCCGTAGAGTCCAGCCCGGCACCGCCCCCCGCGCGACCGGCTCGGCGTCCGGCGCCGGAGCGCAGACCACGACGACCCGCGCCCCCAGCGCCCGCAGCCTGGCGGACATCTCGGCCTCGGGCAGCGCCGGGTCCAGCGGTGCGACGACCAGCCCGGCCCGCGCCGTGGCCAGCAGCGCGACGACGAACTCCACGGTGTCGGCGCCGGTCAGGGCGATCGCGTCACCACGACGCAGTCCTTCGGCGTCCAGCCGGGTGGCCACCCGCTCGACCAGGCCGGCCAGGGAGCGGTACGTGAGCGGCACCCGGTCCGCGCCGATGACCAGGGCCTGGGCCTCGGGCCGCTCCCGCAGCCGCTCGTCCAGCAGGTCGGCCAGACCGGTGAGCTCCGGGGGCCGGTACGGTTCGGCGCCGGATACGGACGCCGTGGTCGGCACGGACACGGTCACCATCTCCTCGTGCCGGGCCACTGGTGCCTCCGTTGACTTCCGAGCCCACAGAAACCAGGCGACTTACCATCGATAGTGGAAGGATAGGGCCAAAAGGAGCAATCTCGACATGGAGGACATCGGATCATGGCAACCGTTTCCGCACCGGGCGGCACGGCGACCGCCGACGCCCTGCCCCTCACCGACGGGTTCCACCTGGTCGTCGACGCGCTCAAGCTCAACGAGGTACAGGTCATCTACGGGGTGGTCGGCATCCCGGTCACCGACCTGGCCCGGGTCGCGCAAGCGTCGGGCATCCGCTACATCGGCTTCCGGCACGAGAGCGACGCGGGCCACGCCGCCGCGGCGGCCGGCTTCCTGACCAAGCGACCGGGCATCTGCCTGACGGTCTCCGCCCCCGGCTTCCTCAACGGGCTGGTCGCGCTCGCGGACGCCACCACGAACTGCTTCCCGATGGTCCAGATCTCCGGGTCCAGCGAGCGGCACATCGTCGACCTCAAGCAGGGCGACTACGAGGAACTCGACCAGCTGGCCGCGGCCAAGCCGTTCGCCAAGGCCGCCTACCGGGTCGACCGGGTCGAGGACATCGGCCGCGGCGTCGCCCGCGCCATCCGCACCGCGGTCTCCGGCCGCCCCGGCGGCGTGTACCTCGACATTCCCGCCGCGGTTCTCGGCGAAGTCGTCGACGCCGCGACGGGCGCGGCCTCGCTGTGGCGTGTTGTCGACCCGGCGCCGCGCCAGCTGCCCGCGCCCGAGGCGGTGGACAGCGCGATCGACCTGCTGGCCGCCGCCGAACGGCCGCTGGTCGTGCTCGGCAAGGGCGCCGCGTACGCTCAGGCGGACCAGCGGATCCGGGAGTTCATCGAGACCACCGGCCTGCCGTTCCTGCCCATGTCGATGGCCAAGGGCCTGCTGCCCGACGACCACCCGCAGTCGGCCGCCGCCGCTCGCTCGCTGGCGCTGCGCCGGGCCGATGTCGTGATGCTCGTCGGCGCGCGGCTGAACTGGCTTCTGGGCCACGGCGAACCACCGCACTGGAACCCCGACGCGCGGTTCGTCCAGGTCGACATCGAGCCCACCGAGCTGGACAGCAACCAGCCCATCGCCGCCCCGCTGGTCGGAGACATCGGATCGGTGATGGAGGCACTCGTCGAGCGGGCCAAGCCCGGCCGGATACAGGTCGCCGCGGAGTGGCGCCAAGAACTCGACGAGCGCTCGGCGCACAACGCCGCCAAGATGGCGGACCACCTCAAGGCCGACCCGCACCCGATGCAGTTCTACGGAGCACTGCGGGCGATACGTGACGTCCTGCACGAGCACCCCCGTGCCTACGTCGTCAACGAAGGGGCGAACGCGCTCGACTTCGCCCGCAACGTGATCGACATGCAGCAGCCACGCCACCGGCTGGACAGTGGCACCTGGGGCGTCATGGGGATCGGCATGGGATACGCGATCGCCGCCGCCGTCGAAAGCGGCGACCCCGTCGTGGCTGTCGAAGGCGACAGCGCCTTCGGCTTCGACGGCATGGAGCTGGAGACGATATGCCGCTACCAGCTGCCCGTCGTCGTCGTCATCCTCAACAACGGCGGCGTCTACCGCGGCGACGGGTCCAACACCGCCTCCGCCGACCCGTCACCGACCACCTTGATGCTCCACGCACACCACGAACGCCTGATCGAGGCATTCGGCGGCAAGGGCTACCACGCGACCACGCCCGACCAGCTCGCCACCGCCCTCACCGAGGCGCTGGCCTCCGGCGGTCCGGCCCTCATCGACTGCCTGATCGACCCCACGGCCGGCACCGAGAGCGGTCACCTCACCAACCTCAACCCGCAGGGCGTCACGACCCCGGCCCCCGACGCCCCGGAGAAGCATTGAGCACGCCCGGCGCCCGTCCGTCCGTACCGCCCACCACCCGGAAGGGAATTCGTCATGACTGACCTGCCGCCCGCCACTGACCTGCCGCTCACCGGGATCAAGGTGATCGACTTCTCCGGTGTCCAGGCCGGCCCGGCGTGCTCCCAGATGCTCGCCTGGTACGGGGCCGACCTGCTGAAGGTCGAGCGTGTCAACGGCGGTGACGTCACCCGTCACCAGCTGCGCGACATACCCGACGCCGACGCGTTGTACTTCACCATGCTCAACAGCAACAAACGCTCCCTCGCGATCAACACCAAGACCCCGGAGGGCAAGGAGGTCATGGAGAAACTGATCCGCGAGGCCGACGTGCTGGTCGAGAACTTCGCACCCGGCGCCATGGACCGCATGGGTCTGCCCTGGGAGCACATCCACGAGCTCAACCCACGCCTGGTCTACGGCTCCGTCAAGGGCTTCAACGACGACTCGCCGTGGTCCGACATCAAGGTCTACGAGAACGTGGCGCAGGCCGCCGGCGGCACCGCCTCCACCACCGGCTTCTGGGACGGCCCGCCGACGGTCAGCGCCGCGGCCGTCGGCGACAGCAACACCGGGATGCATCTGCTGATCGGCATCCTCACCGCACTGCTCGCCCGGGAGAGGACCGGCGTGGGCCAGAAGGTGTCGGTGTCGATGCAGGACGCGGTGCTCAACCTGTGCCGGGTCAAGCTGCGCGACCAGCAGCGCCTGGAGAAGGTCGGCTACCTCGAGGAGTACCCGCAGTACCCGAATGGCACGTTCACCGACGTGGTGCCGCGCGGCGGCAACGCGGGCGGCGGCGGCCAGCCCGGCTGGGTACTCAAGTGCAAGGGCTGGCAGACCGACCCCAACGCCTACATCTACTTCACCCTCCAGGAACAGGACTGGGAGCAGACCTGCCGGGCGCTCGACCGGCCCGACTGGATCAACGACCCGGCCTACAGGACCGCCGAGGCCCGCCAGCCGCACATCTTCGACATCTTCGCCGATATCGAGAAGTGGCTGGCCGACAAGACCAAGTACGAGGCGGTCGACATCCTCCGCCGGTTCGGCGTGCCGTGCGCACCGGTGCTCAGCATGAAGGAGATCGCCTACGACCCCGCGCTGCGCCGCAGCGGCACCATCGTCGAGGTCGACCAGCCGCAGCGCGGCACGTATCTGACGGTCGGCAGCCCGATCAAGTTCTCCGACTTCAGCCCCACGATCACCAGTGCCCCGCTGCTCGGCGAACACACCGACGAAGTCCTCACGGAACTCGGCTACGACGCCGACGCCATCGCCAAGATGCACGCCAACCAAGTCGTCGTCTGACCGGCCCGACACCGGCCCTCGGCTGCCGGACCGCCACCGGCCGCTGGTTCGGCAGGTGGCGGTCCGGCACCCGGTCCGAACCGGAGGCTACGCGCGCGTCAGCGTCCGTGCGCTGTTGTATCCCTCGGTCCGAAGGGCGGGCCGCCCGGAGCGAAGGGCGTCGGCGGGCCAGGACAGCGTCACCGTCTGGGACTCACCGGGCAGGAGCCACAGGTAGTTGTCGCTGTACAGCGTCGGCAGCACCCGTCGTTCGTCGCCGGCGTCGAGCAGCGACAGCCGCACCATCGACGCGACGACGGCGCCCCGATTGCGCACGGTCGCGGTCATGCCGCGTCGCGCCCCGGACCGGGAGACATGACCGAGGTCGGCCGTGATCCTGACCGTCCTGGTCCTGTTCAGCGCCCGCATGTCGGCCGGCTCGCGGTAGCGCCAGTACGTGTTCCGGGACAGCGGCCTGCCCCTGCTGTCCTCCAGGCTCACCCGCAGCAGATGCAGGTCAGGAAGGTCCGATCCGAAAGCGGCGGCGAACGCGGTCGCTGTGGTCGACGGAGCGACATCGAGCTTCGTACGGAGGGCGGACCCGAGCGGGCGCCCGGACAGGTCGTGGAGCCGGGCTGTGACGGTCACACCTGTCAGGTCGCGGGCGGTGTGGTTGACGGCGGTGACCTCCCACTTCTGCGGGTCGGCCTGCACATGGACGGGTTCGCAGGCCTTACGCGCCCCGTAGTACGTGCCGTTGACATCGAAGTCGTAGTCGTATGTCTGCCATACGGTGCTGTGCCAGGCCGGGTGGGACATCCAGAGCATCAGGCCGCTGGCGTCCTGCCACAGGTTGGCGTTCCATGCCTCGAACATGGCCCTGGCGTTCTCGTAGTTGACGAACTGTGCCTTGCGGGCGAAGTCGTCCAGGTCCTTCGCCGTGTCGAGGCGGGCCTCGATGGCGGCGCGGTAGTTCTGCGGAGCCTGGTTTCCCCGGGTGCTCCAGTCGTGGTAGTACCAGGCGTCGCCGATCGGCCATTCCGGCTCGTCGCCGACGAGGTTGCGCATGCTCTCGGCCGTCGACACCACGGGCATGCCGATCTCGGTGTGGAAGCCGAAGTGGCCGCCGCCGTAGGTGGATCGCGAAAAGTAACGGTCCGGCTCGACCCAGCCGTACGGGCCGCCGCCGGAGATGATGCCGCCCGCCGAGTTGTTCTGGTACAGGATGCCCGGTGCCTGTGACTGGACGGCCTCGCGCATGCCGTTGTCGATCGCCGCGGGCGGGTTGCCCTCGTTGGCACCGCACCAGACGACGACACTGGGGTGGACGCGGTAGCGGAGTACGGTGTCCCGCGCCAGGCTGTTGAACGCGTCGTGATCCGGCGGGTCCATGGCCCAGGCGTTCGGGAAGTCGTTCCACACGAGCAGGCCGTACTCGTCGCAACTGGCGAAGAACTCCTCCCGGTTGCTGCTGCCGAGCCAGTTGCGGATCATGGTGAAATTCATGTCCCGGTGCATCCGTACCGCCGTGTCCATCCGCTCCGCGGGCATCCGGCGCAGCAGCTCGTCCCACCCCCAGTTGCCGCCCCGGCAGAAGACCCGGACGCCGTTGACGCTGATCTTCAGCGGCTCGGGGGTGTTGTCGACGGCCTTCACGTCCGTCCAGGTGGCACCATCGGCGGACACCTGGATGACATACGTCTTGGGGTAGGCTGGCTCCCACACGACGACGACGCGGTCGAAGGACACGCTCTCGCCGAGGTCCACCTGGATCCACTGGTTGTCCTCGTACGCGGAGGACCAGCGGGTGTCGGCCTTGCCGTCGGTGGCGTTGGCCGCCTTGTTGTCGCCGTCCTCCGTGGAGGCGGTGGCGGTCTTGTGCAGGGCCAGGTCGGTGCCGGGCGCGGCGCTGTCGACCACCGACAGGCTCCACAGCGAGGAGCCCCAGCTGGTCGCCCGCTCACCGCCGTTCAGTCGCACGTACCGGGCCTCGCGGGCGCCGATGTCGACACTCTGGAGACTCGCGTTGGCGTTCCCGAACGGCAGCGGAACCGCCGAGTTGTCGACCGATTCCGCGTCGGTCCAGGTGTCGCCGTTGTCCGAGACCTGCACCACGTACGTCTTGGCGTACGCCCGCTCCCACCGCAGCTCCACCCGGTCGAAGGAGACGGTCCCGCCGAGGTCCACCTGGATCCACTGGTCGTCCTCGAACGCCGACGCCCAGCGTGTTTTCTCATCCCCGTCCGTGACGTGCTCGGCCTCATGGCCCGCCTCGTCGACGGACGAGGCGGTGGCGGTCTTGTGCAGGGCCAGGTCGGTGCCGGGCGCGGCGCTGTCGACCACCGAGAGGCCCCACAGTGACGAGCCCCAGTCGGTGGCGCGCGTCAGGCACCTGACGCGCACGTACCGGGCCGTCCTGGCGCCCACGTCCACCGACTGCGTATACGTGTCGGTGCCGCCACCGAACGGGAGGGGCACCGCGTACTCATAGCCGAACTGGCGGATGCCGAAGCGTGTGGTGCGCCGGTCGCTCTCCGCGCCGTCGACCGTGGCGACGAGCGTCAGATCGTGCAGGGCGGGCTCGCCGTAGCCGTTGGGCCACCACAGCTTCGGGTCGCGCACGCGCAGCGGCGCGTGCTCGGCGGGCGTGAAGATCACGTCTGTGCTCGCGCCGCCCGGCACGGTGACGGTCCTGGAGACCCGTATGTCGTCGAACGACGCGGTCACGGTCACACGGCGTTCGGCGGAGTCCGCGTTGCGTACCGGCACCACGATCGTCACCTCGGCGGTGCCGGTGTCGGGCAGTCCGGGCAGTGTGGTGTCCACGCGCGGGTCACCGATGACAGCGTGCCCCGTCGAGCGCAGCCGCACATGGTTCCAGATCCCCGAGACCCGGTCGCGTACGGCCGGCATCCAGTCCCAGCCGGAAGCGGCCAGATACGTGGGGGAGTTGCGGTTCATCATGGTGGCTCCGGCGTCCACGAAGGCCAGACCCGCCTCGCTCTTGTCCCCGGGGCTCCCGGGGAAGGGCATGGGCGTGATCCGTACGGCGAGCGCCTGCTCGCCGCCGCCGGAGACCAGCAGAGGTGTCACGTCGTGGGCGGAGCGCGCGAAAGGATACGTCAGCCCGCCCACCCGCGTGCCGTTGAGCCAGATGTCGGCCTGGTGGTTGACGCCGTCGAACTCCAGCCAGACATGGCGGCCGGGGCCGGTGCGCAGTTCGCGCGGCAGAAGGAAACCGCGCCGGTACCACCACGCGTGGCGCGAAAGGGCCTCGGGGATGCGGAGGTTGTTCATTCCGGCGACCGGGTCGGGCAGATGGCCCTGGTCCACCAGCGAACCGAGGACCGTACCGGGCACGGTCGCGGGCAGCCAGCGGCTGGTGTCGACCGAGGGGAGGGACAGCTCGCCGCCCTCTGCACCGGCCCAGTCGTCCATCGTCAGCGTCCAGCCCGACTCCAGCGGGACCGTTCCGTCGTCGGCGACCTCCAACGCGGGCGCGTGGTGCTCGTGCCTGCCCCAGTCGGTCCACCCGCTGGCCGCGGGCCTGCGGCCCTTGGCCGTGCCGTAGACCTCGAAGCCGTTGAGGCCGAGCGGGTTGTCGTTCGACCGCTTCGTCACGGTCATCCGTACCCAGCGCGCCTCGGCCGGTTTGTTCAGCTTTATCTCCACCACCCCGCCGACTCCGGAGAGGGTGCGGTACACGGTGGTCCACTCGCGCCGGTCCCGGGACGCCTCGATGGTGAAAGCCACCGCGCAGCTGGACAGGATCTCCTGGCCGGTCGTGTTGTCCCGCGGATTACCGCTGGTGGACGGGGTGAAGACCGGGTCGTCCTTGGTCGCCTCGAAGGTGAGCCGTACGGAATCGACCTCGCACTCCGCCTGGAGATCGATGGAGATCCACTGCGGATCACCACCGGCGGCCCGCCACCCGCTGCCCTTCACGCCGGTGGAGTTGAGCCCGTCCACCACGAACTGGCCCGGTGTGGGGGCGTAGTCGACGGACGACACCTCGACGGGCCGGTACGCGGCGAGCTCACCCCGGGGCCCGGTCTCGCCGGCGGTGACCGGGGACCCCGCCGCGTGACTGGTTCCGGAGAACGCGCCCCCGAGCCCGAAGCTCGCGAGCAGGGTCGATCCGGTCGCGACAACGGACCGGCGGGAAGGGTGAGATGACTGGTCAGACATGAGTGACGTGATCCATTCCAGGCGAGCCCTCAAGAGCAGGCGGCCTGTGTCGGCCTGCCTGACAACGTTGCCATAGGTTTTAATCCGCCAACGTTTCTGTCAAGGGTCCACGCGAAGATCCGCCCCTGCCGGGCCCTCACTCAGGTGTCCACTCGGACTCCGGCCACTCGTATGCGTCGATATGGGCGATGGATCGGAGCCCGCGGAAGCAGCATTTGCCCGTTCCCACACGGCTGGAGCTCGCTTCGGGCGGACCGGGCGGCGCCGGCTCATCTCATTTGGCGGCGATTGTCCTCGGTGCCACGTCGGGTTGTACGTGGGCGCGGTTGGGGACGCCGGTGTCGCACACCGCAGCTGGTCAGGTGACCGCGGCTCGCGCCCGGTGTCTGCGGACGGCGTCGCGGTTGGCGCAGCGCTGTGAGCAGTAGCGCTGCCGTCCGGTGCGCGAGGTGTCGGCGAAAGCCGTGTCGCACTCGGTCACCTCGCAGCGCCGCAGCCGGTGCATGCCCCGGCCCGCCAGATGCAGTGCTGTACCGACCGTGATCAGCGTGAACAGCACCGAGCCGAGAGGCTGTTCCGCGTCCCGGTAGTGCAGATGCCAGCCGGTACCGGGGTGGGAAGTCAGCCGCGGGTAGGCGGCGGCCTCGGCCAGCATCCGGTTGAGCAGGTCGGCGCGCTCCTGCTCCCCGGCGGCGTCGACGACCGTCTCCCAGGCGTCCAGCGCGGCCTGGGTGCGGCCGAGATCGTCCGCTGTCACCGGGCGCTCCAGCATGAGCCCGGCGGCGCGGCAGCGGTCTGTCAGCTCGGCCGAGCTCTCGGGTCGGCGGTTGGCCAGGTCCGCGGCCAGGTTCACCGCGTCCTCGCCGTAAGGGTTGAGCAGCATAAAGGTATTACAGCAGGGTGGCCGGCATGACACAACAGACCGCCGGACGCACCGGACTTCAGGCCCGCGACCCGTGGCGCTATCGCTGGATCGTGCTGGGCATCGCCACCTTCACCCAGGCCGCGTCCGGGTTCTTCGTGGGCGGCATCGGAGCGCTGGGCGTCCACCTTCAGAGCGCCCTGGACCTGAGCACCGCGCAGCTGGGTCTGCTGGTCTCGGCGGCCCAGCTCGTCCCGCTGGCCGGGCTGCTGGTGGCCGGCGAGCTGCTGGACCACTACAGCGAGCGCTGGGTGGTCGGGATCGGGGCCGGCGCTGTCGCGCTGGCTCTGGGTGCGGGGAGCCTGGCGCCGGGATACCCGGCTCTGCTGGTCGCACTGCTGGTGGTCGGCGCGGGATACAGCACCGTCCAGCCGGGTGGGAGCAAGTCGGTGGCTTCCTGGTTCGACGCGTCACAGCGCGGCTTGGCGATGGGTATCCGGCAGGCCGGGCTGCCGCTGGGGGCGGCGCTCGCCTCGGCCGTACTCCCACTCGTCGCCGAGGAGTTCGGCTGGCGGGCGACACTGCTGACCGGCGGCTTCGTCGCGCTGCTCGGAGCCGGCCTCTTCATGGGCTGCTACCGTCGGCCACCCGCACTGCCCGCCCCGCAGGACAGGGAGCCGTCGGACCCGCTCGCGGCACAGCTCCGCGCCCGGCTGCGCATGCTCCGTGAACCGTCCACCCTGAAGATCATGCTGTCGGGGACCAGCCTGATCTCGGTGCAGTACGGCGTGGGCATCCTGACGGTGCTGCACCTCCACCAGACCTCATCGGTCGGCGCCGGGCAGGCGGCCCTGATCCTGGTGGCATCTCAAAGTGCGGGAGTCGCGGGCCGGATATGCCTGGCGGCCTGGAGCGACCGGAGCAGTTCAGGGCGCTATGTCATTGTGCTGGTCTGCATGGTCGCTGTGATCGCCGGGCTGGCCGTGCTGATGACACCGGCCGGGCGGGCGCCGGTCGTCGCTTCCGGCGTCTTCGTCTGGCTCGGGTTCTTCGGATTCGGCTGGTACGGCCCGTGGGTCGCCTACGTCACCGAAGCGGCCCCACCGGGCAAGACGGGCTTCGCCCTGGGGCTGGCCATGTCCGTCAACCAGATCGCCATCGTCACGGTGCCGCCCGTGCTCGGCCTGCTGGTCGATCTCACCAGCAGCTTCACCCCGGCCTGGGCACTGCTGTCCCTGCTGACCGTCGTCGCCCTGGCGGTCACGGCCGAGGCGGAACGCCGCACCCGCTGACGCGTCCCAGAAGAATTACGCGGCCATCCGGAACGGCACCCGCCAACTTCAGTGGCCCTTGCCGGGTCTTCTTCAACTCGCCTGCGGCATCATGTGCTACCGAAGACTCACCAAATGAGATGACCTCTTGACGAACAACCAACCTCTGGCGCATCACACCAGGGCCTGTCTTCGGCAGGCCACGCGTTCGGCCCACCCGTCGGTCCACCCGTGTCGCCGGACCCGGCGTCCCGTGCGACGGTGGCGTAAGGCCACTCGTCAGCGGGCGCCGCCCCCCGTCACCTGCTGGACAGCCCGGGAGCAGTGCGCGGCGGCCGACGCCTGCGCCAACGACATCGGCCTCCTCCCCGAAGAGGTCGACACCCGTACCGGCGAAGACCTCGGCAACTTCCCCCAGGCCTTCAGCCACATCGGACTCATCAACGCGGCACGCGCCATCAGGGACGCCGAAACAGCCCCTGTCCGCCCTGATCAGGCCAGGACCGTCCCCCCCCTCTTGGTCAGCTTGAGCAGGGAGGATCCGCCGTGCGTACCGGAAAGCCCGTGACAGCGCTGAAAGACGGGAAACCACTGATCAGAGCGTGTTCCGTCAGCACTCGATGATGTTCACCGCGAGCCCGCCGCGCGCGGTCTCCTTGTACTTGACCGACATGTCCGCGCCCGTCTCCTTCATGGTCTTGATGACCTTGTCCAGGGAGACCTTGTGGCTGCCGTCGCCGCGCAGCGCCATCTTCGCCGCCGTGACCGCCTTCACCGCCGCCATGCCGTTCCGTTCGATGCACGGGATCTGGACGAGGCCGCCGACCGGGTCGCAGGTCAGGCCGAGGTTGTGTTCCATGCCGATCTCGGCCGCGTTCTCGACCTGTTCGGCGCTGCCGCCCAGCACCTCCGCGAGGGCGCCCGCCGCCATGGAGCAGGCCGAGCCGACCTCGCCCTGGCAGCCGACTTCGGCACCGGAGATGGAGGCGTTCTCCTTGAAGAGCATGCCGATGGCGCCCGCGGCGAGCAGGAAGCGGACCACGTTCTCGTCCTTCTCCTCCGCCGTGGCGCCCCCGGCCGCGAAGTTCATGTAGTAGTGCATTACCGCCGGGATGATGCCCGCGGCGCCGTTGGTGGGGGCGGTGACCACGCGGCCGCCCGCGGCGTTCTCCTCGTTCACGGCCATCGCGTAGAGCGTGATCCACTCCATGGCGTGCGCCTGCGGGTCGCCCTCGGCGCGCAGCTGGCGTGCCGAATGTGCGGCGCGGCGGCGGACCTTGAGGCCGCCCGGCAGGATGCCCTCGCGGGCCATCCCGCGTGAGACACACGCCTGCATGACCCGCCAGATCTCCAGCAGCCCGGCGCGGATCTCGTCCTCCGTGCGCCAGGCCTTCTCGTTCTCCAGCATCAGCGCGGAGATCGACAGTCCGGTCTCGGCCGACAGCCGCAGCAGCTCGTCGCCGGTGCGGAAGGGGTACTTCAGCACGGTGTCGTCGAGCTTGATCCGGTCCTCGCCCACGGCGTCCTCGTCCACGACGAAGCCGCCGCCCACGGAGTAGTACGTCTTCTCCAGGAGCACCGCGCCGGCCGCGTCGTACGCGAAGACGGTCATGCCGTTGGCGTGGTACGGCAGGGTCTTGCGGCGGTGCAGGACCAGGTCCGTACCGGCGTCGAAGGCGATCTCGTGCATACCGAGCACATTGAGCCGGCCGCTGCTGCGAATACGTTCCGCCTGGTCGTCGGCGCTCTCCACGTCGACGGTGCGCGGCGAGTTGCCCTCCAGGCCGAGGAGCACGGCCTTGGGCGTGCCGTGGCCGTGGCCGGTGGCGCCGAGCGATCCGTACAGCTCCGCCCGGATCGAGACGGTGTGGGCGATGAGGCCCTCGTTCTTGAGCCGGCGCGCGAACATCCGCGCCGCGCGCATCGGACCGACCGTATGGGAGCTGGACGGGCCGATTCCGATCGAGAACAGGTCGAAGACCGAGATGGCCACGGGTGACTCCTTGCTGGTTGGTAGACGCCGTTGTCTGCCGGGGTGGTGCGGAGATGACGGTGACACGCGGGGGAACGTGGTGCGGGGCACCGCGCCGCACGGTCCAGTGTGCGCGGTGCCCCGTAACTCAGGCCGTACGGATGACTACAGGCCCGGGTACAGCGGGTGCTTCTCGGCCAGCGCGGTGACCCGGCCGGCCAGCGCCTCGCGGTCGAAGGAGGGCTTCAGGGCCGCCGCGATGATCTCGGCGACCTCGGTGAAGTCCTCGGTGGTGAAGCCGCGGGTGGCCAGCGCGGGCGTGCCGATCCGCAGGCCCGAGGTGACCATCGGGGGGCGCGGGTCGTTCGGGACGGCGTTCCGGTTGACCGTGATGCCGATCTCGTGGAGCCGGTCCTCGGCCTGCTGGCCGTCCAGCTCCGAGTCGCGCAGATCGACGAGAACGAGGTGTACGTCCGTACCGCCGGAGAGCACGGAGACGCCCGCCTCGGTGACGTCCGGCAGGCCCAGCCGCTCGGCGAGGATCCGGGCGCCGTCCAGGGTGCGCTGCTGGCGCTCCTTGAACTCGTCCGTGGCCGCCACCTTGAAGGAGACCGCCTTGCCCGCGATGACATGCTCCAGCGGGCCGCCCTGCTGGCCGGGGAAGACCGCGGAGTTGATCTTCTTCGCCAGTTCCTTGGTGGAGAGGATCACACCGCCGCGCGGGCCGCCGAGGGTCTTGTGCGTGGTGGTCGTGACGACATGCGCGTGCGGCACCGGGTTGGGGTGCAGGCCCGCGGCGACCAGACCGGCGAAGTGCGCCATGTCGACCATCAGATACGCGCCGACCTCGTCCGCGATCCGGCGGAAGGCCGCGAAGTCCAGCTGGCGGGGGTAGGCCGACCAGCCGGCCACGATCAGCTTCGGACGGGACTCCTTGGCGAGTCGCTCGACCTCGGCCATGTCGACCTGGCCGGTCTTGTCGTCGACGTGGTACGCGACGACGTTGTAGAGCTTGCCGGAGAAGTTGATCTTCATGCCATGGGTCAGATGCCCGCCGTGGGCGAGGTTCAGACCCATGATCGTGTCGCCGGGGGAGAGCAGCGCGAACATCGCCGCCGCGTTCGCCTGGGCGCCGGAGTGCGGCTGGACGTTCGCGTGCTCGGCGCCGAAGAGCGCCTTCACCCGGTCGATGGCGATCTGCTCGATCACATCGACGTGCTCACAGCCGCCGTAATAGCGGCGGCCCGGGTAGCCCTCGGCGTACTTGTTGGTCAGCACCGAGCCCTGCGCCTCCATGACCGCGACCGGAGCGAAGTTCTCCGAGGCGATCATTTCGAGCGTGGACTGCTGACGGTGGAGCTCGGCGTCGACGGCGGCGGCGACGTCGGGGTCGAGCTCATGGAGCGAGGCGTTCAGAAGCGACTTCGAAGACATCACGGTCCCTGGGGTCTCAGTTGCCGGAAAACTCTGTGTACTCATCGGCGGTGAGCAGGTCATCGGGCTCCTGCGCGACACGTACCTTGAACAGCCAGCCGCCCTCGAACGGGGCGGAGTTCACCAGCGAGGGATCGTCCACGACGTCCTGGTTCGTCTCGGTGACCTCACCGGTCACCGGGGCGTACAGATCGCTGACCGACTTGGTGGACTCCAGCTCTCCGCAGGTCTCGCCCGCGGTCACCGTGTCACCGACCTCAGGAAGCTGGGCGAACACGACGTCGCCGAGGGCGTTCGCCGCGAACTCCGTGATACCGACCGTCGACACACCGTCCTCGGCGGCCGTCAGCCACTCGTGCTCCTTGCTGTAACGCAGCTGCTGGGGGTTGCTCATGACCTGAATTCTCCTGTACGCGGGTGTGTGGTGCGGAACAGCTGTCTTACGGACCGAGACGGCGTCGAGGGGCGTGCTGACGTCCGTATCACTTCTGGCGCTTGTAGAACGGCAGCGCCACGACTTCGTACGGCTCGTGGGAGCCGCGGATGTCGACTCCGACGCCCGGCGTGCCGTGCGCGGCGTGCGCGGCGTCGACGTACGCCATGGCGATCGGTTTGCCCAGGGTCGGGGAGGGGGCGCCCGAGGTGACCTCTCCCACGACGGCGCCCCCGGCTACCACCTGGTACCCGGCGCGCGGGACCCGGCGGCCCTCGGCGATCAGGCCGACGAGCTTGCGGGGCGGGGCGGACGTGGCGCGCTCGGCGGCGGCCTGAAGGGCCTCGCGGCCGACGAAGGCGCCGCCGTTCGAGGTCTTCTCGAACTTCACGACCCGGCCGAGACCGGCGTCGAACGGGGTCAGGGCGGTGGACAGCTCGTTCCCGTACAGCGGCATACCGGCTTCGAGCCGGAGGGTGTCACGGCAGGACAGCCCGCAGGGCACCAGCCCGACGCCCTCGCCGGCCTCGGTCAGCGCCTGCCACAGCCGCTCGGCGTACCGGGGCTCGACGAACAGCTCGAAGCCGTCCTCGCCGGTGTAGCCGGTACGCGCGATCAGCGCGGGGACACCGGCGACGGTGCCCGGCAGGCCCGCGTAGTACTTGAGGCCGTCCAGATCGGCGTCGGTCAGCGACTTCAGGATGCCCGGGGACTCGGGGCCCTGGACCGCCAGCAGCGCGTACGCGTCGCGGTCGTCGCGTACGGCCGCGTCGAACCCCTCGGCGCGGGCGGTCAGCGCGTCCAGCACGGTCTGGGCGTTGGAGGCGTTGGCGACGACCATGAAGGTCTCCTCGCCGAGACGGTAGACGATCAGGTCGTCCAGGATCCCGCCGTCCTCCCGGCAGATCATGGTGTAGCGGGCGCGGCCCACGGCGACGGCGCCGATATTGCCGACGAGCGCGTAGTCGAGGAGGTCGCCGGCGGCCGGTCCCGAGACGGTGATCTCACCCATGTGGGAGAGATCGAAGAGACCGGCGCGGGTGCGGACGGCGTGGTGCTCGTCGCGCTCGCTCGCGTACCGCAGCGGCATGTCCCAGCCCGCGAAGTCGGTCATGGTCGCGCCCAGTGCGCGGTGCGTGGCGTCGAGGGCGGTGAGACGCGGGGTGCCGGGGGCGGCGGGGCCGGGCGTGCTGGTGCTGCTCGGGGGGACATGGCTCATCGGTGTGACTCCCAGGGCATGACGGCGAGGACGGTCCTCCCCATCTGTCATCGGAACCTGAGAGGTTCATCATGGCCACCGTAAGAGCGGTCATGACTTGCACCTTGGGTGGAGCCGCAGAGCTGCGGCCCGCTTTTCAGATCTGCCTCATCCACGCGGTACGGGGCCTGAGAGATTCAAGGGAGGGTCTTGCTCCTTCGGCGCCCGGCGCACACACGGTGACCGGGACTCTCCCGCGCGGATTCAAACGGCCGGTATGCAGTTGGCGGGCACATCATCGCACGCATCGCCGCCGAGCGGGGAGCCCGGTCCACAACTCGCCCGCCCCCGCAAAAAGCTTGTGGCGCATTACCATTTCTTTACACTTCATGGGCAAGGTTCATGGGCCAGGTCGACTGAGCTGACAGGGGGACGGCGATGATGTCGCAGGGGTCCGGTACGTACGCGACGACCGCGGGGATGCCGGCACAGACGGGCACGGCCGCGCAGCCGGGCGCACCCGCACGGGACGGTGCGGTCCGGGACGGCGCGGCTCGCGTGGCGCGGGTCGTCCGGGATCTGCGGGGGCGGGGGCCCGCCGCCGAGGGCGGCCGGGCGCGGGGCCGCGGCACGAAGAGTCTCGTCTTCGCCGAAGGGGATCTGGTGGTCGTCTCCGGGCTGCCGGGCAGCGGCAAGTCCACCCTGATCCGGCGGGCCGCCGAGGCCACCGGTATCGACTCCCAGGACACCAGGGACCGCTGGGCGCGCCGGCTGCCGGGCGCCCTGCCGTACGCCGTCTACCGCCCGCTCGTCCGGCTCGCGCACTACGCGGGGCTGCGGCGCGCGCTCGGCTCCGGCGAGAGCGTCGTCGTCCATGACTGCGGTACGCAGAGATGGGTACGGAGCTGGCTGGCCCGTGAGGCCCGTCGGCGTGGCCGCCGGCTCCATCTCGTCCTGCTGGACGTCCCGCCCGAGGTGGCGCGCGAGGGCCAGCGGGAGCGCGGCCGGGGCGTGTCCGGCTACGCCTTCGCCCGGCACCGCCGCGCGGTCCGCCGCCTGCTCGCCGACGCCGAGACGGGCCGCCTCCCCCGGGGCTGCGCCTCGGCGGTGCTCCTGGACCGGGACGCGGCGCGGGCCCTGGAGCGGATCGCCTTCCCGGCCACCCGGGCGGATTGAGCCAACAGGCGGGCCGGACGGAGCCGTTCGGGGGCGGCGCCGGGGTCCGGACTCACTCGTCCAGGTGTGAGACCGACCGGCACAAGGGGGGAGAAGAAGGAGCCCCGCGACGCCGCTCCCCATGCGCCGATCGGTCTAAGGTGCTGCCGCGGGGGCGAGGGTGGCGAAGGGGAGCACGGTGAACACAGCATGGCCCGGCAACGAGCTGGAAGAGGTGCTCGTCGCCTCGCTCGGCGCCGACGCGGCAGGCGGACGGCTGATCGAGGTACTGGGACGCAGTGAGATCTGGGTGCCGCTGCCCCAGGGCGGCGGTCCCGACAGCCCCGCGCTCGATCTGCCGACGATGGAGATCGAGGGCATCCCGTATGTCCCGGTGTTCAGCTCCGAGCAGCAGTTCCTCCAGTGCGTCGGCGCCCATATGGCCTGCACCGTCGCCCCCGCCCGTGACTTCGCCCGGGGCCTGCCCCCGCAGCTCGGTATCGCGGTGAACCCGGGCGGCGTCGTCGGGATGCCGCTGCCGCCGCCGGCCGTCGCCGAGCTGTGCCGGGTGGGGCGTACGCCGCTCGACGGCCCGGCGAGCGGGGGCCGGGTGCGGCTCTTCGAGCCGGACTGGCAGGAGGATCCGGTCGAGTTCCTCTCGGCCGCCGGGGCCGAGTTCGAGGCGTCCGGTGTGGTGCTCTCCGCCCGCCGCGCGCTCGCCAGCGTCGAGGGCGAGCCCCCGGCGCTCTTCATCGGGGTCCAGCTCTCCTCCTGGGAGGCCGCGGACCGCAACGCCCCCATGGACGCGCTCGGCCGGGCGCTGGGGCGGGTGGCGGTGGGCTGGCCGGTCAACCTCGTCCTGCTGGACGTGGCCCAGGACCCGGTCGGTGACTGGCTGCGCGAGAAGGTGCGGCCGTTCTACCAGCGCGGCTGACTCCTGTCCGCCGCATAGTCCGGGACGGAACGGGCAGGCGCGGGTACGAGCGGGCGGGCTACGGGCAGGACAGGGAAAGAGATCGGCCACGCCCGCACCCTCATGGCGGGCGCGCCGGTCGTCAAGTCTGTGTCAGGAAGCCCCTCTAAGCTGGTTTCATGGCGGGACCGCCGCACCGTGTGCCCGGCGGGTCGCCCCTCCCGCGGCGGAGCGCGGCGGACGTATGGGGACGCGCGGGCTTCGGGGGGCTGGACGAGTGGTGGATCGAAGAGGGGCGGGACCCAGAGTGAGCGCGTCAGGCACCGCGGCGGCCGGGCAGGTCGAGCACATGCTGCGCCAGGTGACGCCAGGACGTTACGACGCGTACGAGGCGCTGCTCCAGGCGCTCGCCGACGACAGTGTCTGGATGTTGCTCTGGCACGGCCGCGCCGGATCACCCGAGGCCCAGTACGGCAACATGGAGATCGACGGCCTGGGTTACGCCCCGTGCGTCACCTCCGCCCAGGAGTTGGCGGTCAGTGGCTGGACCCGGGCCCACGAGGTGGTCTCGGGGCGCGACATCGCCCGAGCCCTCTATCCCGACCGCTGGGGGATCTGGCTCAATCCGCACGCCCCCGGCGGCGGTGTCGGCATCCCCTGGCTCGATCTGCGCCGGATCGCCACCGGTCTCGACCGGATGCCCGCGGGACCGCTCAGGCTCTCCGAGCCCGCCATCGAACTCCCGCAGTTCTACGCCCAGCTCACCCAGAACGCGCACCGCACGCCCGCCGTGCGCTCCCTGCGCCGCGCTTGGGTGCAGCCGGCCCTCGGCGCCCCGTATCTGGCGATCGGTCTCGACCTGTACGACACGAGCCCCGTCTCCGTCGACTCCGTACGCATGATGATGCGGCAGTCGATCGCCGCCGTGCCGGACGGACTGCCGGTCTCGACCGTCGCGATGTCCGACGAGTACGACCCGGTCACGATGTGGCTGCGCGCCAACACCAGGCCGTTCTACGACCGTGAGGCGCATGCCGTTCCCGCGCCGACTTCGGGATACGGCTACCCGCCGCCCGCCGGCCGCGCATACTGAGCGGCACCGCACGGGCGCGGAGCTTCGTCGCGCCGGGACGCGCGCACCGGTTTCATGCGGGATGAGGGCAGTCGGGTCGCATGTCCGATCTGGGGGAATAGTAGCCGAGTTGGTCCGCTGAGAAGATCGCGACGTCCGGATAACGGTAACCCTCGGATCGCATCACGGTTGCGCAAACATTCCCTGTGGGGGCTGGCGGGTGATCGCGATAGGACTGAAGACTCCGTGCAGCAGGTGGACTCGGCCTAGTGTGCGATGCGCTGACAGAAACAGTTCCCCCCACTTTTCCCGGGGGACCACCATGCGACATGTGAAGTGAAAGAGCCGCTACAGCGGCGGTCATGGGCCGGCCACCGTCGGCCGAGAGGGGTCTCCAGCGCAATGACGGCACCTATCGAGACCACCGGGTCGGCGGCGCAGGCGCAGCCGGAAGCGGTGCTGGAAGGCGCCGGGGGCAAGCAGATCGAAGGCCGTTCGCTCGGCCGGATCGCATGGACCCGTTTCAAGCGGGACAAGGTCGCCATGGCGGGCGGCGTCATCGTGATCCTGCTGGTCCTTGTCGCCGTACTCTCCAAACCGATCCAGTCGGTCTTCGGTCTTGACCCCAACGCCTTCAACCAGGACCTCGTCGACCCCGTGCTGCTCGCTCCCAAGGGCGGCTTCGGTGGCATCAGCTGGGACCACCTCCTGGGTGTCGAACCGCAGACGGGCCGGGACATCCTGGCCCGTATCGTCGAGGGCTCCTGGGTCTCCCTGGTCGTCGCGGCCGGGTCCACGCTGCTCTCCGTCGTCATCGGTGTCGTGATGGGCGTCGTGGCGGGCTTCTACGGCGGCTGGGTCGACAGCGCCATCAGCCGCATGATGGACACCTTCCTCGCCTTCCCGCTGCTGCTCTTCGCGATCTCGATCTCCGCGTCGCTCCAGGGCAGCGTGTTCGGACTCGAAGGACTCTCGCTGCGCATCGCCGTACTGATCTTCGTGATCGGCTTCTTCAGCTGGCCGTACATCGGCCGGATCGTGCGCGCGCAGACACTCAGCCTGCGGGAGCGGGAGTTCGTGGAGGCGGCCCGGTCACTCGGTGCGCGCGGCCCGTTCATCCTCTTCCGGGAACTGCTGCCCAACCTGATCGCGCCGATCCTGGTCTACTCGACGCTGCTGATCCCCACCAACATCCTCTTCGAGGCGTCCCTGAGCTTCCTCGGTGTCGGTATCGCCCCGCCGCAGTCCTCGTGGGGCGGCATGCTCTCCACCGCGGTCGACCTGTACCAGGTCGACCCGATGTTCATGATCATTCCCGGCATGGCGATCTTCATCACCGTGCTGGCCTTCAATCTGCTGGGGGACGGTCTGCGTGACGCACTCGACCCCCGTGGCAAGTAATCGCGGCCCTGCCGCACCATCGATCGAGGGGGCTTTCCTCAGGTGAACAGCAGAAAGACAGCGTCGGCCATAGCCGTCACGCTGGCGTTGGCACTGGGTGTTTCCGCCTGCGGCAGCAGCGACAAGGGTGACGACAAGGGGGGCGGCGGCAGCGCGAAGGCCGACGCCGGTCTGACCAGCATCGTCAACGCCAGCACCAAGAAGGGGGGAACGGTCACGTACGAGCACGCCAGTGGCCCGGACTCCCTGGACCCGGGCAACACGTACTACGGCTGGGTGCAGAACTTCTCCCGCCTGTACGGCCGTTCCCTGGTGACCTTCAAGCCGGCCGCCGGCAAGGAGGGCCTCACGGTCGTTCCCGACCTGGCGACCTCCCTGGGCAAGGGCAGCCCCGACGCCAAGACCTGGACCTACACGCTCCGCAAGGGCATCAAGTTCCAGGACGGCACCGAGATCACCTCCGCGGACGTCAAGTACGCCGTCGAGCGCTCCAACTTCGCGCCCGAGGCCCTCTCCAACGGCCCGACGTACTTCAAGTCGTACCTGGAGGGCGGTGACAAGTACAAGGGCCCGTACAAGGACCCGTCCGCCGGGGGCCTCAAGTCCATCGAGACGCCGGACAAGTACACGATCACCTTCAAGCTGAACAAGCCGTTCGCGGACATGGACTACCTCGCGGCGTTCTCGCAGACCGCTCCGGTCCCGAAGAAGGCCGACAAGGGTGCCGAGTACGTCCAGAACATCGTCTCCTCCGGCCCGTACCAGTTCGAGTCGTACAGCGAGAGCCGCGGCGCGACGCTCGTCCGCAACCCCCAGTGGGACCCGGCGACGGACCCGATCCGCAAGGCGCTGCCGGACAAGATCGAGCTGAAGTTCAACGTCAACGCCTCGACGATCGACGAGCACCTGCTCAGCGACTCGATCACCGCGGGTATCGAGGGCACCGGGCTCCAGTCCAAGACGCAGCCGAAGGTGCTCGTCAAGCCCGCCGAGAAGGCCAAGACGGACAACCCCTACGCGGGCGCGCTCCAGTACCTGGCGATGAACGTCAACGTGAAGCCGTTCAACAACATCGAGTGCCGCAAGGCCGTGCAGTACGCCGTGAACAAGGCCGGAGTGGTCGACTCCATCGGCGGCGCGGTCAAGGGTGAGCCCGCCACGACGATGATCCCGCCGTCGGTCGCCGGGTACAAGAAGTTCGACCTGTACCCGACCCCGGGCAACAAGGGCGATGCCGCCAAGGCCAAGGAAGCGCTCACCAAGTGCGGTCAGCCGAACGGCTTCAAGACCTCGCTGACGGCGCGCTCCGACCGTCCCGACGAGGTCCTGGCCGCGACGCAGATCCAGCAGAGCCTGAAGGCGATCGGTATCACCGCCGACATCAAGCAGTTCCCGGCGGACAAGTACTTCACCGACTTCGCGGGCTCCCCCAAGTGGGTCCACGAGAACAACGCCGGTCTGATGATGATGGCCTGGGGTGCCGACTGGCCCACCGGGTACGGCTTCCTCGACCAGATCGTGAACGGCTCGGCGATCAAGCCGTCGGGTGGCACGAACCTGATGGAGCTGAACGACCCGAAGATCAACAAGGCGCTGACCGACGGCATCGGCACCCTCGACCCCACCGCCCGCGGTGAGAAGTGGGCCGAGGTCGACAAGCTGGTCCTGGAGAACGCCTCGGCGGTTCCGCTCTTCTACCGCAAGAACCTGCTCTACCGCCCGGAGTCGGCGACGAACGTCACGGTCGCCGAGTCCTACCTGGGCATGTACGACTACGTGCTGATGGGCTCGTCGAAGTAAGACCGAGCGGCACTCAGTACGTCCGTACATCCCGTACGGCTCCGTACTTCGTACGACCGAGTAACACCTGTTACATCAAACAGCACCCCCCGAAAGGCAGGTGAAGGTGTCGGGGGGGGGGGGGGGGGGGCCCCCCCCCCCCCCCCCCCCCCCCCCCCCCCCCCCCCCACCGCACGGCTGTGGCTGCGTACATCATCCGACGCGTATTCGCCGCGGTGTTGCTGCTGCTGGTGGTCAGCGCAGTCACGTTCGCGATCTTCTTCCTGGTGCCCCGCCTGGGCGGCCAGACGACCGATTCACTGGCCGCCCAGTACGTCGGTAAGGGCGCCGATCCCGCCGCCATCGCCGCGATCAAGGCGAACCTGGGACTGGACGATCCGCTCTACCTCCAGTACTGGCACTTCATCAAGGCCATCGTGGTCGGCGCCGAGTACAACTTCGGCCCCAACCCCTCGGTGTGCCACGCGCCCTGCTTCGGCTATTCCTTCAAGACCCATGTCGAGGTCTGGCCGGAGATCGTCCAGCGCATCCCGGTCACCTTCTCGCTGGCCATCGGCGCGGCGGTCATCTGGGTCGTCTCCGGTGTCGCCATCGGCGTCCTCTCCGCGCTCAAGCGGGGCTCGATCTTCGACCGGCTGACCATGGGCGTCGCCCTGGCCGGCGTCTCGCTGCCGATGTTCTTCACCGGCCTGGTCTCCCTCGCGCTGTTCAGCTTCCACTGGACGATCTGGGAGAACCTTGAGTTCGTGCCGTTCTCCGAGAACCCCGGCGAATGGGCGTGGAACCTCATCCTTCCCTGGTGCACCCTCGCCTTCCTGTACTCCGCCCTCTACGCGCGGCTCACCCGCGCCGGGATGCTGGAGACCATGGGCGAGGACTACATCAGAACCGCGCGGGCAAAGGGTCTGCGCGAGCGCCAGGTGGTCGTCAAGCACGGCCTGCGCGCCGCACTGACCCCGCTCGTCACCATCTTCGGCATGGACTTCGCGCTGCTGCTGGGCGGCGCGGTCATCACCGAGCGCGTCTTCTCCTTCCAGGGGATGGGCGCGTACGCCATCCAGGGCGTGACCAAGAGCGACCTGCCCATCGTGATGGGTGTGACGCTGGTCGCCGCCTTCTTCATCGTTTTCTGCAATCTGCTGGTGGACCTCGTGTACGCCGCGATCGACCCCCGGGTGAGGCTCTCATGAGCGACGTGCGCAAGACGAAGGACGCGAGCGGGGACGACGCGGGTACGGCTACGGCTACGGGGGCTGCCGTCGGTGCTCCGGCCGCGGACGGCTCGTTCCTCTCCGTACGGGACCTCCGCATCCACTTCGACACCGATGACGGCCTCGTGAAGTCCGTCGACGGCGTCAGCTTCGACCTCAAGGCGGGCAAGACCCTCGGCATCGTCGGTGAGTCCGGCTCCGGGAAGTCCGTGACCTCGCTGGGCATCATGGGGCTGCACAGCTCCGAGCGGGCCCGCATCTCCGGCGAGATCTGGCTGGACGGCGAGGAGTTGATCGGCGCGGGCCCCGAGCGGGTGCGCGAGCTGCGCGGCCACAAGATGTCGATGATCTTCCAGGACCCGCTGTCGGCGCTGCATCCGTACTACAGCATCGGCGCGCAGATCGTGGAGGCGTACCGCGTCCACAACAAGGTCGACAAGAAGACCGCCAAGAAGCGGGCCGTCGAGATGCTGGACCGGGTCGGGATCCCCGAGCCCGCCCAGCGCTTCAACGACTATCCGCACCAGTTCTCCGGCGGTATGCGCCAGCGCGCGATGATCGCGATGTCGCTGGTGAACAACCCCGAGCTGCTGATCGCCGACGAGCCGACGACCGCCCTGGACGTGACCGTCCAGGCGCAGATCCTCGACCTCATCCGCGACCTCCAGAAGGAGTTCCACTCGGCGGTCGTCATCATCACCCACGACCTCGGCGTCGTCGCCGAGATCGCGGACGACCTGCTGGTGATGTACGCGGGGCGCTGCATCGAGCGCGGCTCCGCCGAGAAGGTCTTCTACCGGCCGCAGCACCCCTACACCTGGGGCCTGCTCGGCTCGATGCCGCGTATCGACCGGGAGCAGACCGACCGGCTGGTGCCGGTCAAGGGAACCCCGCCCAGTCTGATCAACGTCCCGTCCGGCTGCGCCTTCCATCCGCGCTGCCCGTACGCCGACGTCCCCAAGGACAACCTCACCCGCACCGAGCGTCCGGACCTGAGGGAGATCACCGACGGGCACTTCTCCGCCTGCCACATGTCGCCGGCGGAGCGGGAACAGATCTGGACCGAAGAGATTGCGCCGAAGCTGTGACTGAGCTGAAGAAGAAGATTCCGGAGCAGGAGTCGGGGGCCGGGTCCGCGTCCGGGACCGGCGGTTCAGGACCCGAGCCGATCCTCAAGGTCACCGGCCTGGTCAAGCACTTCCCGATCACCAAGGGCCTGCTGAAGCGCAAGGTCGGGGCCGTCCAGGCGGTCGACGGACTCTCCTTCGACGTGCGCCCCGGCGAGACCCTGGGCGTCGTCGGCGAGTCGGGCTGCGGCAAGTCGACCATGGGCCGGCTGATCACGCGACTGCTCGAACCGACCGGCGGAAAGGTCGAGTTCGAGGGCCGGGACATCACGCATCTGTCCGCCGGAGCGCTGCGGCCGATGCGCCGCGACGTACAGATGATCTTCCAGGACCCGTACGGTTCACTGAACCCGCGGCACACCATCGGCGGGATCGTCAGCACCCCCTTCAAGCTCCAGGGCATCGAGCCCGAGGGCGGCGTGAAGAAGGAGGTGCAGCGGCTGCTGGAGCTGGTGGGCCTGAGCCCCGAGCACTACAACCGCTACCCGCACGAGTTCTCCGGCGGCCAGCGCCAGCGCATCGGCATCGCCCGCGCCCTGGCGCTCAACCCGAAGCTGGTCGTCGCGGACGAGCCGGTCTCGGCGCTGGACGTGTCGATCCAGGCGCAGGTGGTGAACCTGCTGGACGACCTCCAGGAAGAGCTGGGGCTGACGTACGTGATCATCGCGCATGACCTGTCCGTCATCCGCCATGTCTCGGACCGGATCGCGGTGATGTACCTCGGCAAGATCGTCGAGCTGGCCGACCGTACGTCGCTGTACGAGTCGCCGAAGCACCCGTACACGAACGCGCTGCTCTCGGCCGTACCGGTGCCCGACCCGAGCAGGCGCGGCGGGAAGAGCGACCGGATCCTGCTCAAGGGCGATGTGCCGTCGCCGATCTCGCCGCCGAGCGGCTGCCGGTTCCACACCCGGTGCTGGAAGGCGACGGAGATCTGCAAGACGACCGAGCCGCCGCTGATCCAGCTGGCGCCGGGCCACCAGGCGGCCTGCCACCACCCGGAGAACGCTGCCGACCAGCGTCCGCAGGACACGGTGTCGGTGGCGGCGCGGGAGACGGTGGAGCTGGCGGCGCAGACGCCGGCCGCCGCCGCGGCTTCCGCCGCGCCTGCCGAGGACGCGGAAGGCCCGGCCAAGGAGTAGCCGGTCGGGTCCCCGGTCCCTGAGCACCCGGGACCGGGACCCAGGAGACCGGAACCGGGACCGCCGGGCCTTCCTTCGGGATGTGTCCCGGCGGTCCCGCACAATGTCCGAGTGTTCCACGACCTCTTCACGCCCTCTGTCCAGCATGGGCTCGACCTCGCCGGGATCTTCGTCTTCGCGATATCCGGCGCCCTGCTCGCCGTACGCAAGAACTTCGACGTCTTCGGTATGGCGGTACTGGCCGAGATCACCGCGCTGGGCGGGGGGCTGCTCCGCGACCTGATCATCGGGGCCGTCCCGCCGGCCGCCTTCACCGATCTCGGCTATTTCTCCATGCCTCTGGTGGCCACCGCGCTGGTGTTCTTCCTCCATCCTCAGGTGGAACGCATCCAGGGCGCGGTCAATGTCTTCGACGCGGCGGGGCTCGGCCTCTTCTGTGTCACCGGCACCACCAAGGCGCACGAGTACGGTCTCGGCCTCACCGCCTCGGCGGCGCTCGGGCTCGCCACGGCGGTCGGCGGCGGTGTGCTCCGTGACGTCCTCGCCAACGAGGTGCCCTCGCTGCTGCGCTGGGACCGTGATCTGTACGCCGTCCCGGCCATCGTCGGGGCCGCGATGGTGGCGCTCTGTATCCGCTTCGACGCGCTCAACGGGCTGACCAGTGGGTTCGCCGTACTGACCGCGTTCGCGCTGCGGCTGCTCGCGATGCGGTTCCACTGGCGGGCGCCACGCGCCCGGAACCGGCGGTCGGCCGCCGCCGAGGAGTCCTCGGTTACATAAGCTACCGCTTAGTACAATCCTGTTGTACGGTTTCCGCCATGGCACAGGCATCCATCGGTGACAGCGAGTTCGACCGCGGTACGGCCCTCACCCTTCGCGAACCGGGCGTCTACGACGCACAGCTCTCCCCGGGCTGGACGATCATGAACGTCGCCAACGGGGGTTATCTGCTGGCGCTGATCGGCCGCGCGCTCGGCGACGCGCTGCCGCACTCCGACCCCTTCGCCGTCTCGGCCCACTACCTCACGCCGTCGACGCCCGGCCCGGCCGTGGTGCGTACCGTCACCGTACGGACCGGCCGTACGCTCTCCACCGGACAGGCGTCCCTCTTCCAGACCGAGGAGGACGGCCGTGAGGTCGAGCGGCTCCGGGTCATCGGCTCCTACGGAGATCTGG
The DNA here is from genome assembly GCF_044766385.1 of Streptomyces sp. NPDC102274. Classification (NCBI taxonomy): domain Bacteria; kingdom Bacillati; phylum Actinomycetota; class Actinomycetes; order Kitasatosporales; family Streptomycetaceae; genus Streptomyces; species Streptomyces sp. NPDC102274. Next base: position 38,208 of record NZ_JBIWLW010000026.1, on the reverse strand, counting down.
ACGCGCTGCCCGACGACGTACGGACGGCCGCGAAACCGCCCGCCATCCCGCCGCTGGAGCGGTGCGTCGGCACGGACGCCGGCCCGCCGCCGCCCGGTGACTTCTCCATGCTGGACCGCCTCGCCATGCGGATCGACCCGGCGACGGTCGGCTGGGCGCTGGGCGCGCCCTCCGGACAGGGCGACATGCGCGCGTGGTTCGAGTTCGCGGACGGCCGCGACGCCGATCCGTACTCCCTGCTCCTCACTGTGGACGCCCTGCCGCCGACCTCCTTCGATCTGGGGCTGAGGGGCTGGACCCCGACCGTCGAACTGACCACGCACATACGCTCCCGTCCGGCACCCGGCCCCCTCCGGGTGACGATCACCACCCGCAATCTGGCCGGTGGCTTCCTGGAGGAGGACGCGGAGGTCTGGGACAGCGCGGACCGGCTGGTGGCCCAGTCGCGCCAACTGGCGCGCGCGCCCAGGGAATGACGCGTCCGGCGCCGGCCCGCGCGGCGGGGGCCGGCCCGGAGCCGTACGCCGGCCGTTCCGGCGGACCGGCTGCGTGCCCGGCCGGTCCCGGCTCGTAGACTCAGGACCACCATGGCTTACCTCGACCACGCCGCGACCACTCCGATGCTGCCGGAGGCGATCGAGGCGATGACCGCCCAGTTCGGCCTCGTCGGCAACGCCTCCTCGCTCCACGCCGCCGGGCGCCGGGCCCGCCGTACCGTCGAGGAGGCCCGCGAGGCGCTCGCGGAGGCCCTCGGCGCACGGCCCAGCGAGGTGGTGTTCACCTCGGGCGGTACGGAGGCCGACAACCTCGCCGTGAAGGGCCTGTACTGGTCCCGGCGCGCCGCCGACCCGGCCAGGACCAGGGTGCTCGCCAGCCCCGTGGAGCACCACGCCGTTCTCGACGCTGTGGCCTGGCTCGGCGAGCACGAGGGCGCGACCGTCGAGTATCTGCCGGTCGACTGCTACGGGCGGGTGCTTCCCGGGGCGCTGCGCGAGGCCATCGCGCGCAACCCGCTGGATGTCGCGCTCGCCACCGTGATGTGGGCCAACAACGAGATCGGCACGATCCTCCCGGTCCGTGAACTGGCCGAGGTGGCGGGCGAGTTCGACATTCCGCTGCACTCCGACGCCGTCCAGGCCCTCGGCCAGACGGAGGTGGACTTCGGTGCCTCCGGGCTCGCCGCGATGACCGTCTCCGGCCACAAGGTCGGCGGCCCGTACGGTATCGGCGCCCTGCTGCTCGGCCGGCAGTACACCCCCGTACCCGTGCTGCACGGCGGTGGCCAGGAGCGGCATGTGCGCTCCGGGACCCTCGACGTCCCGGCGATCGCGTCCTTCGCCGTCGCGGGGAGGCTCGCCGCGGAGCGGCGCGAGGGCTTCGCCCGCGACATCGGCGCCCTGCGGGACGATCTGATCGAGGCGGTGCGTACGGCCGTTCCCGACGCGGTCCTCGGCGGCGACCCGGACCACCGTCTGCCCGCCAACGCGCACTTCAGCTTCCCCGGCTGCGAGGGCGACTCGCTGCTCCTGCTGTTGGACGCCCAGGGCATCGAGTGCTCAACGGGCTCCGCCTGTACGGCGGGTGTGGCCCAGCCGAGCCACGTCCTGCTCGCCACCGGCAGCGATCCCGACCTGGCCAGGGGCACCCTGCGCTTCTCCCTCGGCCACACCTCCACGGCGGCGGATGTGGAGGCGGTGGCGAAGGCCATCGGCCCGGCCGTGGACCGCGCGAGGAGCGCGGGCCTCAGCTGATCCGGAGGACTCCGGACCGGGGGCGGGGCGGCTCGTTCAGGCCGCCGTCGCCACCGCCTCCACCGCCGGGGTACGCAGCGTCCTGCGCGCCGTACCGACAGAGGTGACCAACGTCGCCGCGGCGGCGACCGCAGTGACACCGAGCCAGATCCCCGGCCCCTGGCCCGGCAGGACCTCGTCGGTACGTACCAGACTGAACGGCACGCTCCCCGCGAGCCCCGCCACCGTGCCGAAGAACACCCCGGTCACCGTCAGCGCCAGCCCCTCGACGCCGACCATCCCCAGCACCTGGCCCGGGGTGGCCCCCGCGAGACGCTGCTGACCGAACTCGCGGCGGCGGTACGAGGTCGCCGCGTACAGGCTGTTGATCAGCGTGACGCAGGAGAAGACCACGATGATCCCGACGACCACCAGGTTCACGGTCTCCAGGTTCTTGTCCTCGACCGATCTGGTGAGACCGGACGCCGTGATCGCGTCGTTCTCCAGCGCCTGCATGGTGAGCGTCGCCGTCGCGATCCCGGTGAAGAGGGTCAGCGGCATCAGCACGCCGGACAGCCGCGTGGCGCGGTCGCGCATGGTGTGGACGGTCAGATAGCCGCTCGCCCCGGTGAGCGCGGTGAGGGGCCGCTCCAGCGCGCCCAGCAGGGCCCGCAGCAGCGCCGGTGCGAAGTGCGCCATTCCGACGGCGAGCAGGATGGCGCCGCAGGCCGGTGCCGCCATGAGCGCGGGCTCCGTCGCGTCGATCGTGAAGGTGACGCACACCCCCGCCGCCCCGGCGACGAGCGCGGCGGCGCCGGCGACGTTCCGGCCCCGGCCCCGGGGCTCGGCGGCGCCCGCCAGGGCCTTCGTCGCCCGGCGCACCGCGAGGAACGCGGCGCCCGTCGCGGCCAGCAGCGTGATGCCGAGGCCGGAACCGAGCGCGATGGGCCCGAAGGCGTACGCGACGCCGTCGGCGACCTGGCCGGTGTCCTGGAACACCGAGAGCAGCTCCCGTCCGCCGAGCATCGCCGGACCGATGGCCAGCAGCGCTCCGGTCAGGGCGACCGCGGCCGATTCGCCCACGACCATCCACGTGATCTGCGCCGGGGTGGCGCCGGTGCTGCGGAGCAGGGCGATCTCCGTACCGCGCTGCCGTACGTTCACGGTCAGGGTGGACGCGACGGCGAAGAACACCAGCAGCGCGCCGTAACCGCCGACGACGTTCGCCACCAGCCCGAGCGTCTCCGCGCTGGCGGAGTCGATGCCCCGGGCGCCCGCGGTGTCGTGCATCGAGTGGAACGCCATGATGATCGCGGCGCCCAGGAAGGCGGACAGCAGGGTGGCGAGAAAACGCCCGGGACGCGTCGCGATGGACCGCATGGCCAGCGAGAACATGACTCACACCCCAGCCGTCAGGTCGTGGTGCGTCGGGTCCGTGCCGTGGGGCGCCGCGTCGCCCAGATGCGCGAGCCGCTCGGCGACCGCGTCCACGGTCGGCGCGGTCAGCCGCCCGGCCAGTCGGCCGTCCGCGAGGAAGACCACGGAGTCGGCGTACGAGGCGGCCACCGGGTCGTGCGTCACCATCACGACCGTCCTGCCGTGGACCCGTACGGTCTGCTGGAGCAGCCGCAGGACGTCCCGCGCGCTGCGGGTGTCCAGCGCGCCGGTCGGCTCGTCCGCGAAGATCACGGCGGGCTCGGTGACCAGCGCGCGGGCGATGGCGACGCGCTGGCGCTGACCGCCGGAGAGCTGGTCGGGCCGGTGGGCCAGCCGGTCGCCGAGACCGACCTGGGTGAGGATCTCCCTGGCCCGTGCCCGGTCGACGCGGCGCCCGGCCAACTTCAGCGGCAGGGTCGTGTTCCGCTCCACGGTGAGCGTGGGCAGCAGGTTGTACTGCTGGAAGACGAAGCCGATCCGGCGGCGGCGGAACTTCGTCAGCGCGGCCTCGCTGCCGCCGGTCATCTCCGCGCCGTCCACCATGACCAGCCCGCTGTCCGGCCGGTCGAGCCCGGCCGCGCACTGCAACAGGGTCGACTTGCCGGAGCCGGAGGGCCCCATGACGGCGGTGAAGCTACCGGCGGGGAGGCTCAGCGACACATCGTCCAGCGCGGTCACGGCGTTCCCGGCGGATCCGTAGACCTTGCGGACCTTGACCAGGCGCAGCGCCTCGGCGCTTCTGGCGCGCTCTGTCGAGTTCGTACGGCGAAACATGGTGTTCCCTCCCCGTTGGGACGCTCTCTGCGCCCATGCATGACGCTACGGACGGGGGAGAGCGGGCACATTGGGCATAGGGCCCGGGTGCGGGGGTGGTGCTGAGTACACCGTGCCGTACTCGATTCGGCGCGAGCGGGCCCTGCCGGGGCGGGCCGGGGCTCAGGCGTCCTGTACGAACTTCATGTACCTGTCCCAGTCCCACTTCGTCCCCGGGTCCGTGTGGTCCGTGCCCGGGACCTCCACATGCCCGATGATGTGCTCGCGGTCGACGGGTATCGCGTACCGCCTGCATATGTCGGCGGTCAGCCGCGCCGAGGAGCGGTACATCGCGTCCGTGAACGACGCGGCGTTGTCCACCCAGCCCTCGTGCTCGATACCGATGGAGCGCTCGTTGTACTCGCGGTTGCCCGCGTGGTACGCCACGTCCAGCTCGCGGATCATCTGCGCCACATGGCCGTCCTTGCGGACCACATAGTGCGAGGCGGCGCCGTGGCCGGGGTCGCGGAAGACCTTCAGCGCGACCTGATAGCTGCCCTGGACGACATGGATCACCACCCGGTCGATCGTGAAGTCGTCCGGCCGGTCCGCCCGTCGCCAGTTCGCGGAGGACGCCGCCACCCACTCGGAGCCCGCGTAGTCCAGCTCGCCCTCCTTGCGCGGCTTCGCGACGCCGGGCACGCGGTACCACAAATGCCCCAGCTCCTCGCGCGCCAGCACGCCCCCGCCGAGCACGGCCGCCGCGCCGCCGATCAGCACGGCCCGGCGGCGGACCTTGCTCCCGTCCGTGGGCGCACGACGGCTCCCGCCCGCGCGATGGCTCCCGCCCGCGCCGCTGCCCGTCGTGCCCTGTGTGTTCTCGCCCATGTGATCGTCAACGCATACTCGCGCGACTGTGGTTCCCTCGGGCCGTACCCTGGTGGAGCTATGACTCAGAATTCCCAGCGCCCTCGCCCCCTCCGCGTGCTCGCCGCCATGTCGGGCGGCGTGGATTCCGCCGTCGCCGCCGCGCGTGCCGCCGAGGCGGGCCATGACGTGACCGGCGTGCATCTCGCGCTCTCCGCGAATCCGCAGTCCTTCCGTACCGGCGCGCGCGGCTGCTGCACCATCGAGGACTCCCGCGACGCGCGGCGCGCCGCCGATGTCATCGGCATCCCGTTCTATGTCTGGGATCTCGCCGAGCGGTTCCGCGAGGACGTCGTCGAGGACTTCGTGGCGGAGTACGAGGCCGGCCGCACCCCGAACCCGTGTCTGCGCTGCAACGAGAAGATCAAGTTCGCGGCGCTGCTCGACAAGGCGCTCGCCCTCGGCTTCGACGCCGTGTGCACCGGCCATTACGCGACGGTCGTCCTGGGCCCCGACGGCGCGCGTGAGCTGCACCGCGCGAGCGACATGGCCAAGGACCAGTCGTACGTACTGGGAGTGCTCGACGAGCGGCAGCTCGCCCACGCGATGTTCCCGCTCGGTGACACGCTCACCACCAAGGACGAGATCCGGGCGGAGGCCGAGCGCCGGGGCCTGGCGGTGGCCAAGAAGCCCGACAGCCATGACATCTGCTTCATCGCGGACGGCGACACCCAGGGCTTCCTGGCGGACCGGCTCGGCCGGGCGGAGGGCGACATCGTCGACGAGTCCGGTACGAAGGTGGGCAGCCACGACGGCGCGTTCGGCTTCACCATCGGCCAGCGCAAGGGCCTGCGCATCGGCCACCCGGCGCCCGACGGCAAGCCGCGCTACGTGCTGGACATCTCCCCGGTCGACAACACCGTGACGGTCGGCCCGGCCGCCGCGCTGGACGTCACGGCGCTGACCGCCCGCAAGCCCCGCTGGTGCGGCACCGCCCCCACCGGCCCCGGCGACTACACCGCCCAGCTGCGCGCCCACGGCGGCGAGACGGCGGTGACGGCGGAGCTGGCCGACGGCACGCTCCACGTCCGCTTCGAGGAGCCCGTACGCGGCGTGGCACCGGGCCAGGCGATCGTGCTGTACGACGGCACGCGCGTGGTCGGCTCGGCGACGATCGCGACGACGGAACGCCGTACGGGAGCCCTGGCCGGCTGATCAGCCGGCCGAGGGCCGAGCCGTCGGGAGCGCGTCGTGCCACAGCACGACGGAAGGATCGGTCGTCTCAGCTGATCAAGAGGGCTGGCACCGCCCGCTCGCCCGTCATAGGCTGCCCCATGCGGAACGTCCGCACGAGTACGCATGCGGCGGGGGAGACTCCCCGTCCTGTCGGGAGGTCGAGGTGCTCCTGCGATTTCGGGTGGCCAATCACCGCTCGATTCGTGACGAGCGCGAGCTGTCGCTGATCGGCACGGCGCCGAACGAAGGCACCGCCCGCGATACCGGCCTGCGCCACGACGACCACCAGGTGACGGCTCTTCCCGTGCTCGGCGTCTTCGGAGCCAATGCCTCCGGCAAGACCAATCTGATCAGCGCGCTGAGTGACATGAGAGCGGCGGTGCGGACCTCTTTCGCTGACTGGCAGAAGGCGCCCGGCGTGCCCCGCCGGCCTTTCAAGCTCGACCGCGAGAGTGCCGGGGAGACGAGCCTCTATGAAGTCGATCTCACGCTCGGCCGGAAGCCTGTCCGCTTCACGTACGGCTTCGAGCTCTCGGACGAGCGTGTCGAGGCCGAGTGGCTGCACGCCTACCCGCAGGGTGAGCGCGAGATCTGGTTCGACCGGGAGGCCGGCCGGCCGGAGTCGGAAGGCGGAGAGTTCGTCTTCGAAAGCGACGGTTTCACCGGCCGGCGCGACGACTTGGTCGCGTTCACCCGGCCCGATGCCCTCTTCCTGTCCACCGGCGCTACCGCGAACGACCTGCAATTGTCCGCGCTGTACCGATGGTTCCTCGACAACCTGTGGCTGGTGACTCCGGGAGAGGACGTCGTCCACCGAACCAAGTGGACTCAGGAACTCCTCGGTGAGTCCGGTCGCAAAGGCGGCTACGGCGAACGCATTCTGCATCTGCTCTCGGTCGCCGACCTCGGTGTCACCGGTATCGAGATTGACCCGGAGACGAATGAGATCCGGCTCCGGCACCGCACCCATGACGGCCAGGACGTCTCACTGGACTTCCTCGCGGAGGAATCCTTCGGTACTCACGCCTGGTTCGCCTTCCTGGGGCCGATGCTCACCGTGCTCGACAAGGGGGCGGTGCTGCTGGTCGACGAGCTGGATTCCAGCCTGCACCCGACGCTGGCGGCCGAGGTCGTACGGATCTTCCAGGACCCCAAGGCCAATCCCCACGACGCCCAGTTGATCTTCACTACGCATGACGCCACCTTGTTGGGCAGTGAGGTCCTGGACCAGCCGCTGGCCCGTGACCAGGTGTGGATCACGGCGAAGGACCGCACGGGAGCGACGGAGCTGTATCCGCTGACCGCGGCCCGTCCGGCGGACGGCGAGAACCTGGAACGCGGTTATCTGCGCGGCCGATACGGCGGAGTGCCGCGTGTCAGTGCGGGCGAGATCGTCCGTGAGGTGTCCTGGCAGGAGGCGAAGGCGACAGCGTGAGCACGTGGGGCGGCGGGCAGCAGGGGCACGCGGGACAACAACACGGTGGTGAGTCGCGGGACGTCACGACGCCGAAGCGGAAGAAGCGCAGGGGAAGCAAGGGCGACGAGCAGCCGCTGGTTGCACCCCCGCCTCCGCCGCCGGACGAGTCCCGTGCGGTACGTGTGCTCTATGTCGGCTGCGAGGGGGAGTCCACCGAGCCGGACTACCTCAACCACCTCACCGCCCAGTTCGGGGATGGCAGCGGGCACGAGGGGCAGCGGTTCAAGATCCAGCCCGTTTACGCCGAAAATGGCCTGACCCCTGCCCAAGTCGTCGCCTCCGTACGCGAGGAGGCGAAGGAGGACGAGGCATGGGCTCTGTTCGACCGGGACAAGCACCACGACATCCCGAAAGCTCTGAAGGACGCCGCAGACGAATCCACGGAGGTCTGCTTCTCCCACCCGTCCTTCGACCTGTGGCTGCTGTTGCACTTCCAGGCGTTCGGCGGGCGGCAGAGCGGAAGCAGCAAGATCGTGGTGGAGAAGCTGCGGCAGGCTCACCCAGCCTTCAAGAACTTCGACAAGAGGAACGACAAGAGCGTCAAGGGCGAGCGGCGAACGGCGCTGGGGGACGCCGAGGTCCTGAAGAGTGCGGTTTCCCACGCCAAGAGTCTGGTCAGCCAGTGCGAGCACGGCTCGTGCAAGGCGAACAACGCCAAGACCGCGGTCCACGGCCGTGACAATCCGTCGAAGTCCACCACTGCGTGGGCCGCGCGCTCCGGGCACGCTCATGACTGCGAGGTGCTCCGGCGCGATCCGTCGACGGACGTATGGCGGCTGGTGGTGAGTCTGGGTATTGTCCCGGACTCCACACGCCCGGCGGCGGGCAAGGAACGTGGTTACCCTCGGGGCCACTGGGGCGTCTAGGCTGCCGTAGCACTCCGGTCTCCCAGTCGTACGAAGGAATGGCGCGTGGCCAGAATCACCCTGCCCGAGCTCGAACGGCATCTCTACTCGGCCGCCGACATTCTGCGTGGGCGGATGGACGCCTCGGAGTATCGCGACTACATCTTCGGGATGCTTTTCCTGAAGCGTGCCTCCGACGAGTTCGAACCCGAGTGGCGGCGTGAGTACGCGGCGGCGCTGGAGAAGACGGGCGACAAAGTCAAGGCACTGAAGCGAGCCGACGATCCCGAGCGCTACACCCGGGTGTTCTTCGTGCCTCCGAGGGCGCGATGGTGGAAGGGCCCGCATGTCCTCGATCCCGAGACTCCGGACGAGACCGTGCCCGGGGTCGGCCATCTGACGAGCGAAGTGGGTGAGGGGCTGGACCAGGCGCTGGTGGCCCTCACTCAGGGAAACAGGCGGCTGGCCGGCGTCACCACACACATCGAGTTCAACGCGGTCGTCGGCACCAAGCCGCGTTTCACCACGCCCGAACTCCGCTCGCTCATCCGGCACTTCAGTCTCTACCGGCTTCGTAACGAGGACTTCGAGTTCCCCGACATGCTGGGGGCTGCCTACGAATACCTCCTCGGTCGGTTCGCCGACTCGGCGGGACAGAAGGGCGGCGAGTTCTACACCCCTCGTGCCGTCGTCCGGATGATGGTCCGCCTTATCGACCCGAAGCCGACGGAGTCCGTCTACGACCCGTGCGCGGGTTCGGGCGGCATGTTGATCGCCGCGCGGGAGCACGTCGAGGAGCACGGCGGAGATCCCAATGAACTGGGGATCAACGGCCAGGACAAGAACGGCCCTTCCTGGTCCATGGCCAGCATGAACATGGTGCTCCACGGCATCCGCGAATTCGAGCTGTACCACGGAGACACCCTCACCGAACCGCTTCACTTCTCCCCCGGCACCAAGCGACTCCGTACCTTCACCAAGGTGCTCTCGAACCCGCCCTTCTCGCTCAACTACGACGCGGATCTGGTGGCCAAGGCCGACACGGACCACGGCACCCGGATGAGGTGGGGCTGGGCACCGGAGAGCGGCAAGAAGGCCGACCTGATGTTCGTCCAGCACATGGTGTCGGTGCTGGAGGAGCGGGGTGTGGCGGCGATCGTCATGCCGCACGGCGTGCTGTTCCGGGGAGGGAAGGAGCGGGACATCCGTGAGCGGCTACTTGAGGACGACTGCATCGAGGCGGTGATCGGCCTCGGCCCGAACCTGTTCTACGGGACCGGCATCCCAGCGTGTGTGCTGGTGCTGCGGCGCCCGCGCCGCAAGCGCGGCGACCGGGAGAAGCGTGTCCTGTTCATCAACGCGGACCGCGACTACACGGTGGGCCGCAACCAGAATGAGCTGGGCCCGGAGCACGTGGAGAAGATCGTCACGGTCTACCACAACTGGCGTCAGATCCCCGGCTACTCGCGGGCGGTGAAGGTGGCGGACCTGCTGAAGGCGGAAGCCAACCTCAATATCCGTCGCTGGGTGGACAATTCGCCACCTGCCGAGACCCAGGACGTCCGGGCGCACCTGTACGGAGGGGTGCCGGTGGTGGAGGTCGCGAGCAAGCAGGAGCTGTTCACGGCGTACGGGGTCGAGCCGTCGGCGCTTTTCGCCCAGCGGGACGGTGATCCGGACTACTACGACTTCCTGGACGAGGGCCCGGAGGCGACGGCGCAACGCATTCCCGGCCTCGCGGCGGAGCGCGAGAAGCAACTGTGGGGGGCGTACGAAACCTGGTGGTCGGAGCAGGTCCGCCGGTTCGCCCAACTGGTGGAGAACGGGCGACTGATGGAGCTGCGTGGCTCGCTGGTGGGTGGCTTCACGGAGTCGGTGGGAGCCGTCCGTGTCCTGGACGAGTACACGACGGCCGGCATCATGGCCGACTGGTGGACGGCGAACAGGTACGACCTCAAGGCGCTGGCGGCCGGTGGGTACGGCCGGGTGCTGGAGGGCTGGGTCGACTCGGTCGAGGCGATCGTCGAACCAGTGATGCCGCCTGAGCCGGACGGTGAAGCCCCGGCCAAGAAGTCCACGGTGCCCGCGGCGGACCGCCGCCGCGCGATGGACCACCCGGTGGTGCGGGCGCTGATCCCCGAATTCCTGGACGCCGTCGCCGCGGCGGAAACGGCCGTGACGGCGGCGGACGCGGCGCAGCGGACCGCGCTGGAGGAACTGGCGGAGGCGAAGCCGGCGCCGGTGGCCGAGGGCGCTGCGGGCGAGGACGATGCCGAGGAGCCGGACAGCGAGGGTGAGGCGGCGGAGCCGGCGTCCCCGGAGGAGATCGCCCGCCTGGAGAAGGCTCTCGCCCTGCGCAAGAGGGAATTGACGGCGGCCAAGAAGAAGCGCAAGGGGCTGGACGACCAGTTCCTCAAGCAACTGCGGGCGGCGGCGGAGGTCGCGAACGCCACCGACGGGGAAGCGGAGCGGGTGGTGCTTGAGGTGCTGGACGGTGACTTGACCCGTCGCCTGGGCGTGGCGGTCGCTTCGGGGCGCCGGGAGTTGGTGGAGGCGTTCCGACGATGGGCGGAAAAGTACGAGGTGTCGCTGGCGGAGCTTGAGGGGGAGAGCGAGGTGTCGGCGGGGGAGCTTACGGGCTGGCTGAAGGAGCTCGGATATGCGCGGTGAGACTGCCGAAGGGCGGCGAGGGACTTCTTGGCCGGTTGGCTGGAGGCGGCTGGCTCTTGCTGACGCAGGAACGTGGCTGTCCGGTGGCACGCCCGCCACGTCCAATGCAGCGTATTGGGGCGGTGACATTCCGTGGATCAGCGGCGCGAGCATGAAGGACTTCCACATCAAGGATTCTGACCGCCGGGTCACACAGCTCGGCGCGAAGAATGGCTCTCGCCTTGTAGATAAGGGCACCACCCTGTTCCTGGTGCGAGGAATGAGCCTCAAGTCCGAGTTCCGTATCGGTGTGACAGAGCGCGAAGTAGCTTTCGGGCAGGACTGTAAGGCCGTGATCCCGAGAGAGGGGATTGATCCATATTTCCTCGCCTACGCGATCAAGGTCCGCACGCCTGAGATCCTTCGTATGGTCGAGGAGACCAGCCACGGCACGGGGCGGCTGGATACAGCGAGGCTCCAGGAGTTGGAGATTGGTATCCCGACAATGGCGGAGCAGCGCCGGATCATCGCCGCCCACGCCGCCTTCGAGCGTCGTATCGTCGGGCTCCGAGGGGTGCTCCGCAAGCTGCGCGTGGCCGAAGAAGCCTTGGCCGCGAACGCGTTGGATCAGGAGCGCATCGGCCGCTGGGAACGCGTCCGCTTGGATGCGGTCGCGTCCGTGGCCGCCGGGGTCACTCTCGGTTCCGAGCCAGTTGGCAACGGCACTGTTGAACTTCCCTACCTTCGAGTAGCCAACGTGTTGGACGGGCGTATCGATACCACCGAGGTGAAGACCGTCCGAATCCTCCAATCACGGTATGAGCGGTTCGCGCTCCAGAAAGGCGACCTCTTGCTTACCGAAGGTGGGGATCTTGACAAGCTTGGCCGTGGCGCGGTTTGGGATGGCAGGCTTGAGGAATGCCTGCACCAGAACCATGTCTTTCGCGTTCGATGTGGGGAACGCACGTTGCCTGACTTCCTTGCCTTGTATACGTCTTCGCCCGAAGGCCGCGCCTACTTCCAGAGCGTCGGCAAACAGACGACCAACCTTGCCTCGATCAACTCGACGCAGGTGAAGCAGATGCCCATTCCCGTACCGCCGCGCGAGGAGCAGGAGCGCATCATGGGGGCTATTCGGACGATTCGGTATCGGCAGGCGTCGATGGAGCGGCAGATCGCGAAGCTGCGGACCGTACAACAAGGCGTGGTTGAAGATCTGCTCAGTGGCGCGGAGCGCCTTCCGGCGGCGTGAACCGGAAGGCGGGCGGCTACCAGCGGCGGTCAGGTGAGCGGAGAAACGAACGCTCCGGACTTGATTCCACGTACGAGCGCACGAAACGCGGCGCGGTTCGTGGCCATGGTGCTCTCCGGCTGTTTGCTGTCACGAAGCGCCACGAGATCGGTGTCATTGGCGGCCACCTCAACACAGTTGTTGCCGCCTCCTGAGCAGAATGACGAGCGCTGCCAGATGCCATCGTTCAACGTCGTGCCCCCTCAGAGATCGTGTGCGATGGACCTGATGAGCTTCTGAGACTCGTCAGGCCGGAGCGCGGAGCGCTCCATGAGGTCCAGCAATGAACGATAGTTGGTCAGCGGCGTCGGGGCATCTACGAAGTGACCCCCGAACGCGGTATCCAGTTGGACGGTGTCCAACTGTGGCACAACACCCTCGGTATACAGGATCGATTGCCCTGCGCCGTGGAACGCTCCCGCGCTGAACGGGATGACCAGCAGCGTCACGTTGGTCTGATCGACTGCCTCGGCCAGGTGGTGCAGTTGCCGGCGCGCCACGTCCCGACCGCCGAACTCCAGCCGCAGTGCTGCTTCGTGGATGATGCCGACATACGGTGTCGGGTTCGCTCCGGTGAGAATCGACTGACGGCTCATGCGATGCGCGACGCGCAGTTCAACTTCCAGACGCGGCAGTTTCGGCACGTTCAAGTCGAAGATGGCGCGTGCGTGTTCCTCGGTCTGAAGGAGACCGGGCAAGTGCACGGTCTGTGCTGTTCTGATACGTGCGGCGTGAAACTCGATCTCGGAGACGTCGAGGTAACCGTCAGGAAGCTTGCCGCGGTATTCGGTCCACCAGTAGCGAGTTCGACGGCCCGCCGCGATGTCGGCCAGCGCATCGATCAATGCCGGATCGGGACACTTGTAATAGCAGGCGATCTGCCGGACGCGCTCCTCGCTCAGTCTCGTCCGGCCGGCCTCAATGTTGGAGATCATCGTTCGGTCCGCGCCCAGCATGGACGCCGCTTCCTGGATGGAAATGCCAGTCTGCTCGCGCATGCGGCGGATCTCCGTCGCCAAGCGCCGCTGACGACCGGTTGGAGCGTTTCGTGAGGCCATGTCTCCTCTTCTCAGGGGCACACGCAGTCTGTCAGCACGCCATGGTGAGATCTAGTGAGTCTGCATTCTGGTCACTCTTTCGTGAAAAGTGACTCACAGGTGAGTCGATCTAACTTAGTGTGTGACCCGGGCTACTCGCACCGCGTCAGCGGAAGCGCACCGGCTTCGCCCTGCCCGCCCGGGACGGCAGGCCCCGCCGGCACTGCCACCACCGACGCATCAACAAGCCCGCCCCGCACCACCACACGGCTCAACTCCACCCGTCCACCTCACGTCACGCACCCCAGGAGGTGCCTCGTGAATAGTCGTCCGCACCCGAACCCCCTCGCGGCCCCGGAATCCGTCTGCGACCCCGCCCGCGATGCCAACCCGGACACCCACCCCGCCCCCATCCGCTTCACCGACCCCTGGCAGTACGAACTCAGCTTCCCCTGCGACCCGCGTGGGCCCCGCGTCGCACGCGCCATACTGCGGGCCGTCCTCGCCGCGCACGGTCTGGTCGAACTCGCCTATCGCGCCGAGTTGCTGGCGTCCGAGCTGACCACCAACTCCGTACGGCACACCAAGGGCCCCGCCTCCGTACGCCTGCACTGGACGTTCCCCGTACTCCGCGTCAGCGTCTGGGACATGAGCCCCGATCTGCCCGAGCCGCGCCATCTCCGCCGGCCGCGCCGGGACGCCGATTCCGGCCGCGGGCTGGTGATCCTCGATCTCGTCGCCGACCGATGGGGTGGCTGCGCCATAGGGGAAGGGCCGTACGGTCCGGGCGGTAAGACCATCTGGTTCGAACTCGCCCTCGATGAGGGCCCATCGACAGGTTCGGGAAGCACCTCCGCCCTGCTCGCCTGACCGCCCTGGTCGCTGTCCACGTCTGCCCCCGTCCGTGCCCCTGGCCTTGCGCCCGCCCGCGGGTAGAGTTCCGCGTACACCCTTTCGGGGTACGCGGGACGTACGGTGACGGGCGGGCGGAGAGACCAGCGATGGCGCAGCCGGAGTACGACAAGACCGAGAAGCCGCTGATCGATCAGCTGATCGCCATGGGCTGGGAATACCTCCAGGGTGGGCCGCCGGGCGGCCCCGCTACCGAGCCTGGTGCATCCGAACGTGCCTCGTTCGCCCAGGTTTTGTACAAGGATCGGTTCCGTACCGCTATCGCTCGTATCAACCCGGGGCCGAACGGCCGGACGTGGCTCTCGGCAGCTCAAATCGACCACATCCTCGCGTGGGTCCAGGGCACCGCCCCCGGTCAGGGCCCCGCCGGCCGAGGCGTGGCGGGCAACGCGGAAGTGACCTCGATGCTCCGGGAGGGCATCCCCTCCCGTACCGTCCCCGGCTGGCGCAGAGGAGAACCGGAGACCGTACGACTGGTCGACTGGTACGGGGAGTTCACCACCTCGGCCGACGACGGCGACACGCACGGGTACGGCGGGAACGATCTGCTCGCCGTCTCCCAGTTCCGCGTCGAACGCAAGGACTTCGAGCCCACCACTCCCGACCTGGTCCTGTTCGTCAATGGCCTGCCCTGGGTGGTCATCGAGTGCAAGGCGCCCTCACTCACCCAGAACGACAGCCGGGCCGCCCTGGACGCGGCTGTCGAGCAGGTCGTCGGCTACGCGGGCGCCAACGCGAACGCATCAGCCGCCGAGTTGACGCGATTCGCCCAGGTCCTCATCGGTACCGACCGCGACCACGCCGAGCTGGGCACCGTCACCGCCGAACCCGAACATTTCGCACCGTGGCGGACCGTCCGGCCGATCTCCGACGCCCAGGTGAAGGGGGAGGTGGGTAAGGGCGCGGACGTACCTCTCACCGCGCAGGAGATACTCGTCGCCGGAGTGTTGCGCCCCGCTCATCTGCTGACCCTCGTAAGGGACTTCACCACCTTTACCGGCCGGAGCGCCCGCACGGTCAAAGTCATCGGCCGCTACCAGCAGTTCCGGGCCGTATCGACCATTTCCGAGCGGTTGCGGCACCGGAGCGAGGCTGTCGCGGCAGGACGCGACACCGACCAGCGCGGCGGGGTCATCTGGCACACGCAAGGTTCCGGCAAGAGCCTGACCATGGCGTTTCTCGTACGGCATCTCCGCAGCGACCCCGAGCTGGCCGGGCACAAGGTCGTCGTCATCACCGACCGGATCGATCTGGAGAAACAGATCAGGAAGAGTCTCGGCGCGAGTGACGAGACGGTGCACCGGGCGGGGAGCGTCAAGGGCGCCCGTGCCTACCTCGCCGTCGACGTGCCGGACCTGGTCCTCGTGATGATTCAGAAGGCCCAGCGGGACGACACGGCCAACGACGGGACCACCGAGTCCCTGGGGGACGACGGCGCGAACGGTGAGGAGGAGAACGACGCCGATGGGCAGCAGAGCACAGGACAGGTCATCCACAACCGGATCGCCAATCCGAATCATGACATCGTCGTTCTGATCGACGAGGCCCACCGGGGCCACGCCGCCTGGCAGCACGCCCGGCTCCGTGCCATGCTGCCGAACGCGGTACTGATCGGATTCACCGGCACTCCGATCATCGACAAAAACCGTAGGACGACCGAGGAGATCTTCGGGGCGTTCGCCGACATCTACACACTGCGGGACGCCGAACGGGACCGGTCCGTGAAACCGGTGCGCTACGAGGCGTACAGGGTGTCGCTCGAAGTGGTCGAAAAGGCCGCGCTGGACGCCAAGTTCGACGAGAAGGTGCCGAGCGACCCGGAACAGCGGACCCGCGTACTTCGCACGTTCGCCCGCCGGAAAGAGGTTCTGGAAGCGCCTTCCGTGATCGCGGAGAAGGCCGATCACATGCTGCGCCACTGGGCGCGGTCGGCTCTGCCGGACCGTTTCGGCGCGCAGATCGCCGCAGCGTCCCGGCTCGCCGCGGTCCGCTACCACGAGGCGCTGCTCGACGCGCGTGACCGGCTGCTGGAACGCCTCGACGCACTGGACCCGCAGCTGACGTACGACCCGCTCGCCGTCGTCACACCCGAGGAACGCGAGCTGCTGGACATCCTGCCGCACCGGGACGTGCTCGCGTCCATCGAGGCCGCGGTGGTGATCTCCAAGGCCCAGCCCGGGAAGCCCAAGGACCCTGACGACTGGAAGCCCTGGACCACGAAGACCGACCAGGACGCCCACATCGATCGCTTCAAGCAGGGCATCGGCGATCCGCACGCGGCGGCTGCCGATCCGTCGTGGGACGTCGATCCGCACGGCACCGTGTCGCCGGGGTGGGGGACAGGAGCCGGGACCGGCGAGGTCTGGCACGAGGCGTCGCAGCCGCAGACCTCGGAAGCGCCCGAGAGAGAAGCAAGTGAAGCAGCGAGCGCGGAGAGCGGGAGGGGCGAGACCTCGGAGACGGCGGATGGTCCGATGGCCTTCCTCCTCGTCCAGTCCATGCTGCTCACGGGCTTCGACGCCCCCGTGGAACAGGTGCTCTACCTGGACCGGGCCATGGCAGGCGCCGGGCTGCTGCAAGCCGTCGCCCGCACCAACCGGCCCTATGCCGGCAAGCAATGGGGACAGGTCGTCGACTTCGTCGGCATCGGCCCCGCCCTGGCCCGATCCCTCGCCGCCTACGACGAGGCGCACCTGCGGCAGGTGTACGGCTACGACACGATGTCCGTCGACCATCTGACACGTGAAGACCGTGAGGCACCCCACGCGGACCGGGCGGCACGAGAGTCCGGCCGAGCGGAAGAGCCCGCCCGCGAGGGCCTGCTGCTCCAGTCCGACGTGGCCGCCGAGGCGCTCTTGGCCGACCTGGCGCGGAGGATCAGTGAGTTTCTGGCGCTGCGCGGCCTCGATGACATCGAGGACCTCGCCGACGAGAGCCGGCGCGAAGACCTGCTCGCGGCGCTCGCCGAGCCGCTCGCGCGGGGTGAGTTCGATGAACTGGTGCGGGACTTCCTCACCGCGCTCAACGCGGTGCTGCCGCGCCCCGAGGCGCTGGATCACGAACGCGCCGCACGACTGCTCGGTGAGACCCAAGTCCTGGCAAGGCAGCGCTACCTGGACGGCCGCGACCAGTTCAGCCCGCGGCGTTACGGGGCCAAGGTGCGGCAACTGATCTCGCAGCACCTCGAAGTCAACGGGATCCAGCAGCGCATTCCCCCTGTGGAACTCACCGCGCCCGACTTCTTGGCACGCGTCAACGCCAACAGCGACCCGCGCGCCAGGACCGCGTACATGACGAGTCGGCTGAGGCTCCACATCACGGCCGAGATCGCCGCGGACCGAGGCCGGTACACGCCGTTCAGTAAGCGCCTCGAAGAGATCACCCGCCGCATGGCGGACGACTTCGAGAAGGCGGCGGCGGATCTGGTCGGCCTGATCCAGGATGTGAACGCCGCGGAGCGGCAACCGGACGACGCGAGCGGACTGGCCCCCCGTACGGAACAGCCCATCTACCGCCTGTTGCGGCAGCAACTCGTCGAGGCCGGAGCCGTCGAGTCGCCGCCCGGTGTGGATTTCCACCAGGCGGCCCGTGGGCTGGCGGCCGACATCGCACTGCGTGTCCGGCCGCCGCAGTTCCTGACCGCCGACGACGCGCAGGACCGGGTGCGCAGGGAACTGCGGAGCCAACTGGAACTGCGCCTCGACCTTGACTGGGACGACACCGGCCCGCTGGCCAACCTCCTGCTGGAACTGGCGGTCGAGCGGAGGGACGACTTTCTGGGCTATCGCGCGGGGGAAGGCTCGGCTGGGTCCCCGTGACCGAGTCCGGCCGTGACCGAGTCCCGGGCAACTGGGGCCTGATACGGCACTGTCCGGGGTGGGTGGTAGGAATGGCCGTGTGACCACACCCGTCCAGCAGGCGATCGCCGCCCTCCCGGTGCCCCGGGAGTGGCTGTGGCAGGTCGTCGTACGGCCTCGTCGGCGAACCCTGGGTATTGAGGTGGCGCCCGACGGCGGTGTGCTGTTCGCCGTCCCGGCAGGCGCCGACCCGGCCGCGGTGGCCGACGCCGTACGGTCACGGCTGCCGAAGCTCGCTCTGGAGGTCCGGCGCAGACAGGAGCGTCCGGGCGAACCGGTCAAGGAACTCGTCGGGGGGACGAGCTTCGCCTACCTCGGGCGCCGTCACAGGCTGAAGCTCGTTCCGGCGGGAGCGGGGCGGCGCGTACGTCTGCACCGTGGCTGGCTGGAGTTGCCCCAACCCGACACCGCGAGCGAGGGCGCGCTCCGGGTCGCCGAGTGGTACAAGGCGTGCGGCGGTCGCTGGCTGTCGGCAAGGATGCCTTCTCTCGCATTGCGTGCCGGTGTCCCTGCTGAAGTGGTCGGAGCAGATGACCTCGGCCGTCGCTGGGGCGCCCGCGAAAGAGACGGATCGATCAAGGTCCATTGGGCCGTTCTACAGCTGCCGCCCGCACTGGTGGATCTGGTGCTCGTCCATGAACTGTGCCATCTGCGGGTCCCTGGCCACGGTGAGCGTTTCCGGCGTGAGGTGCGTCTCGTGCTGCCGGACGCCGATGCCCGGGAGCGCTGGTTCGCCGAGGCAGAGCCCGACCTGTGGCGCGGCGCGGTCCGCCGGCGGGCTCACCTGACTGGCTGACCGACAGCGGAAAACAAGAACCGACAGGGGGAAGTACGAGAGGCCACCGCTCCGGCCACCGGTCCAGGGCCGGAGACGGTGGCCCGAGCGTGGTGGCGTGGTGTTACCGGCCGGCCTGCAGGGCGGACCAGGTCGCGGGGCCGACGATGCCGTCCGCGCTCAGCGAGCGGCTGTTCTGGTAGTCGCGGACCGCCTGGGCCGTACCCGTCCCGAACTGGCCGTCGGTGGACACGGTCCGGCGGAGGGCCGCCGTCAGCGCACGCTGGAGACGTTCCACATCGGCGCCGGTGCTTCCTTCCCGCACCACGGGGGTGCTCCCCGCGGCGAGCAGGGCCGTCCAGGTACGGGGGCCGACGGCGCCGTCCGCGGGCAGCCCGCGGGCGCTCTGGAAGGACTTGACCGCGTTCGCCGTACCGCTGCCGAAGATGCCGTCCACGGTGCCGGCGTTGTGCCCCTGCTGGTTCAGCAGGGTCTGAGCGGCTTTCACCTGGGCGCCGGTGGAGCCGCTGCTCAGGGTGGTGTACGAGGGGAAGCTCAGCTGTACGCCGCCCCCGCCGGCGCTGCCGCCCACCAACTGCATGTAGTAGTTCCAGTTCCAGTTCGGTCCCGGATCGGTGTGGTCGTTGCCCGGCACCTCCACGTGGCCGACGATGTGCGCCCGGTCCTTGGGTATGCCGTACCGGTCGCACAGGTACCTGGTGAGGGCGGCCGACGACCGGTACATCGAGTCGGTGAACCAGCTCGGGTCGTCGACGAAGCCTTCGTGCTCGATCCCCAGGCTGGAGGAGTTGGCCGAGCGCGCGTGGTACGCGGTGTCGCTGTCGCGGACCATCTGGGTGACGGCGCCGTCCGAAGAGCGGACCACGTAGTGGGAGCTGACCTTGGAGGACGGGTTCTGGAACCAGCTTATGGTCCCGGCGTACGAGCCCTGCGTGACATGCACGACCACGCTGCTGATCGACGCGGACCGGCCGGCCGCGTAGTTGGCCGAGTTGGCCGGCACCCACGCCGCGTCCGGGTAGTCGGGGGAGAGTTCGGCGCGCCGGTCCGTGTCCGTGGCCGCGTACGCGCCGCGCTCGGGCTCGACGGCGCGGGGCCGTACGGTGACGCTCTCGCCGCCCGTGACGTCCGCGTCGATGCCCTGCGCGAGGAGCGTGTAGACGGTGTCCGCGTAGAGCCGCGCGGTACGGACGTCGGCCGCTCCGCCGTACCGGGCGACCACCGGGTACCACTCGTCGACGCTGCCGCGCTCCGCGGTGTCCAGCCCCAGCCCGTCGGCGTAGGCGCGCAGTACGGCCGCGCCGCCGCGGATGTTCGCCGCCGTGTCCTCACGCAACTCGGCGCTCGGCTCGCCGGTCAGCTCGGCGGCCTTCTCCAGGGTGCGGTTCTTGGGGTTGCTCACCAGGTGCATCACCCCGTAGCCGTTGGCCTGGCTGGGTTCGCCCCGGTGCCCGTCGAGGTGTGTCTCGCCGTACCCGACGGCCACCAACAGGTCCCGGGGGACCTCGAATTCAGCCGCGGCCCGGGTGAAGGCCCGGCTCATGTCGTCCCGGTCCGACGGGGGGCCGGGCGCGGGCGCGGCGCCCGCCGAGTGGGCCGTGGCGAGGAGCACCGTGGTGACCAGACCACCGAGTGCGGACAGCGCCGTTCTCTTCGGCAGTGTTCTCCGCGTTCTCCGCGTTCTCTGCCACAGTCTGTTTCCCGGCGTTCCGTTTCCCGGCGTCGATCGTCGGTACATGCTTCCTCCTGGCCGGTTTCGCGGTCTCCGCCTGAGCGGATCCGTGGGGGGTCTACGCGAGTTGAACGCTCCACACCTATCGGGTGGTCATGGGCATGTCAACCCTCACGGGTCGCGCGAGCCACTCGTGAGCCACTTAAGTGACCTCGGTGGAGCGGTAGTTCCCCTGTGAGCAGGCCAACGCCTCACTCATCGGCCGGAGAGCGCGGGCACCCGCGAAACGCCTTACGCCGCGAAGAACTCCTCCAGGACCGGCGCCAGCACGTGGGGCGCCACCTCATGTGTCTGGCCCGTCAGGGTGCGGTGCCGGCCCCGGGGGAGGGCACCGGCCACCGCTCGGGCGGCATCGCGCAGCGGTGGCGGGCTGGCGCCGCCGTCCACGACCATCGCGCGCGTCCTGATCGTCGCCAGCCGGTCGGCCGGGATCAGCCCCGGGCCCAGTACGGCGTTGTCGTACGCCAGGGTGTGCGCCAGCGCCGCCAGATCCGGCCACATCGGGGACCGGCGCATCCGGGCGATCATCTCGGGCACCATCCCCACCAGCGAGAGGAACAGCTCCACCGCCTCGCCCCGCCGCCCCCGCGCCAGCAGGTCCGTGAGCCGCTCGCGGTAGGCCGCCTTGCCCGGAAGATCGGCCGGATCGATCGCGTACGGGGGTTCGTACAAGGCGAATTGGGTGATCGGCAGGCCCGCGGCCGTCGCCTCCAGGACCAGCGCCGCGCCCGAGGACCTGCCGTACACGGACGCGCTGCCGCCCGCCTCGTCGAGAAGCGCGGCCAGATCCTCCGTCTCCCGCTCCACGGCGTACGGACCGCTCTCGCCGCTGGCGCCGCGCCCGCGCCGGTCATAGGTGATCACGTCGAAACGCGGCGCGAGCAGCTTCGCCAGCGGAGCGTCGGATTCGGCGGTGTTGAGCGCGCCCCCCACCAGAATCACCGGCGGGCCGTCCCCCGACCGCCGGTACGCGATCGGGGTGCCGTCCCCCGATGTCACCGTGCACACATTGTCCATACCGATTCAGACCGGCGTGCCCGGCGCAACTCATCGCTCGCGCGGGGAGTTTTTCTCTCAGGCCGCGACGACCTCCGTGTCGTAGAAGCAGAAGTGGTCCTTGACCTGGGCGACTTCGGCCTTGGGTGTGGGATACGCCCAGACGACGTCCGGCGCGCCGGGCAGCGACCAGTACGAGGCGTCGCCCTTGAACGGGCAGTGCGTGCTGGAGTCGGAGGGCGTCAGCAGTTCGGTACGTACGTCCTCGGGCGGGAGGTAGTAGCGGACCGGACTCCCGGTCTCGCGCAGCACCAGCGGAGAGCGGCTCTCCGCGATGATCTGTCCGTCACGTACGACACGTACATGCTCCGTGCCCTGCTCGATCGTGATGCGGTGTCCAGTGCTCATGGTGCTCGGCCCCTTCGCGGCTGCGGGACATCGCGATGCCCCGCTCGGTCCCTCCGTATGTTCAGCAACGAACCATGGCGTGCTCTTCCCGCCCGTACCGTTTACCTCATGAATATCTGTGTCTTCCTCTCCGCCGCCGATCTTCCCGAGCACTACACCCGCCCCGCCCGTGAATTCGCCGAGCTGATCGGCAAGGGCGGCCACACCCTTGTATGGGGCGGTTCCGACAGCGGGCTGATGAAGGTCGTCGCCGACGGGGTGCAGGAGGCGGGCGGGCGGCTGGTCGGGGTGTCGGTGGACTTCCTGAGCGAGGTCGCCCGGCCGAACGCCGACGAGATGGTGATCGCCAAGGACCTCGCCGAGCGCAAGGCCCTGCTGCTCGCCAAGTCCGACGCGGTCGTGATCATGGTCGGCGGTACGGGGACGCTCGACGAGGCCACCGAGATTCTGGAGCTCAAGAAGCACGCCCTGCACACCAAGCCCGTGGTGCTGCTCAACACGGCCGGTTTCTACGACGGTCTCAAGCAGCAGTACCGGCGGATGGACGAGGACGGCTTCCTGCCGCTGCCCCTCGGCGACCTGGTGTTCTTCGCCGAGGACGGGGTGAGCGCCCTCGCCTGTCTGGAGGAGTCGGCCGGCGTTCAGTGATCGGGGTGCGGTGATGCGACCATGACCGCATGGCTACCCATCTGATCACCGGTGCGGGCTCCGGCATCGGCGCCGCGGTCGCGCGCCGGCTGCACGAGCGCGGCGCCGACCTCATCCTGTTCGCCCGCGACGCCGGCCGCGCCAAGGACCTCGGATCCGCCTTCCCCGGCGCCCGTACCCTCGTCGGCGACCTCGCCAACCCGGACCGGCTCTCCTGGGCGCTGGCCCAGCAGTCGCTTCCGGACCGGCTCGACTCGCTGCTGCACATCGCGGGCGTCGTCGACCTGGGGCCGGTCGGGGACCTGACCCCCAAGACCTGGCACCACCAGCTCAACGTGAACCTGGTCGCCCCCGCCGAGCTGACCCGGCTCCTGCTGCCCCAGCTCCGGATCTCCCACGGCCAGGTGATCTTCGTCAACTCGGGCGCCGGGCTCAGCGCGCATGCCGGGTGGGGTGCGTACGCCGCGTCCAAGCACGGTCTCAAGGCGCTCGCCGACGCGCTGCGCGAGGAGGAGCGGGCGAGCGGTCTGCGGGTGACCTCCGTGTACCCGGGCCGTACGGCGAGCCCGATGCAGGCCAAGGTCCACCAGCAGGAGGGCCAGGAGTACGACGCCACCCGCTGGATCGACCCCGATTCCGTGGCGACGACGATCCTCGCGGCGCTCGATCTGCCGCGCGACGCGCGGATCGACGACGTGACCGTACGGCTGGGCCGGTGAGCGCGCCGATGGACGATTCGCGGAACGAGTCGCGGAACGAGCCGGGCGCCGTGTCGCGGGCAGAGCCGCCCGGGAGCGTCTGGGGGGCCGCCACGGGGATCGGTTCGATGCCCGGCGGCGACGCGCGGGAGACCGCCAAGGCCGTCACCGGCAGCTTCGAGGACTTCCCGCATCTGCCCGAGCTGCCCGCCCGCGGCCCCGGCGCCGACATGATCGGCCGCACGGCGGGGCTGCTCGTCGAGGTCTACGCGCGGGTGGAGCCCAGCGGCTGGCGGATCGGTGACCGGCCGGGCCGTGACACCAAACGGGCCTGGTCCTGGATGGGCGAGGACCTCGACGCGCTGGAGGAGTTCACCCAGGGGTACGTGGGTCCGCTCAAGGTCCAGGCCGTCGGGCCGTGGACGCTGGCCGCCTCACTGGAGCTGCGCAACGGCGAGTCGGCGCTGAGCGACCCCGGAGCCCGCCGCGACCTGACCGGCTCGCTGGTGGAGGGGCTGACCGCGCATCTCGCGGAGGTACGGCGCCGGGTGCCCGGCGCCGTACCGGTGCTCCAGATCGACGAGCCGTCCCTCACCGCCGTACTGCGCGGACACGTCAGGACGGCCAGCGGCTACCGCACCCACCGGGCCGTGGACCGTCAGGTCGTGGAGGGCGCGCTGCGCGAGGTGACCGCGCTGAGCGCGGGAACGGCGGTCGTGCACTCCTGCGCGCCCGACGTTCCGTTCGCCCTGCTGCGGCGGGCGGGCGCGGCGGCGGTCTCGTTCGATTTCGGTCTGCTCACCGAGCGTGACGAGGAGACCATCGGTGAGGCGGTCGAGGGCGGAACGAAACTCTTCGCCGGAATCGTCCCGGGCACCGACGGCCCATTGTCAGACCCTGCCGGTAGCGTCATGGGTGTCAGGAAGCTGTGGCGCAGGCTGGGGCTGAATCCGGGGACTCTCGCGGAGTCCGTGGTGCTCACCCCGTCGTGCGGGCTCGCGGGGGCCTCTCCCGCGTACGCGCGCGCCACGATGGCGCACTGCGTCAGGGCCGCGAGATCCCTCGTGGACAACCCTGAGTGACGATCCGGATGCCGGGTCATGGTGAACGGGAGGACGAAACGGTGGCTGGCGAACAGCGGACGGCGGTGCCCGCCGAGGCACGGGAGCGACATGCCCAACTCGCCGAGCAGATCGAGGAGCACCGCTTCCGGTACTACGTGAAGGACCAGCCGGTCATCAGCGACGGCGAGTTCGACAGGCTGCTGCGGTCGCTGGAGGCGCTGGAGGAGGAGCATCCCGAGCTGCGCACGCCCGACTCGCCGACCCAGAAGGTCGCGGGGGCGTACGAGACGGACTTCACCGCGGTCCAGCACCGCGAGCGGATGCTCTCCCTGGACAACGCGTTCGACGACGCCGAGCTGGCCACCTGGGCCGACCGGGTCGCCAAGGACGTGGGCACGCCCGACTTCCACTTCCTGTGCGAGCTGAAGGTCGACGGGCTCGCGGTCAATCTCACCTATGAGCACGGCAGGCTGACCCGCGCCGCCACCCGCGGCGACGGCCGTACGGGCGAGGACATCACGCCCAACGTCCGTACGATCGCCGAGATCCCGCACCGGCTGACGGGCGAGCGCGTCCCGGATCTGGTGGAGATTCGCGGCGAGGTCTACTTCCCGATGGAGGCGTTCCAGGAGCTGAACGCGCGTCTGGTGGCCGCGGGTGACAAACCGTTCGCCAACCCGCGCAACGCGGCGGCGGGTTCACTGCGCCAGAAGGACCCCAAGATCACCGCGACCCGCCCGCTGCACATGGTGGTGCACGGCATCGGGGCCCGCGAGGGCTTCGACATCGACTGCCTCTCGCACGCGTACGACCTGCTGCGCGGGTGGGGGCTGCCGACCGCCCGGCACAACAAGGTGGTCGGATCGATCGGGGGGGTGCGGGAGTTCATCGCGTACTTCGGCGAGCACCGCCACTCCGTGGAGCACGAGATCGACGGTGTGGTCGTCAAGCTCGACGAGATCCCGCTCCAGGGCCGGCTGGGCTCCACCTCGCGCGCCCCTCGCTGGGCGATCGCCTGGAAGTACGCGCCCGAGGAGGTCAACACCAAGCTGGTGAACATCCGGGTGGGCGTCGGCCGCACCGGGCGCGTCACGCCGTACGCGCAGGTCGAGCCGGTCACGGTCGCCGGTTCCGAGGTCGAGTTCGCCACACTGCACAACCAGGACGTGGTGAAGGCCAAGGGCGTCTGGATCGGTGACACGGTCGTGATCCGCAAGGCCGGCGATGTCATCCCGGAGATCCTCGGCCCGGTCATCGATCTGCGCCCCGAGGACGCGTACGAGTTCGAGATGCCGGCGGTGTGTCCCGAGTGCGGTACGGAGCTGCGGGCCATGAAGGAGGGCGACATCGACCTCCGCTGCCCCAACGCCCGTACCTGCCCGGCCCAGTTGCGGGAGCGGCTGTTCTATCTCGCCGGCCGCAAGTGCCTGGACATCGAGAACTTCGGCTATGTGGCCGCCGCCGCCCTGACCAGACCACTGGAGCCGGAGACACCGCCGCTGCTGGACGAGGGCGATCTCTTCGATCTGACGGTCGAACAGCTGCTGCCCATCAAGGCGTACGTCCTCGACCAGGACAGCGGGCTGCCCAAGCGCGACCCGAAGACCGGCGAGGAGAAGGTCGTCACGGTCTTCGCCAATCAGGAGGGCGAGCCGAAGAAGAACGCCCTGGCGATGCTTCAGCACATCGCGGCGGCCAAGGAACGCCCGCTGGCCCGGATCATCGCCGGGCTCTCCGTCCGCCATGTCGGGCCGGTCGCCGCCGAGGCGCTGGCCAGGGAGTTCCGCTCGATCGACCGGATCGAGGAGGCCACGGAACAGGAGCTGGCCGACGTCGACGGTGTCGGAGCGATCATCGCCGCCTCCGTCAAGCAGTGGTTCGAGGTCGACTGGCACCGCGAGATCCTGCGCAAGTGGCGGGCCGCCGGGGTACGTATGGAGGAGGAGGGCACCGGCGATGACGAGGCACCACGGCCGTTGGAGGGCCTGACGGTCGTCGTCACGGGCACGCTGGAGCGGTACACGAGGGATGGCGCGAAAGAGGCGCTTCAAACCCGTGGCGCGAAGGTGACCGGGGCCGTCTCGAAGAAGACAGGCTTTGTGGTGGTCGGGGAGAACCCCGGTTCGAAGTACGACAAAGCGATGCAGTTGAAGGTTCCGGTCCTGGACGAACAGGGGTTCACCATCCTGCTCGAACAGGGTCCGGACGCGGCCAGGGAGGCCGCTGTCAGGCCGGAAGAGCCGGCGGTCACCCCCGAGGAGTAGCGCGCAATCCCCCGGAAAGCGGGGTCCCATACCGTCGAATTCGGGCCGCAAAGCTCACCCGTTCGGTGCATACCAGATGGATACGGATGGGCAGGTCGCATTCGGGCAACAGCTGTAGAGCGCTGCCCGTCGGAGCGTTCCGCGGCCTACTGTTGAGAAGCGCGCCTGTCGTGAACGGCTGAGTGGTGTGATTCCGGCCGTGTGTGCATGACAACGTGACATCGTGTGGCATCGGCTTCGCCGGCTGTGAGAGGGACGGGAATGAAACCGACCGAGAGCGCCGCCCCGGTCCCACCCCCGCGCGGATTCGCGCGAATTGCGGGCCTTGCGGCCAGGACGCCCGCTCTTGTGGTGGGATTCGCCGTCGTCGTCCTGGCGACGGGACTCTTCCATACGGTGCGCGACGGCCACGCGCTCTTCCCCGGTGGCACATCGGGATGGGCCCTGGCCGTGCTGACCGGCATCATCGTGGGCCATCTGGTCGCCCTCGGCCGGGACCGCTGGTGGGGCGGCACGGGCTCAGGCGCCGCCCTCACCCTGGCCGTCCTGCTGCTCTACGGCTGGGTGGCGGCCGGACTGGTCTCCGTGGCCGTCGTGGTGCTGGTCGGGGTGGCCCGCAGACACCGCTGGCGCCTGGGTGTCCTGCACGGCGCGGCGGACATGCTGGGCGTCGGCGCCGCCGCGCTCGTGCTCGCCCTGTTCGGTGTGGTCCCCACCGTCGAGCACCCCTGGCAGCCGCTCGACTGGGGGTTCGCCAGCATCGTGGAAATCGTGCTGGCCGCCGCGGCGCATCTCGTGGTCACCCGGCTGCTGCTCTGGTACGCGCTCTCCCCGCAGAGCGGCGGGCTGCCGACCGCCGCCCGAACGGCCCTGTACCGGCAGGGTCTCGTCGCGGTCGCCCTGCTCGGCATCGCGCCGCTGATCTGTGTGGTCGCGGTGTCCCTGCCCGTCCTGCTGCCGCTCTTCGCGATCCCGCTGATCGCCCTCGACTCCACGCTGTGGATCGCCAGGGCACGGGCCGAGGAGCAGCTGCGCGACCCGCTGACCAAACTGCCCAACAGACAGTGGCTGCTGGAGCGCACCTGGTCGGCGCTGGAGGAGGCGGAGGGTCTGGGCGCCAGGGCCGGACTGGTCCTGATCGACCTCGACCGGTTCCGCTCGGTCAATGACACGCTCGGTCACCTCGCGGGAGACCGGCTGCTGTTGCAGATAGCCGACCGGCTCCGGCTGGCCCTGCCGCGCGGCGCGGAGGCCGCGCGACTGGGCGGAGACGAGTTCGCGGTGCTGCTGCCCACCTGCGACTCCACGACCAGCGCCCAGCGGGTCGCCCGCCATCTGGTGGCCGAGCTGTCCTCGCCGCTGGACCTCGACGGGCTGACACTCGTCCTGGAGGCGAGCGCCGGAGTCGCCGTCTATCCCGACCACGCGGTGGACGCGGAAGGGCTGCTGCGGCGCGCGGACGTCGCGATGTACCAGGCGAAGCGGGACCGTACGGGCGTCGAGGTCTACGAGTCCAAGCGGGACTCCAACACCCCCGACCGGCTCGGCCTGCTGGGCGATCTGCGCCGTGCGCTGGACGCGGGCGAGGTGGAGCTGCACTATCAGCCCAAGGTCCGGTTCGACGGCCAGGTCGCCGGGCTGGAGGCGCTGGTGCGCTGGGTGCACCCGGAGCGCGGCCGCGTCCCTCCCGACGACTTCATCGCGATCGCCGAGTCCTCCGGTCTGATGCCTCATCTCACCGAGTACGTACTGGAGATGGCTCTCGCTCAGGTCGCCCGCTGGCGGTCCCAGGGCCTGATGGTGCCGGTGGCGGTCAATGTCTCGCCGCGTGACGTGCACACCCCCGGGTTCGCGGGCGCGGTGGCGGCGAGGCTGGCCCGGCACGGCGTACCGGCCGGCTCCCTCCAGCTGGAGATAACGGAACACGTCCTGCTGGAGGACCCCCAGCGCGCGGCCGACACCCTCGCGGGCCTGACCGGGCACGGCGTGAAGATGTCCCTCGACGACTTCGGTACGGGCTACTCCTCCCTGGTGCATCTGCGGCGGCTGCCGGTCAGCGAGCTGAAGATCGACCGTTCCTTCGTGGCCAGGCTCGCCGTCGACACCGAGGACGCGGAGATCGTCCGCTGCACGGTGGATCTCGCGCACTCGCTGGGCCTGCTGGTCGTCGCGGAGGGCGTCGAGGACGACGAGACCTGGGAGCGGCTGCGAGATCTGGGCTGCGACGCGGTGCAAGGCTGGCTGGTGGCCGCCGCGATGCCGCCGCACGAGGCGACGGCCTGGCTGCTGGCCAGGGGCGAGCGCGGCTGGCAGCGTCCGGCGGAGCTGGAGGCGGCGCGCGCCCGCGAGCTCGCCGTCGAGCGCGCACGGGAGCAGTCCGGCCAGGTCGTCCAGTGACGGCCCCCGGCCGGGCGAGGACCCCCGGCCGGGCCGGCTGCCGGGCGCGGGCTGTCGGGTGACGGCTGCCGGGTCGGCCGTCCGCTGACGCAGGCCGTTCGCTGACGGAAACGGACGGCGGTGAGGGCCTGCGGCGGCCCTTGGGACGGGGTCCCCGGGGCCCGCGGGACCGGGTGGGGCCTAACCGTTTCGTGGCCAGGGGCCCCGGCCCCATAGGATTGGGCCAAAACCAATCACACTCACCCCTGAGGATCGCTGCATGCCTGGCATTACGCGCGAGGAGGTCGCCCACCTCGCCCGGCTGGCGCGTCTGGAGCTGAAGGCCGAAGAGCTCGATCACTTCGCCGGACAGCTCGACGACATCATCGGCGCGGTCGCCCGCGTATCCGAGGTAGCCGACCAAGACGTACCGCCGACCTCCCACCCGCTGCCGCTGACCAATGTCATGCGCGCGGACGAGGTCCGTCCGTCGCTCACCCCCGAGCAGGCGCTCTCCGGCGCCCCTGCCCAGGAGCAGCAGCGTTTCAAGGTGCCGCAGATCCTGGGGGAGGACTAACAGCCATGACGGTCAACAGCAAGATCGAGAACTGCGTCAAGCTCACGGCCGCCGAGATCGCCGCGAAGATCGCCTCCGGCGAACTCACGGCCGTCGAGGTCACCGAGGCCCATCTCGCCAGGATCGAGGCCGTCGACGAGAAGGTCCACGCCTTCCTCCATGTCGACCGCGAGGGCGCGCTGGCCCAGGCCCGCGCCGTGGACGCGAAGCGGGCGGCGGGCGAGAAGCTCGGACCGCTGGCCGGT
This sequence comes from Streptomyces sp. NPDC102274, assembly GCF_044766385.1. NCBI lineage: Bacteria > Bacillati > Actinomycetota > Actinomycetes > Kitasatosporales > Streptomycetaceae > Streptomyces > Streptomyces sp. NPDC102274. The sequence goes on along the minus strand of NZ_JBIWLW010000026.1, from coordinate 8,313 downwards.
GTCCCGCTCGCGCTCAAGGACATCTTCACCACCGAGGGCGTGCCGACCACCGTCGGTTCCAAGATCCTCGAAGGCTGGATCCCGCCCTACGACGCGACGGTCACGAAGAGGCTCAAGGCGGCCGGCGTCATCATCCTGGGCAAGACCAACATGGACGAGTTCGCCATGGGGTCCTCCACGGAGAACAGCGCGTACGGCACCACCGGCAACCCCTGGGACCTGACCCGGGTGCCCGGCGGCTCCGGCGGCGGCTCGTCCGCCTCGCTCGCCTCGTACCAGGCGCCGCTGGCCATCGGCACGGACACCGGCGGCTCCATCCGCCAGCCCGCCGCCCTGACCGGCACGGTCGGCGTCAAGCCGACGTACGGCGGGGTCTCCCGCTACGGCATGGTCGCCTTCTCGTCCTCCCTCGACCAGGGCGGCCCCTGCGCCCGTACGGTCCTGGACGCCGCCCTGCTGCACGAGGCGATCGCCGGCCACGACCCGCTCGACTCGACCTCCATCGACGCCCCGGTCCCGCCGGTCGTCGAGGCGGCCCGCAGCGGCTCGGTCGCCGGAATGCGCGTCGGTGTCGTCAAGCAATTCCGCGGCGAGGGCTACCAGGCCGGTGTCGTCCAGCGCTTCGACGAGTCCGTGGAGCTGCTCCAGAGGCTCGGCGCCGAGATCGTCGAGCTGGACTGCCCGTCCTTCGACCTCGCTCTCGCCGCGTACTACCTGATCGCGCCGTCCGAGTGCTCCTCGAACCTCGCCCGCTTCGACGCCATGCGCTACGGCCTGCGGGTCGGCGACGACGGTACGAGGTCCGCCGAGGACGTCACGGCCCTGACCCGCGAGGCCGGCTTCGGCGACGAGGTCAAGCGCCGCATCATGCTCGGTACGTACGCGCTCAGCTCCGGCTACTACGACGCGTACTACGGCTCGGCGCAGAAGGTCCGTACGCTCATCACCCGGGACTTCGAGAAGGCGTTCGAGCAGGTCGATGTGATCGTCTCGCCGACGACCCCGACCACCGCCTTCGCGATCGGCGAGCGCGCCGACGACCCGATGGCGATGTACCTCGCGGATCTGTGCACCATCCCGGCCAACCTGGCCGGCAACGCCGCCATGTCGCTGCCCTGCGGCCTGGCGCCGGAGGACGGCCTCCCGGTCGGACTGCAGATCATCGCCCCCGCCATGAAGGACGACCGGCTCTACAAGGTCGGTGCCGCCGTCGAGGCGGCCTTCGTGGAAAAGTGGGGCCACCCGCTGCTTGAGGAGGCTCCGTCACTATGACCAGTGCAATGAGCAAGGCCAAGGGCTTCAAGAAGTCCAAGACCGGCACGTACCTGTCGATCGGAACCACCGCGTTCGGCGCGATCAGCGTCGTGAAGCAGGCCAGGACGGCCCGCAAGGACAATGACACGCTCCGGCTGGTCGACGCGGTCGTCTCCGCCGCCGCCATCGTCACGGGCGTCGCTCTGCTCCTGCGGGAGCTGAAGCGCCTGGGCGACGACGACGTCCTGCTGGGCTGAGAGGGAAAGTTTCACCGTGACTGTCACTGAACTCGTGCCGTACGAGGACGCCCTCGCGACCTACGACCCCGTCATGGGCCTGGAGGTCCATGTCGAACTCGGCACCAGGACCAAGATGTTCTGCGGCTGCTCGACCGAGCTGGGCGCCGAGCCCAACTCGCAGACCTGCCCCATCTGTCTGGGCATGCCGGGCTCGCTCCCGGTCGTCAACGCGATCGGCGTCGAGTCGGCCGTCAAGATCGGCCTCGCGCTCAACTGCGAGATCGCCGAGTGGTGCCGCTTCGCCCGGAAGAACTACTTCTATCCGGACATGCCGAAGAACTTCCAGACCTCCCAGTACGACGAGCCGATCGCCTTCAACGGCTATCTGGACGTCCAGCTGGAGGACGGCGAGATCTTCCGCGTGCAGATCGAGCGCGCCCACATGGAGGAGGACACCGGCAAGTCGCTGCACGTCGGCGGCGCCACCGGCCGGATCCACGGCGCGTCCCACTCCCTGCTCGACTACAACCGCGCGGGCATCCCGCTCATCGAGATCGTCACCAAGCCCATCGAGGGCGCGGGCGAGCGCGCCCCCGAGGTCGCCAAGGCGTACGTCGCCGAGCTGCGTGAGCTGATCAAGGCGCTCGACGTCTCCGAGGCCCGGATGGAGATGGGCCAGATGCGGTGCGATGTGAACCTCTCGCTGCGCCCGCACGGGCGGGAGAAGTTCGGTACGCGCTCCGAGACGAAGAACGTCAACTCGCTGCGCAGCGTGGAGCGCGCGGCCCGCTACGAGATCCAGCGCCACGCCGCGGTGCTGAACTCCGGCGGCACGATCGTCCAGGAGACCCGCCACTTCCACGAGGAGGACGGCTCCACCACCTCGGGACGGGTGAAGGAGGAGGCCGAGGACTACCGGTACTTCCCGGAGCCCGACCTCGTGCCCATCGCCCCGCCCCGTGACTGGGTGGAGCAGCTCAGGCAGGCTCTGCCCGAGCTGCCGCGGGTGCGGCGCAACCGGCTCCGCGAGGGGTGGGGCGTCTCCGAGCACGACATGCAGTCGATCCTGAACGCGGGCGCGATCGAGCCGATCGTCGCCACGATCGACGCGGGCGCCCCGGCCGACCAGGCCCGGAAGTGGTGGATGGGCGAGCTGGCCAGGCACGCCAACGAGTCGGGCCGCGCGCTGGACGAGCTGCCCATCACCCCGGAGCAGGTCGCGCGGGTCGCGGAGCTCGTCACCTCCGGCGATCTCAACGACAAGCTGGCCCGCCAGGTGCTGGAGGGCGTGCTCGCGGGCGAGGGCGACCCGGACACCGTCGTGGAGAAGCGCGGACTCAAGGTCGTCTCCGACGAGGGCGCGCTCGGCGCGGCCGTGGACGAGGCCATCGCGGGCAACGCGGCCATCGCCGACAAGATCCGCGCGGGCAAGGTCGCCGCCGCGGGCGCGCTGGTCGGCGCGGTCATGAAGGCCACGCGCGGCCAGGCGGACGCGGCGCGGGTGCGTGAGCTGATCCTTGAGCGGCTCGCTCCGGCGGAATGACCGGGCGCGGCGCGGAGAAGCCGGGCGTCGAGGGCTGACGCGATTCGTAGGTACCCCACGGGGGGCGGCGCATCCGACGGGTGCGCCGCCCTCGCTCGTTCGTCGCGGCACGGTTCGTCGCGGCGTCGTTCCCGAAGCAGAGGCCCGGCTCTTCCTGTGAATGCCCGTGAACGTGAACGCCCGTGAACTCCGTCGTCGCTGAGATCGTCTCCGTCGGGCTGCTGCTCGCCGTGCTGGCGTTCGCCGTCGTACGGCCGCGCGGACTGCCCGAGGCGGTCGCGGCCGTGCCCGCGGCGCTGCTGGTCATCGCTCTCGGCGCGGTCTCGCCCGAGGACGCCCGCGCGCAGACGTACACGCTGCTGCCCGTCGTCGTCTTCCTCGCGGCGGTGCTGGTGCTGGCTCAGCTCTGCGACGAGGAAGGGCTGTTCACGGCGGCGGGCGATCTGGTGGCGCGGTTCTGCGGCGGCCGGCCGCGGCGGCTGCTCGGCGGGGTGTTCGCCGTCGCCGCCGTCATCACCGCCGTACTGAGCCTGGACGCCACGGTGGTGCTGCTGACCCCGGTCGTCTTCGCGACCGCCGCCCGGGTCGGTGCCCGGCCCCGGCCGCATGTCTACGCCTGTACGCATCTGGCGAACTCCGCGTCCCTGCTGCTGCCGGTCTCCAACCTCACCAATCTGCTGGCGTTCACGGCGAGCGGGCTGTCCTTCACCCGGTTCGCCGCGCTGATGGCGCTGCCGTGGCTGGCCGCGATCGCCGTCGAGTACGCCGTCTTCCGCCGCTTCTTCGCCGCCGATCTGGCCGCCGGGGCGCACCCCCCGAGCACGGACGAGCGGCGCGAGGTGCCGGTGTTCACGCTGGTGGTGCTGGCGCTGACCCTGGCCGGGTTCGTGGTCACCTCGTTCGCCGGGATCGAACCGCTGTGGGCGGCCGTCGCCGGTGCGGCCGTCCTGGCGGCCCGCGCCCTGCGGCAGAAGCGGACGACCCTCACGGGGCTGGTCCGGGCCACCTCCCCGCTGTTCTGTCTCTTCGTCCTCGCGCTCGGCGTGGTCGTCAAGGCGGTCGTCGACAACGGCCTGAACACCGGGATCAGCAGGCTCCTGCCGGACGGCTCGTCCCTCTCCTCGCTGCTGGTGATCGCGGCGATCGCCGCCGTACTGGCCAACCTGATCAACAACCTGCCGGCGATCCTGGCGCTGCTGCCGGTCCTCGCGCCCGCGGGTCCCGGACCGGTGCTCGCCGCGCTGATCGGCGTCAACCTCGGGCCGAATCTCACGTATGTCGGTTCGCTAGCCACCCTGCTGTGGCGGCGCATCCTGCACGAGCACGACACGTCGCCCGCGCTGGGTCACTTCACCCGGCTCGGTCTGCTGACCGTGCCCGCCACGCTCGTCGTCTCGACCGTGGCGCTGTGGGGCATGCTGCAACTGATCGGAGGCTGACCGCTGTGACCGTACCGCCGACCGGTCCACCGAGGACCGATTCCGCGAGAACCGATTCCGCGAGGACCGTTCTCGTCTGGATCACCGAATCCACCTGGCCCGCCTGTGTCGACGCGGCGCGCGAGCGCGCTCCGCACGACGACGTGGTGCTGCTCCATGTGAGCGACGACGAGATCGCGGCCGCCGCGCACCAGGCCTATACGGGGCTGCTCGGCCGCGGCCACCGGACCGACCGTGACCCCGGCGCCCGGCTCGAAGCCCTCTCGGGTACGGCCGCGGCCGACCTGTTGGAGGCCGCCGCGCACCGGCTCGGCAGGCCCTGCGAACTGCTCGACCATCACGGGCGCGTGGAGCACGAGGTGGTACGCGCGGCGGCCGGCGCGGCGCTGCTGATCTGCGCGCGCGACGGGGAGCGGGACCGCCCGGGGCCGCACAGCCTGGGCCGGGCGACCCGATTCGTGGTCGACCACGCGGAGTGCCCGGTGCTGCTGGTGTGGCCGTACGGGGAGTAGGGCGCGGGATCCTGGCGTTCGGGCGGACTCCGGCGTTCGGGCGGATCCCGGTGTTCGGGGCGGGCCCCGGTGTCCGTGCCCGCCCCGGTCACTTCCGCAGGGTGGGAGTGCCCAGCGCGACCGTGCCCGCGTCGCAGGTCTCCGTGTCCGTCGCGCTGTACGAGATCACCAGCCGCAGCCCGTCCTTGACGCTGAGGGGCCGAGTCCGCGGTTTGCCCAGCTCTATCTTCTCGTCGAACAGGGACGTTCCGTCGAGCGTGATACGGAGCCGGGCGGCGTACTCGACGCTGTTGTCCTCGATGCCCGCGACCAGATCGAGGGTCGACCAGGCGCGGCCGATATTGAACTCCATGTATCCACCGCAGTCGGACTCGGAGACAAAGGCGTCACTGTGGCCCTTGCTGTTGATCACCGCCTCTTTGACCGAGAACACGTCGTCCCCGTCGACCTGCCCGAAGCCGGTGAGCGACACGGCGTCGGCGTCGGCCACGCTCCCGGGTTCGGCAGACTCGTCGGGGCTGCCGCTCGCGGACGGGTCCGGGGCCTCCGGGGCGGCCGTCTCCGTCTCCGTCGCCGTGACGGTCTCGGTGACCGTCGGCGCCCCGGTGTTCTCGTCGTCGCTCCCCGTCGACATCGACTGAACGCCGATCACGGCCAGCGCACCCGCCAGCGCCACCGCGAGCACGGCGACGGCCGGGCGGCGCTTTCGGGCCGGGGCGGGGGTGATGCCCAGCGGTCCCGGCCGGAGCTCGGGGGCGACCCGGCGGGGCGGTACGGCGTCCTGCACGGAGTGGACCGGGGGAGGCGACGGGCTGGGTGCGGGGGCCGGTGCGGCCGCCTTGGCGGGCGGTGGGGGTGGCAGCGTCGGCGGGGGCGGCACCGGGGGAGCGGAGGTCACGGTCGGAGCGGAGGGCGTGCCGGGACCGGGGAAGGCGGGTGTGCCGGAAGCTGGAGCGAACGGTGTGGCGGAATCCGGCGGGACGGGCATGGCGGAAGCAGGCGAGACGGGCGTGGCGGGCGTGGCGGAGGCGGAGGACGTGGACACCACCGCGTCCCGTACGTCCTTCAGCCACCCCGCCAGGCTGTCCGGACGCTGCTCCGGAGCCGTCGCGCAGACGGCGAGCACGCGCTCCTTGCGCTCCGGAGGGAGTGACGAGAGCTGCGGCAGCGCCCGTATCGCGTGGCGCAGCTGCTCCGGCGTGTTCGGCGGCGCCTGACCGCTCAGCAGGAAGTACGCGATCGCCCCGAACGCGTACCGGTCCGTCGCGGGGGTGCGCCTGCCGTCGAAGACCTCAGGGGCGGCGTACCCGGGCGTGAACCAGACCTCCGCCGTCTCGTGGTCCGCCGTCAGCTTGCTCAGGCCGAAGTCGACGAGGGTGGCCTGACCGTGGGCGTCCACCATGACATTGCCGGGGGACAGATCGCCGTGGACGACCATCCGGCCGGAGGTCGTGGCCCGGCCGGAGTGCAGCCAGTCCAGTACGTCGGCGAGCTGGGCGAGCGTCCCCATCACCTCGCGCCGCTCGGTGGGCGTCGTGAGGGTCCGCTCGAACCGCCAGTCGCGCAGATCGACGCCCTCGACATGGTTCATCACCAGCGCGAGCGCCCGGCCCGACACGGTGGAGGCGCCGCCCGGCGCATGGATCGGCGCCCCCTCGAAGTGCTCGCGCACCCCGACGACGCCGGGCCGGTTCGCGAAGCGCAGCAGCTCCGCCTGTTCGTTCCACTTCGTGCTCAGCCGGGCGAACTGCCCGGGACCGAGCGCGGATTCGGAGTCGAGCACCTTGACGACCACCGTCTCCGGCGCCCCGTCCAGCTCGATCTCCGCCCGGTAGAGCACGGCTTCGCCTCCGCGCCCGATGGAGCTGAGCAGCCGGTAGCGGTCCGGTGCCGTGTCCGGTCCGATGTGGTGTGCCGCACTGTTCACCTGTCCCCCAGTCAGCGCGAGTTGCCCGGTAACCGGACGTATCCGGCGTTACGGTCGACCACCAGTCTGTCCAGCCCCGAACACCCCGGTCAACGAAGAGTCCGCGCCCGCTCGGCTTCCGCCCGACAATCGCCCAGATCCCGCCCTGGCGGGGTCTTTCGCCCCGCCTTGGCGGGGTTTCCCGCCGCCTCCCGCTGCCGCGCCGCCGGAACTTACGGAGCGTTCGAGGGAGTCGGTCAGCCACAGGTGGGAGACGCCGAGCGCGCCCGGGTCGCCGCCGGCCTCGGCCACGAGCCGCCAGTAGCGGCGCATCCGCGGGTCACGGTCGGCGGCCACGCAGGCCAGCAGCCTGTCTCTGAACCGCGGGGTGTCCTTGCCGCCGCGCACCGAGGCGTGTGCCGCGACGAACCGGTCGAGTGCGGGTCCCACGCGGGGCGGCTCGCCCGCCCGCACCATGGGCCGGGCCAGCGCACACGCCTCGCTGATCGCGTTCAACAACTCGTCCTCGTCGGCGACCAGTTCGGCGTTGGCCCGCGCCATGGCCTGCAGGCGACGCGTCAGTTCCCGGTCGTCGGCCAGGGCGAACAGTTCGGCGAACGCGACCACCTGCGGCGGGGTCGGGTCGGCGGGCGGCTCGGGCACGGCCATGGTCACGAACGCCGTGAGCATCGCCTCGGACACCGGGGCGACCATCGTGCGTCTCCAGAAGTCGATCAGCGCGTCGCGGGCGGCGCCCCCGTTCTCCACGGCGGCCAGCAGCTCCAGCCTGGCGGCCCGGTCGGCCGGTCCGGCCTCCTCGACGGCGCGCAGCGAGGCCCGCCGCCAGGCCAGGTCCGCGAGCCGCACGTCGAGCGCGGCCCGTTCGGCCGCGACGACCTCGGCCACGGAGCGTTCGCCGTCGAGTACGTCCCTGATGGAGGGCAGTCCGAGTCCGAGCCCACGCAGCCGTCGGACCAGGCCGAGCCGCTCCACCGCCGCCTGGTCGAACCTTCGGTGCCCGCCCGTGCTGCGCACCGAGTCGAGGATGCCCTCGTCGCAGTAGAACCGAATGGTCCGTACCGGTACGCCCGTCAGCCGTGAGAGGTCGCCGATCCCGAGCGTCTCATCGAGCAAAGGCACTTGAACCTCCACTGGACTGGAGTTTCTACCGTACCGGCGTCACCTCCTAATGCCGTTGTCAAGCAACTGCTGTGACCTGGAGTCCAGGTTGAAAGCACTGTCCGTCACGGATGAGGGCCCACAGGACGTTGACGCGCCGTCGGGCCAGCGCGAGGACTGCCTGGGTGTGCCGCTTGCCTTCGGCGCGCTTGCGGTCGTAGAAGCGACGGGATTCCTCGCACTTTTGGATGCTGATGAGTGCGGAGGTGTAGAAGACACGTTGCAGGCCGCGGTGGTAGCG